>DATJAD010000170.1:0-20246 GCA_035516615.1 Candidatus Acidiferrum sp.
GTGTCAGGATCGAGGATACAGATCCGGTCCAGGGCCCCGCAAGCGAGAATGAGCTTGCCCTTGTTATCCCCGACCCTGCCGACTGTGATGGCGTTGGCGGGAAACTTCATGTAGTCACTCTTTAACGTCGTCTTCCTGTAACTGACCCCTGGTGTAGTCACTCTAACAGCTGTAGCCATTGTCTTTTCTCCTTATCGTCTTGAATTATCAAAGTTTTCTTCAGATATTGACCCAGCACGATGACCCGCTCTCCGTTGCTGAGTTGCTCTTATTCGTGGTGGGCCCAGTTGTCCATTTCCTGCGTAAGTGCAACCAGGGGCCCATTCACGCAGGTCGGATGAAGAGCGCGTAAATCCAACGTCTACGATGAGATAGACAAGGAAAGCCAACAAAGCATTGCGATCAGAAAGCTAGAGAGCGCACGAAATATCGGAGAATCTCTGACATCTCGGAGTCACTCGGAAACACCATAAGGTAAGAAGGATTAAGCTCAAGTCACCGATCAACGTCGAAACCGGCAAGTCCGGGATGGACTGACCCCTTGAATTGGCACAATTGCGATGGGCACGCTCTCCGGAAGAGGAAACACAAGTGGAGAGGCGAAAGCGATATTCCCGGAAGTTCCAGCGTATGGCTGTCGGGCGCATGCAGACCTGCGAAAGCGTCGCGATCGGTCTCTTCTCTCAAAAAATCGTTAACGTCGATCAAGAGCACTTTGGAGACGAAGCAATAGGGCTTCAGCTTGCTTGAAGCTACATCCCTGCAACTATTCTCGACGAGACGTAGCCACTTCTGTGCCGGAATCCAACGTTTTCAATTCATTCGAGTTGTCGTTGAGCGAAAAGGGGGTTTGTTGCAAACGTTACCAGTTATGGGAAGGACGGAGTGGTTGGAGTGGCGGGCCGTGCGCCCAAGGCAAGCGCGCCACCAGGTCACGCTTCGTCGTGGGCACTTGCCAGGACGGGCGGCCAGATAAGTTGGAAGCAGCAAAGCATCCAATCGTCGGCTCGCGAGAGTGAACCGCCATCCGGATCACACTTTATAAAACCGCTTGCGGGTATTGACGGAGACTCCTGGAGTGTCGGCAATCCCGAAGTGACCGTCGCAAGGTGCGCAGGCCAAAACTATCTCATCGTAGGGGTTCAACTCGGTAATCTGGTTCCAACCTGGTTCCAACGAAGGGCCGCTAAACCGGCGTTTTTTCGGTATAAGCGGCGCCGATTCAACGGTTTTAAGGTTTGTTAACAGCCGAATGCTCTACCATTGAGCTACCGGGGAACGGGCATGGCAGGAACAGCTCGATTCCAAAACAATTGTAGTCTAGCGGACGCTTCGCAAAGGTGTCAACAAATGGCGCGTTCCCAGAGAAGTTGCGTCCGTCCCAGCGCGGCTAAAAATGAAAAACTGCGCCAGTTGCGAGCTGAAAGTTGTTCTGCGATTGGCTGAAGAACTGGGTCCTCAGGTAATCCGCCTCCACGCGCAGCGAAAGCACCGGATTCAGCCGGTAATCCGTTCCTATCCCGGCTCTCATGGCGAACGCATTTTGGCTGTTACCAGCCGTTTGTGGAAGCAGATGCGCGCCGCCGACCATGACGTGGGCCCACGGCTCAAGCCTTCCGCGGTGAGGACCCACGCGGATTCCGGCCATGTAATCAACATATTTCACATGTTCGTTGTCGAAGATCGTCGGGGCAAATCCCGTGGTGACTCCGCCTTCCGCCGAGATCCAGTCATTGAGGTGATAGGCAACGGAGGATTTGAAACCAACCATGCTGGCGTAAAAAATCGAAGACTGGAAGCGGACGAAAGTTACGCCGGCCTCAATCTCCCAGCGGTAATCATTCCAGGTGTACCGAGGGGGAGGGGATGGCTCCGCCGCCGCGCTATCCGCCCAAAGGGTGTTCGAAGCCGGCTTCGCTTCCAGCGAAATCTCCGGCAGCAGAAGGGGTTTCTCGGCCCCTGTGGCATTGAAGCTTCCCTCTTGAGCCGCACAGATGCCCGCAAACCCCAGCGTCATGCAGAAACATGCGGCGCATCTGCGGAGCGTCTTCCATGACAATCTTTTGCTGGCCATATCCCAAGTTCTCCCGTTCCCACGCGTGTAGCCAGGCACTTCTCTTATAACATGAATGTGCGTTTCCCACCGGGCGCGAATGGCTGGAAATGCGTTCAGCTGATGTGGTAACCGATGCGGGCCTTACCCCTGGCGTTGCCCTATGGGGAAATTTCGGAAGCCAAAAAAAATCTCCCGGTGGGTGCAGACCCACCGGGACGCTTGGTTCCAATTGTTCGGGATTCTCTTACGGCACGACCGACATGTTGTGCGCGGCCGAAACAAACGACACGCTCGCGCCCGCCGATTGCGGCACCCACCAGAGCTTGCGCATCCAGGCGTGACGGCTGGTCATCATTTTGCGCCCAAGAAAATCCATCACCGCGGGACTGACCTGCGTGGCCGCGTACATTGCGTTCGAATGCGAGAAAGGCCGCAGCAGCGGATTGCCTTCCGTGCCGTAGTTGCCGGAAATGGCCCGGCGCGTGGACCACGCATCAAACACCGCCGCACTGTGACCCACGAACATCAGCGCATACCATTCTTTCCTGTACCGTGGCGTGTACTCGCCAGAAATCGCCGGCTTGATTCCCGGCCGGATTCCCGCCCCCGGGCTGGCAGGTTGAATCGGCGCGGCTAAAGCATCGCTGGCTGAACCGGCGCTCAATTTCACGCTGCTTTCAGCCACACTGCTTGTTTCCAGTTTGGGTGCGGGACTGTCTGGGAGCTTCACGGCCGGGGCGTCCGTACTTGCCGCGGTTTCCACTGCGGGTGCAGAAACTTCGACGGGTTTGGCGCCGTCGTTGGCGGCTTGCGGAAGAGCGCACAATAAAACCAGGGTTGCGAGGAGCATTTTGACCACCTCAGGTGTCGCGGGCTCTCCGTCAACTGCCTGCCCGTAACGGCAGCCATTATGCTGTACTTTGGTACAGGTAGTCACTGGCCCATTGGTCACATTCTCCCTAGTACTTACCCCCTCCGCATTTCTTGCCTTGTGCTCCAGGACTCCGGTACTGGGCTCCCGCAAGTGAGCATCGCGGCCCTTCGCCCGGCTCCTCCGGGGCGAGCCAAAGCTGCTATAATTCGCAAAACGATGGCGCCCCACGAGCCCGCTTCCGCCAAACGAGCGCGCATTCCGCAACGAGGCCCACAGCCTCCGCGCTTCATCGTCATCGAGGGGCCACTACGCGTGGGGAAGTCCAGCCTGGCGCGGATTCTGGCCGAACGGCTCCATGCGCGGCGCATCTATGATTGCGAGGACAATCCTTTTCTCGCGGATTTTTATAAGGAAAAACCCGGCTCCGCGCTGCGGGCGCAGATGTACTTTCTGATGGAGCGGCAAAAGCGTGTGCGCGAAGCGCTGGCCGCGGAATCGCCTGCACCGCTGCTTGCTGATTTCCTGATGGAAAAGGACCGCATCTTTGCCAACCTGAATCTCGACGATCAGGAATTAAAGCTTTATGAACGTTACTATGAAGTATTGACAGCCGATCTTCCCGCTCCCGATCTGGTGATTTATCTCCAGGCCAAACCGGAAGTGCTGCGCGCGCGGATTGCCAAGAAAGCGGCTCGCGAGGAGAACAAGATTTCGCTGATGTACATCGAGGAAGTGGCGCGCGCTTACGAACATTTCTTCTTCCGGTATGAAGCTTCGGACTTGCTGGTGATTGACACTTCGGAAATAGACTTTGTCGCGCGGAACGACGACCTGCAACAGCTTCTGCGGCGGCTACAAGAGCCGGTGAAAGGTACGCAGTATTTCCTTCCGTTGGGAAGCTCAGACTGAAACCCAGCCTCGGGGGGAAACGCAAAGCTTCAGACGCCGAAGCTGACGCCTTACGCGGTTCTCGAATGCGTTGATCTCTTGCCGGCTTCGGGGTAGTTTGTCTCCATCTGGGTAGCTGCAAATCGGGGGTGTGCACTTGCCAATTTCAGCGGTGGATGCGATCACTCCCGCTTTCGAGCATGCTAAGCAGCAACTTTTTCGTCCTTTCCGTTTTGGCCAGTGGGCGCGGCTGGCGCTAGTGGGAATTCTGGCCGGGGAACTGGGTTCCGCGGGAGGCTGCAACTTCAATTTCAGTTGGCCGCCGCCACATCATGAGCATGGATCGGAGCACCTTCTCGGTGTGGTATGGCCTCCGGAGCTGGCACGTGACACCGCGCTCGTCGCGGGCTTGATCGCGTTCGCGGTCATTGCAGGGTTCGGGCTTATGGTGCTGTTGCTCTATATCACCAGCATGATGCGATTCATTCTGTTCGACAGCGTAATTGCGAAGGAATGCCACATTCGTCAAGGATGGGCACGGCGCAAAAGTCCGGGCTTCCGCTTGTTCGTATGGCAGATCTGGTTGATGCTGGCCACGTTCGCCGGCCTGCTCGTCCTTATCGGGATTCCCGCGGCAGTCGTGTGGCGCATGGGGGGATTCACGCACCCCAGGGAACACCTTGTGCGGCTGATCTTGGGAGCAGCTCTGCTCCTTCTCTTGATCTTTGCGTTCGTGTTGGCAATGGCCCTGGTGCAGGTGATGACCAAGGATTTTGTCGTCCCGCAAATGGCGTTCGAAGAGATCAGCGCCATGGAAGGCTGGCGGAGACTGTGGGCCGCGCTCAAACAGGAAACCGGCGGTTACGCGGGATACATCGGAATGAAGATCGTGCTGGCGATCGGGGCGGGAATTGCTTTCGGCATCTTGACGTTCATTGTTCTTTTTGTGCTGCTGATCCCCATCGGAGGAGTGGGAGTGGCCGCGGTGCTGGCAGGCAAAGCAGCGGGGTGGACATGGAACTTCTACACCATTGCGCTGGCCGTGGTCGCAGGCTGCATTGCGCTGGCAATATTAATTTTCGCAGCTTCACTAATTTCCGTGCCAGCGTTTGTGTTTTTTCCAGCGTATTCGATTTATTTCTTTGCGGGAAGATATCCACCGTTGGCGGCGGCGCTGTGGCCGCAGGCTTTGACACCGTTTGCGCCGAGTTCTCCCACGCCCGAATCGCCACCTTTCCCGCCCCCAGCGTCGCCCGCCAGATAACTTTCGGAGCGCGTCGCAGAGGATGGCTATTCGCGAGGAAAAGTGATGAGGGCTGCGCTGGCGGCAGGGAGCTCGATCGAGGCAACACCATTTTCGACTGGGAGAAGTTCTTCGAGAACGGGCGACCAAGAGCCACTGGCGCCGACGGGCGAACCGCCGAAGGTTGTGTCAGTCGTGTCGTCCACGCGCGGCGCAACAAGGCGAAGAGCGGTCGCGCGCAACGTGGGCTGGCTGATATCCATCGTAAGAAGAACAGCGCGTTCGAGATTCTTGTTGAACGCGGCGACTTTCAATGCTCCCGCGTCGCTCCGGAGACCGTACGTGGTGAGTAACGGCGCCAGTTCGAGTTTTTCGAGCGTGCTTTCCACCAACTGGCCCGATCCAGCCTGCGCGAAGAGCAACATACCGTAATAGATCGGGCGAGCGAGAAAACCATTTTCGCGGGTTCCGGCGATTGGCGTGTACCAGCCGTAGCCGCCGCCGTGAAAATTGATTCCCATGCCGCCCGCGGACGCGAGCTGGTACATCAGGTCCGCGCCCCAGAGAGCCGAGGCAAACGTATCGCTGACGCCGGGCTTGCCGCCTGAATAACAAGAGTTCGTTTCCGCGAGGCGAAAGGGCAAGCCGGACTCCTTCACTGTGTTTTCCATCCCGTCGAATTCGTCCCGCAGCTTAGGATTAGGGCGGAGAAGACGTTCGATGGTCATGGAAGGATCGGTCGGCGGCCCCTCCGCGTAATAGTGTTGCGAGAGAAAGACGGCTTCCCGGTTGAATTGTTTTGCAAAGGGCACGAGCCATTCATTGTTGTAGGCGGTGTCCGGCCCTGCGAAGGGCGCATTGGGGACGCGGGAGCGGATGGTTTGATAGAAGTGCCGCCACTCGGCGGCGAATTGCGCGAAATCGTAATCGGATTTGCGAATGCCGTTGCGAAAGAAGAGATCGGGCTCGTTGCAGAGCTGGAAGGCAATCAGCTTTGGCCCGGCCATATCCATCACGTAAGCCGCCTCGGCGGCCGCATCTTCCGCTGTGCTAGTGCCCATGTTCAAGCCATAAATTAGCTTCCAGCCGCAAGAGTCGAGGAAATCGCGCAGATTGCGGACGGCCAACGGCGCGATCTTCACCGGCGCGGGAGCTTGCTTGCCCGTGTCTGGACCAGCGGTCGCTCCAGAGGCCTGAGGATTCGCCTTATTTTCCTCTCCGTGGTCTTCGGGATCAGGAGTCCAGTAACAGTATTCGCTGGTATTGCCGCCGATGCGCAGAACGCCGGAGACGCCGAGCGTGCGCATGAAACCGGCAAGCTCCGTGTTGTTGCCGGAGAAGAAATTCGGATTGCCGAGCTGCGCGGATTCGTAGCTAAGGCCGGTGAAGTCGGCTGCGATTTTATTGCCGAGGCGGTCGGGACGGAGAATGAGCCGAATCGAAGCGGCGGGTTTGGAGTCAGCTACAAGCAGCGGAAGCCGAGGAGCAGTTACAGCAGCTGCGGCAGAAACGCGAATGAAATTGCGACGATTCATTCTGGAGAATTCCACCACAGGCGGGATCGAGATGCAAACGGAGGCGAATAACGCGTGTGAGCAGTATGCGGACGCAGCTTCAGGCACGGGTAATCAGGAAATTGCCGAGGACGAGTGCATCCATCTGAGTGCGGAGAAAACATTCGAGGGCCTCCTCAGGCCGGCAGACGATAGGTTCGTTGTCGTTGAAGGAAGTGTTGAGGACGACAGGCACTCCAGTCTGCCGCTCGAAGGCTTTGATGAGGGACCAGTAGCGAGAATTGGCTTGGCGCGTGACGGTTTGCAGGCGGCCGGTGCCGTCCACATGCGTGGGCGCGGGGAGTTTGTCGCGCTTGTCCGGGCGCACCGCATAGGCGAGAGTCATGAAAGGCGAGGGATGCGATTTTTCGAACCAATCGACGGTGCACTCCGCAAGGATCGAGGGCGCGAAGGGGCGAAAGATTTCGCGATGCTTGATGCGGCGGTTCAAGACTTCTTTCATTTCCGGGCGGCGGGGATCGGCAACGATGCTGCGGTTGCCGAGAGCGCGCGGTCCCCATTCGGCGCGGCCCTGAAACCAGCCGAGGATTTTCCCTTCGGCAATGATGGCAGCGGTGCGGCGGAACAATTCTTCTTCCGGCAATTCGGAAATTGTGTAGCCACTTTTTTGTAAGCCCGAGGCTTCGATGGCGCGGCGAATTTCTTCATGAGAATAGTCCGGGCCCCAATAGGCATGATCCATCACGAATGAGCGCGGCTGGCCCAGGATCTGGTGCCAAACATAGAACGCGGCGCCAACCGCGAGTCCGGCGTCGCCCGCGGCGGGATGAACGTAGACATGCTCGAAGGGCGTTTGGTCAAAGATTTTTCCATTAGCTACGCAATTGAACGCCACGCCCCCCGCAAGGCAGACGGATTTCATGTGCGTTTCTTCCGCGAGGCGGCTGAGCATGCCGAGATAAACTTCCTCGAGCCGCGCTTGAAGCGAAGACGCGAGATTGCGATGGCGCTGCTCGAGCGGTTCCTCGGGATTGCGCGCGGGACCCAGACGGCGCGGCATTTCTTCAGAAAACAATTTGCCGAGTGTGGGCGTCCTATCCGCTTCGGCCCAGCTCATTGCCGGGCCGGTGCGATGGTGGATGAAGTATTCCAGGCCAAGCGAGAATTGCGTGCCGTTGGATTTCACGATGTCGCGAAATTCTTCGAGAAACTCCGGCTGGCCATAAGCGGCAAGTCCCATGACCTTGTACTCATCACCGAATTTGAGAAAGCCGAGATACTGCGTGACCGCGCTGTAATACAGGCCGAGCGAATGCGGAAAGGCGATGGAGCCGTGCACATTGATTATGCGGCCGAAGCCCGCGCCCCACATGGAGCTGGCGAAATCGCCGAGGCCGTCGGCGGAGAGAAGTGCGGACTCTTCGAATGGAGAGCAGTAGAAGGCGCTGGCAAGGTGCGCGAGGTGATGCTCCACGCGATGAAATTCGGCTTTGATTTTTGCGCGGTCGGTGCCAAAGGCTTTTGCGAGCGCTACGGGTATGGAAGTGAATTTTGCGAGGACTTTGGCGCGCTCTCGCGCGAACGAAGGCAAGCGCGCGGCGTAGAAAAGCTTTGTGGCGAGGCGCGCGTAAGGATTGCGCGGGACGGCGACATGATCCACCTCGGAGAGCGTGAGGCCGGCTTCCTTGAGGCAATAGCGGATGGCCGCAGCGGGAAAACCGGCGGCGTACTTAACACGGTTGAAGCGCTCTTCTTCGACGGCGGCAATGAGCTCGCCATCGCAAACGATGGCCGCGGAAGCGTTCCCGTGATAGGCGTTGATTCCGAGAATATTCATGATCGAAGAATGAGTGTACCGCAGTTAGAGCGGCTGACCCGCCCGCTCAACCCAGGCGGCGAGACCATTCGTTGAGGACGAAGAGAGACCAGGGGCGGGACCAGCTTGTGCCTCCGGAGAGGAAGGAATTCCAAACCCGGCGGACACCGCCCGATTTCCAGTATGGCCGAAGCACGGGAGCAACGTCGGAGAAACTGGCCTCGAGACGGGGACGAAGCGGACCACGGAGCCATTCTTCCCAGGGCAGAGTGAACGTGCGCTTGGGTTGTGAAACAACTTCTTCCGGCAAAAGATCTTCGAGTGCGCGAACGAGCAAGGCTTTTTGCTCTCCTGGGCGGCGGCGCGCGGCATCCGGCAGAGTGCAGACAAATTCGACAAGAGGCGTGTCCAAAAGCGGAACGCGCACTTCGAGAGAATTGGCCATGCTTGCGGAGTCAGTGTCGCGCAAAAGCGTGCTGGCCATGTAGCTTCGCATTTCCATCCAGCTGATCCCGCCCACGCGTTCCAGCCGGTGCGCTTCATCGGCGGCACGCTGCAGCCATCCGAGCCAGGTCGGCTCGAGCGTAAATCCGTCGGCGCCAATAGTGCTGGGGCGAAATCGCGGATCGGTGAGTTGCGAAAGAAGTTCCGGCGGGAACAAGGCGCGCGCGAAGAAATAAGCGTCGGGCAGAACTCGCGGGTTTTTCCACGCGGAAAGAGCCTTGGCCGTCGCGTCCGGCGTGCGCGAAAGCGAAAAGAGCCAACGCAGCAAAGGCGCGGCCGCGTTGCGCATTGCGGCGGGCAAAAGTTTTGCGGTGGAAGAGATTCTTTCGAGTCTAGGCACGTCGGTGAAAGTGCGGTAGCCGGCGAAAAGTTCGTCGCCGCCGAGACCGGAAAGAGCGACTTTCAATCCGGCCTGACGCGCGGCCCATGAAACGAAATACGTGTTGATGCCATCCATGGTGGGCTGGTCGAGAGCGGCGAGCGCTTCGTCAAGGCGAGAAAGGACGGCCTTGCCGTCGAGAGGAATTTCTGTGTGCAGGGTGCCGCATTGTTTTGCGACCTGGCGAGTCAATTCTGATTCGTCGGATGGAGTCCCAGGAAATGCCAGCGTGAGACTGCGGATGCCGGGATGCTGGCGTGCAGCGAGCACCGCAATGGCGCCGGAATCTAGCCCGCTCGAAAGAAAGAGGCCCACAGGCACATCGGCGATGAGATGCGCGCGCACGGCATCTTCGAGAAGCGGGAGCAATTGGCGCGCTGCGGGAGTAAATTCCGCTGGGCGCCTCGGATCCCTCGCGGCGGGACTGCGGCGCGGATCCCACCAGGGATGCGCGCGCGGCACACGGCGGCGGTCGGGAACATACACGACGAGGCGATGGCCGGGAGGTAGTGAAAAGACTCCTTCGAGCATGGTCACCGGCTCGCTGACGCTCCCAAAGAGCAGGTAGGAAGTGATGGCGTCCTGGGAGGGGTGCTTTGGCGTCACACCGGAAGCGAGGAGCGCGCGCAATTCGGAGGCAAACGCAAAGCCGTCTGGCTGCTGCGTGTAATAGAGAGGTTTGATTCCGAGGGGGTCCCGCGCCAGGAACAAAACCGGGCCGCTCGTATAGTGTTTGCGGAAATCGGCAATCGCCAGTCCGAACATGCCGCGCAATTCCGTGAGGCCCTCTTCGCCCCATTCCTCCCAGGCGTGAACGAGAATTTCCGTGTCGGATTGCGTTGCGAACCGATGGCCGAGAAGTTTCAGGCGTTCGCGGAGTTCGCGGTAATTGTAGATTTCGCCGTTGAGAATCGCGGCGACGTCCCTAGATTCATTCCAGAGAGGCTGGCGGCCGCCTCCAATATCAATGATGCTGAGGCGGCGCATGCCCAGAGCGAGTCCGGGCGACCGCGGATCGCCCGCCAGAAAGCCATCGTCATCCGGGCCGCGATGGCGCATCGAGGAAGCCATCGCGCGGACACGCGCTTCGGCATCCGTGCTGCGCGAGGCAAACGCGACGCCACAAATACCGCACACTTGATTATTTGATCTCCGGTGTGGTGAAGAAGACCGTGCCCGCCCGCAGCAAATTGCGCCGCAAATGGAAACGCGGAATCTTCAGCCGGCGGTCAGCATACCAACCCAGAGCGAAGCGCCACAAGAGCAGGAAGATGGTTGCCAGCGCGGAGAGAAACAGCACTAAAAAGGATTTGCGTTCGAGGAGGAGGCTCCAGTCGAAGGCTTCATCCCAGCCCGGATAGATGGAATCGAACACGCGCCGCAGACGGAACCCCTCGAGGGGGATACGAGCCAGACGCACGTGGGCGACTTTCGTGTAATTGTAGTCCGCCGGATAGCCGGGCACCCTGGTGATGGCCTGCGCGAAGACCTGCGGATTTTGCAGGTCCTTGCGACTCAGCATCCTTCCCTCAGCGTCCTTCATCACAATGCGATAGGTGGGATCCACAACGATCCAGCGATCGTCGAGAAGCACTTCCGCAACCACGTGCTTGGTGTTGCGGTCCGGCGTCAAGAGCAGCAGGCGGCGGACACTCAGGCCGGAACTCTGGGCGAGATTCAGGAAAGCGTTCGTCGCCGTACCGCAGACGTCCAGCAATTGCTTGAAATTCAATGTCGTCTCCGGGTCGCGAGTGGAAAGATCATCGGGATTGACCGCTACAGCGCGCTCCGGACCCGCTTTCATCCAATGGAGGATGGCATCCACTTTTTCTTCCGGGCTCGATTCGGAGGGGACGACCGCATCCGAAAAGCCGTGCAGATACTCGCGGACGGAAAATTCCCAGCCGATCGCATAGATCGTGAGCGTCGCGCATAGCACCAGTAGGAGATTGCTCCCCCTCCAGAGCATGCGGAACATCCGGTGCTTGGATTCCTGCAAGCGCCTACTCCCGGCGATACGATTGTCCAACGCCGGGCCGGGCCGCCGCAAGCGTTCCGTAGAGCGATTCCATCTGCATAACCGGTTCCTCCCAGCCGAGGCGGGCGGCAATTTGTCTGCCGGCTGCTGATAGACGCGCATGGAGGGCTGGATCGCCTAGGACGTTTGCAATTGCTTGCGCGAGAGCGTTTTGCTCGTGCGGAATCACAAGCGCCGCTCCATCCGAGAACAATGAAGCGATGCCGCAGTTTTCTGTTACGATGACCGGCGTGCCCGCGGCGGCCGCTTCCGCGGCCGTGTTTCCGAAGTTCTCGTTTTGCGACGGAAGCACGAAAACGTCCGCATCGCGGTACGCGGCCCATTTTTCATTGCCAAAGAGCGAGCTGAAAAATCGCGTTCTTCCTGCGACGCCCAGCTTCGCGGCAGTTTCCTCCAGGTGCTTGCGCATTCCTGACTCGTCTGGGCCGACGAAAACAAGTTGCCACTGCTCTCCGGTTTCGCGAGGCGGCAAAGCAGCAAACGCGCGCAGCAGCAATTCCGGGCTTTTCTTGGCGGATAGCCTGCCGAGAAACAGAACCAATGGGGCATTGGCCGGGAATCCGTGAACAGAACGGAAGCTGCCCCGTGGGGGGAATTGCGCCGGCGGCATCACACCATTGCGGCGCAGCACGATTTTCGCTTTTGCTATCCCTCCTCGCAAAAAATCCTCAAGTTCCTGCTCGGCCGTGGCAATCACGGACGAAGCTCCCTCGAACATCTTCTGGCCATAGAATGTGTGATAGAAGCGCTTCAAGCGGAAGCTGCGCACGATGGGAGTAAACATCCCGATAGGCTCCAGGACATAGGGAATGACGCGTTTGCGGCAGACTGCAGCCACTGCCGGACCCAGCAAATCGTACAGGCCAAAAATGTGTACCACGTCGAAGTTGCCGAGGCGCGCCCGGCAGAACCGCTTTACCGCAGGGTTCCAGGTCAGCGCGCGATAACGCACCCAGGTGGGAAGATAGATGGCGCGGACGCCGTTATGTTCGCTTCGCCAGCCAAATGGAGAGCGGTCGGGCGGTTGCACGGAAGGTTTCTCCTTCTCGCGCTTTTCGAAACCCCAATCGGCGGTGAGAACGTTGACTTCGTGCCCGCGCGCTACCAGTCCTTCCGAAAGGGCTTGCACTTTCACGGGCGGCCCGCCGAACTCGTAAAAGGGTGCGTAACTTTCGGTGACGTTCAGGATTCGCATGCTTCGCGGAAAATTTTCTTCAGGGCTTTGGCAAAGACGTTGAAGCGAAACTCGCGCTCGACGCGTTCTCGTGCTTTGCGGCCCATCTCCTGGGCCAAAGCGGGGTTGGCCAAAAGCGTTTCGATGGAGGTGGCCAATTGCAGCGCGTCGCCATGAGGCACTAGATAGCCAGTCACGCCGTCCTGGATCACTTCGGGCGCGCCGCCATGCTGGCCGCCGATCACCGGTTTGCCGCTGGCCATGGCCTCAAGATAAACCATTCCGAAACCCTCTCCGCGGCTCGGAAGCGCGAACATTTCGCACGCTGCGTAACACGCCGCGAGTTGCGCGCTGCTTAATCCAGTCAGAAAGTGAACATGCATGCTCACCCCATTCTTTTGGGCGAGATCCTCGAGCCATTCGCGGTCGTTTCCCTGGCCAATCATGACGAGTTCCAGCTCCGGCCAGCGCGTCAGCAGCTTCGGGAGCGCAGTAATCAAAGTGTCCATGCCCTTGTAGCGCTCGCTCGCGAGCCATCGCCCGACGGTGAGAATCACGCGGCCCTTGGGAAAGTCACCCGGCAAGGAGATTCGCGAGGCGGCCACGACTTGCGCTTCAAATTGCGGATCGAGCGCCCAGGGCAGCACCCGAATGCGGTCCGCGGGGACCTGCTGGTCGGCGGCAACGTGGTCCGCGGTGTACTTGCTCGGCGCGAGGACCAAGTCTGCCTTGCGCAAGGCGGAGCGGCGCACACGCGAGAGCGGCTCCCAAACTTCGATTCCATGCGTGCAGACAATGGATTTGAGCCGAGGCGCGATAACGTGCATACCCCGCGCCACCGGCGCGAGATGGGGGTGCGCCGCAACCACGAACTGGGCACGGCGCCGCGCGGCTCGCAATGCAGCCGCCATGAACCGCGCTTTGCCGCCGTCGCTACCCGTGAAAACAAACTCTCTCCCTCCCACAGACATGCGGTGCAATTCCGGAGAATCTTGCAAACTGAGGAGCCTGCATTCCATCCCGCGTCCTTTGGCAAATTCAGTGAGTATGGAAGCGATGTGGCGCCCGGCGCGCTGCACTCCGCCGGGCGAATCCAGCTCCGAAAACAGGCCAATGATCACGCGCAGAGTCTGCCTTGCGAAGCCTCGATTGGCAAGGCCCCGCTGTTCACGCACCCGAGTGGTTTAACCAGCTAAGAAGTTCCGGAAGCTTCTCGAGATAGAGATCGGCAGGGTATTTTGCGCGATCGTGCGTGCCGAAGCCGTAGTTGACCGCGGCCGCGAGCATTCCCGTGTTGCGCGCGGTTTGCACATCCACTTCGGAATCGCCGACCATGACCGCTTGCGGCGCAGTAACGCCGAACTCCCGCAAAATCGTGTTTGCGCCCAAAGGATCCGGTTTCTTTGTTTCAAAACTGTTCCCGCCGTAGATTTTCCGAAAGTATCGCGCGAGCCCCAGTCCCTCCAGAATTTCCTCGCTCACGGCCGCAGGTTTGTTAGTTAAGACCGCGAGCGGATAGCTTTTCAGTTGCGCCAGCGCTTCTTCGACCCCCGGATACGCCCAAGTGTTGTCCAGATTGTGTTGCGAATAATGCGCCAGAAAGATCCCCAGCGCCTTCTTGACCTCTTCCTCTCCGGGCGAATTTCCCAAAGCCCGGCTCACCAGCACGGCGGCTCCTGAGCCGACGTAGCTCGCGATCGTCTCCTCGGGAAGCGCGGCACGGCCCAGGCTGGTCAGCATGACGTTCACGGAGATCGCCAAGTCCAGCTTGGAATCGATCAGCGTTCCATCAAGATCAAAGATCAGCGCCTTAACTCGGGAAAAATCGACGTTCGTCATCGACGATCATTTTAATACGGCCCGAGAGGCAGCGCGTGCATTCATCGAAGCGAAACAATCGCGGCCGCAGGCTCTATTCGTTGTTGACCGTGCTTCGCTTAAACTATAAGGCTTCTATGGCAATCGAAATTACTCTGGAGACCCCATGGCTCAGGTTTTCCCCTTTCGCGCGTATCGATACAATCCCGCGATTGCTTCCTTCTCTCGCGTGCTGACCCAACCTTACGACAAAATTTCGCCGCAGATGCAGGACGCTTACTATGCCGCCGATTCGCATAATCTGATCACCATCGAAAAAGGCCGCGCCTTCCCCGGCGATTCTCCGCAGGATAATGTGTACACGCGCGCAGCCGCTGCACTCCGGGAATGGATTGCAAATCAGATCGTTGTCCCGGACCCGTTGCCTTCTTTTTATGCCTACTCGCAGGATTTTACGGCGCCTGGCACAACCGAGCGCCGCACACGCCGCGGCTTCATCGGCGCCGGCCGACTTGAGGAATATTCCGCCGGAGTGATCTTTCGACACGAACATACGCTCTCCGGGCCCAAGGCCGACCGCCTCGAACTGCTTCGCCACACGCGCACTCACACCGGCCAGCTCTTCATGCTCTATTCAGATCCCCAGAAGCGCGTGGACGCCATCCTTGCCGAAGCCGAGAGTTCCGCGGTACCCGCCACTGAAGTCACCGATGAATATGGCGTCACTCACCGGCTTTGGATCATCGCCGAACCCGAAAAGACAAACGCGATCCACGAAGCCATGTCCGATCAAAAACTGGTCATCGCCGATGGACATCACCGCTACGAAACCGCGTTGAATTATCGCAACGAGCGGCGCGCGCGGGCCGGAAGCAGTGATCCGAACGCGCCCTACGAACGCGCCATGATGACCTTCGTCAACACGCGCAGTGAAGGCCTGACCATTCTCCCAACTCACCGCGTCGCCGCGAACGTTCACGACTTTTCCTGGTCCTCCGTGCGCCGTTATCTCGAGCCCTGGTTTTCGTCGGTGGTCTTTCCATTTGAAGGCGAAGAACAGAAAGTGCAAGCGCGGGAGAAACTGCTGCAAGAACTCCACGCAGGGCGCGCCAAGCGGGCGATCGGCGTTTATCCCGCTCCCACGGGAGGGAAACCAGCGTATTACCTGCTCATGTTGCGCGCCGGTGCAGCTCTCGATCAGCTTCTGCCGAATGTTTCGCCGCTGCAACGGCAGCTCGATGTCGTGCTGCTTCATGAAGGCATTCTCGAGCCCGCTCTGGGAATCACCATGCAAGCCGTAACCCACGAATCGAATCTCACCTATGAACGCGAAGCAAGCGCCGCCCTGGATGCCGTCGAATCCGGAAAAGCGCAGATCGCATTTTTGCTCAATCCCGTGGACGTGGAAAAAGTAACTGAGATCGCTACGGCTGGCGAGGTCATGCCGCAAAAATCCACGGACTTTTATCCCAAGCTGCTCAGCGGAATCACGATGTATCGTGCGGAGCAATGAAACGCGCATCCGCGGCGGAAGCACGACATAGGCGTGCCCCGCCGCGAACCTGGATCGCTCAGATCTACCACCGAGCGCGGATGCGATACCTCAGAACCGACGTTCCATTTGCCGCGACCGGAACCTGGAACTGCGCGGCCCACGCTGCGGTTTTCGTGTATTTGTAGGTGGAAGAGAGCATTTCCCAGTCGCCGCCGATCGGTTCGTTCACTTCAACAGCGATGGGCGTGTCTTTGTGGTTTCGCAGGGTGATTTCGAATTCCATTTCCCACGTGTGCGTGTCAATGCGCTTGTAATCGGTCTGCTTGCGTTCGGACACGACGTCGAAAGCATTGCCGATATGCACGGTAACCGTTTCGTCCTTCGGCGTATGGTCAATGCGGTCTTCGCCGATGAAGAGCAGATTCCCCTTGGAATCTTTCTGGTACACGCGCATGTTGCCGGCCGGCAGCGGCATGCCCAAGCCGTCTTTTTCTTCGTTCTTGAACTTGTAATAGACCATTACCGGATCCTTGATCGGTGAACCCGGATTTTGTGCGTTCCGGTAGTAATAATTCTGGCCATTCACTACGAAGATTTTCTGAACGGGGACGCCGCTGCCTTCGAGCAGACTGATCTGCTTGGTTTCTTTGTCCTCAACGGACGTTTTGCGGCCAAGCGTATAAAGATGGTATTCGCTGAATGCTTCCTGTTGAAATTGAGCAGGCGCAGCGGCATTCATGGCCTTGGTCATCACTTCCATTCGTTCACGAAGACCGGCCTCAGGGATGCGGTTTAGCTCACCGGCGACAAGCTGCAATCGCGCATTGTGAAACGCTGTTCCGCTGTTGTTTGTGAGCGTGACCCAGCCATCAAGATCGGCGGCCTTGTCGTCGCGTCCCACGGTCAGAACATAATCGGCGTTCCAAGAAAGACTGGAAGCCAAATAGGAGGTTTCGATCTGCTGTTTGTGCGAGCCGGAATTCTCGAGCGTCATGAGCAGTGTCGGCCGGTCGTAGAGATTCGGAGGCACTTCGGGAAAGCGATAGCTCTCCGCGTACATGCCAGTAACAATGTCGTTTCCGATCTTCCAGACGGGCCCGTTGTTGTCCGCCAGCAGCGTGGCCTTGACCTCTTCGTGCTTCGTCGCGCCGCTCTCCTGGTAGGTGCGCACGAGCGTCACCTCCCTGCCGACATATTTGTGCAGCAACTTTGCGGGATCAAGAAGATCGTATTCGTAATTTTGCTCAAGCACGCCAAGCTTGTCGGGTTCGTTGATGGAACGAAAATGCACCGTTGCGGGATTCACAGTGGCGGCAATGTCCATGAGTTTCAGGCGCAAAGTGCCGTCGGGAAGCGTGACGTTGCGCACATCGCGGATCAACGCGATGTTGGAGTTGTACACCGTCAGCGCCAGATCGGTTTGGTCGCTCAGGCCGGTGGAGTGATCGGGGATCGCTCGGCTAGCCTCTTTTTCCTGCGGCACAGCGTCATTGTGGTTGCGCGCGGCCGCGTAGCATGATGCAACTCCTGCGAGCACCGCAACTCCTGCGGCAGTGCGCCAGGAAAAACGCGCGGCGCTGAATTTCAAGGGTTTCCTCATAAGTTTGCCTCCTCGACGAAGTCTCACGTTCTCCATAAGAACGAAGTGGCCCGGAAATCTTGCAAGCAATTCCTCGCGCTGTTCACTCGCCGGAAACATGCGTCCAGGTTTTGCCGCCATCGGAAGTTTCGTAACTGGCCTTTCGGCCCGCATCCCAGATTCTGGCGTGCAAAGCGTCGGAGGCCTGAATGGCGCCAATGTCTCCGGGAATTGGTGAATTGACCCGCAGCCATTCATGACCGGCAGTCACCGTTCGCAGGATTGTCCCTTGCTTCCCAACAACCCAGCACACTTTGGAGTTCGGCGCGGAACCCGCGGTGAGTTCCACGGTAACCCCGGTGGTCTGCGATTCCCAATGGCCCGCCTGATCCGGCGAATAAGAAATCGTTCCGTTCGGCCCGAGGCGCCAGAGAGATTGATGATCTGGACTTGAAACGAAGGGAAGCGATGCAGCACCAGATGCCTTCAGAAACTCCGCCCGCCGGCTCGGAGCAACTTCCTCTAATTGCGCGGAATTGGTTCCCCCACTGAGCGCTCCTGCCGCGATCGCCTTATCATCACGTGATCCTTCTTTCCTGGGCACGGCTGCTGGTGCCGGGGGCGCAGAGACTGACGCCTCGGCCGCGATCGTCTGCTTCTGCTGGTTGGCCATTTGCTGTTGAACGGACTGCGGAGCAGGACCATTGGCGAATCCGGCGACAGTCTTTTTGCGCACTTCCTCGTCTTTCGATTCATCTTTCGCTTGAAGCCTGCCGTTTGCGATCTCATTTCGTGCATCATCGAGAGCGCTTTTGCTCAACTCATCCTGGCTCGCAATTCTGGAGCTCGCTTCCGGTTGCGCCGCCGCGTTCTCCCTTGTGCGGCTCGCATGCGCTGTCTCCTGAGCTTTCGAGGCAAGTGCGCGCGCGTTCGCGCGTTCCTTTTCTTCTATCCCAGTCGGCAGCCGGTTGAATTCGGACTTCGCGGCGGGCGGCGCCGCAGGAGCCGTTTTCGACGCAATCTGCGCGGCGGGCGGCAGAACTGGCTCGGATCGGCGCATTTCCGTTACCGCCGCAAAAACCAGTAATCCAGCGGCAATGGCGCCCACTGGCGCCGCCCATCGCCATGCCGCGGCACGTCGCGGCATCGCTCTTGCTTTGGACGCGGCAACTTCCGCTCTTAGCGGCGCTGCACCAGCCACCGTTCCCCTTGTAGTTGCCCTTGCCTCTTCCGGCAAATGGCCAAATGCCGCGAGCTCCAATTCGCCTTCCACGGAGACGTTTTCGCTCGCTTCAAGACCTGAAAGAACTTCCTGGCAGGCTGCGCATCCCGCGATGTGCTTTTTCCAGAGGATCATCTCGCTGGGCGGGAGTGCTCGCTCGTGATAGGACGCAAGAATTTCCGTATCCGGACAAGCGGTGCGGAGGTGCTTTCCAAGCGCTTTTTCAAAATTGCGGTCGCGATCATCCAGCGGCATGGCCGCCTCCAAACTTAGAACGATTTTCAGCTGATCCCTTGCATTGCGCACTCATGTCGTCCGCCTTGGCTGCGAAGTGGTTGTCTGCTTGCGTTCTTTGAGCAATTTATCCAGATCAATGGGCGCATCCGCTGCGGCATATTCAAAACACAGCGCAATCTGAGCTTCGTCCAATCCCTTATGCGAGGCAGAGCCGGCGAGCGGAAAATCACCGTGGCGCAAACTCTCTTCCACGCGGGTTCTCAGGGCGACCCGCACGCGTTCCAGGTTGCGCGAAACGCTCGATTCGTGCTCTCCGATCTTGCAGCCGATCTCGGCGAGCGTCTGCTCCTGCGCGTAGTAGAGCCGCAAACGCTCGAGATCGCGCGGATCCAACTTTTGCAGCGCGGCATCCAGCGCGCGCCGGAAAATTTGCAGATAGCGCTCGCGGTCGGGATCGGCAAGGAGCGGACCGCGGCCCGGGTCCAATTCGGCAATCTTTGTTTCGCCGTCGGGACCGGCATCAAGCGGTTCAAACCGCTTCGCGGCGCGCACCGCATCCACGTGCCGCTGCGCAAGGACAGCCCGCAACCAGGTCTTCAGCGAACTTCTGCCGTGGAAATAACGGAAGAGCGAGCGCTCTCCGCGTTTTCCATCCGCAAGGCCGTAGAGCTCCGCAAACAAAGAATCGGCGAGCTCAATCGCTTCCGGCCAGGTCGAGGAACATCGCAGCATCGCTGCTGCCGAGGCACGCAAGTGTCCGCGGTATTTGTGGACGAACTCTTCCCAAGCTGCTTCGTTTCCCTCCGCGCATGCGCACGCCAGTGCGAGATCCGCCGAGTGGAGGCTTGCCAGATATTCTTGCAGCTCAGCTTTCGAAGGCGACCCGCTCGGAAACCGCCTGCGGACGCTGCGCTCCAGAGTGGCGGCGAATTTCTCTCTGGATAGATCCCACTGGCCGGCCTGCGTTTCCTCGTAAAGCCTCTCAACCGATTCCCTGCAAACCGCCGGCACGCTGGCTTCGCCGTCTCTTCGCTCCTCTCCCTGCGATCTCGGCTTATCTTCCCGCACAGGCCAGGCACCGCCTTTCGGACTACCCCGCATCCTAGAGCATACGGCCAGCTTCGGAAACTGGCTCCGGAAAAGTTGCCCCGAGGAAAGGCCGGACGCGCTATTCTGATTCTTGACCGGATTGGCTCCCGGGATGACAATAAAAGACCCAGTCCGCAACACAATTCGCCTCGCTGGGTTTTAGCGAAGGGGGTGCCGGAACTGGTCGTGAGGTCATTGCCGATTTCGCGACGTTAGTACGAAAGTCCTATTCGGACATTTCCAGCCTCGTCAGTACTCTCGTACTGTTCAAGCTCTCGTCCTGCTCTTCTGGCAAACTTGGGATTGCTAGACGCGTCTAG
>DATJAD010000171.1:0-15282 GCA_035516615.1 Candidatus Acidiferrum sp.
CCGGGACGATCGGCAACCAGAGCGCCGGTGGGACGCAGAGCCATTTCTCCGGCATATTCGATCCAGCCATCGAAAATGGAGTGAATCAGCGCGGTGCCGCGCGTGTCGGTCATCAACTGGCTGCGCAGGCCGATGAGGCCGCGCGAGGGAATCTTGAAATCCATGCGCACGCGGCCGGAATTGTGATTGGCCATCTTGAGCATTTCGCCGCGGCGCGTACCGAGGGTTTCGAGGATGATGCCGATGTAATTTTCCGGAATGTCCACAACGAGGCGTTCGAGCGGCTCGAGTTTCTTGCCTTTCTCCGTGTGGACAACGATTTCCGGCTTGCCGACCATGAGCTCGAAGCCTTCGCGGCGCATCGTTTCGATGAGGATGGCGAGCTGAAGTTCGCCGCGGCCGAGAACGCGAAAGGATTCCGGCGTGTCCGTATCTTCGACGCGGATGGAAACGTTGGTGAGCAGCTCTTTTTGCAGGCGGTCGCGAAGATCGCGGGAAGTGAGATAGGAACCTTCGCGGCCGGAGAGCGGGCCGGAATTTACGGTGAAAATCATGGCGAGGGTGGGCTCGTCAATCACGAGAGGCTCGAGAGGAGCGGGAGTTTCGAGCGAAGTGAGCGTTTCGCCGATCTGGATGCCTTCGACGCCGGCGATGGCGACAATGTCGCCGGCCACGGCGGTTTCGGCTTCGTCGCGTTCGAGGCCGCGAAAAGTGAAGAGCTTGGTGATTTTCGTGGAGGGAAGCTTGCCATCGAGCTTGGCGATGCCAACTTCGGAGCCGCGGAGAAGCGTGCCATTGAAGACCCGACCGATGGCGATGCGGCCAAGGAAATCGCTGTAATCGAGATTCATGACCTGGATCTGGAGAGTGGCTTCGGGATCGCCGGTGGGAGCGGGGATTTTCTGGACGATGGCTTCAAAGAGCGGAAGCAGATCCTTGGAATTGTCACCGAGCGCGCGATGGGCGACGCCTTCGCGGGCGTTGGTGTAGATGACGGGAAAGTCGAGCTGGTCTTCGGTGGCGTCGAGGTCAATGAAAAGGTCGTAGATTTCGTCGAGGACCTCCTTGGCGCGGGCGTCGGCGCGGTCAATTTTGTTGAGAACCACGACGGGAGGAAGCTTGGCGGCGAGGGCCTTCTGGAGGACGTAGCGGGTTTGCGGGAGCGGGCCTTCGCTGGCGTCCACCAGGAGCACGACGCCGTCCACCATGCGGAGGGCGCGCTCGACTTCGCCGCCGAAATCGCTGTGGCCGGGGGTGTCCACGATGTTGATTTTGGTGTCGTGAAAGAAGAGCGCGGTGTTTTTGGCGAGAATGGTGATGCCGCGCTCGCGCTCGAGGTCGCCCGAGTCCATGACGCGCTCGACGACGGCCTGATTAGCGCGGAAGATGCCGCTCTGGCGGAGCATGGCGTCCACGAGGGTGGTTTTGCCGTGGTCCACGTGGGCGATGATGGCGATGTTGCGAATATGGTCGTTCATTTCAAGGGGCCCGAGCGCATAGACAAAAATAGCTGCTGAAACAACCAGCAGCCGGGAGAAACGCTGAATTTCTCAGGTGCGGTCGAGCAAACACTAGTTTAACAGAGATGGGGGCCGGGCCAAAGAACGGGATGAAAAGGCGCTGTCCCTTTGTGCAAACAGGCGAAATGAGGGACGAGCGTGGTATCCTCGGCGCGACTTGGCGCGTCTCACTCAGGGTGTGCGTGAATCACAAGGAGCGGGGATGAAATTGCGGAGACGGTGGGAGATTCTGGCGGCAGGAGCGATCGGGGCGGTTGCGCTTTTTGTGCTGATGCCGGCGCGAGCGCAGCAGGAGCGGCCGGATTTTGCGAAGGAATTCGAGAAACGCGAAGTGATGATCCCGATGCGGGATGGCGCAAAGCTGCACACGGAGATTTACACACCGAAGAACCCGACGGAGCCGCTGCCGATTTTGTTCGAACGGACGCCGTACGGAATTTCCGAGGCAGGCGGCGGATACAGCCGCATGCTCTACCGCTATTTAAATCTGATGCCGGACGGCTACATTTTCGTGTTTCAGGATATTCGCGGGAGGTACGGGTCGCAGGGAAAATTCGAGATGTTGCACACGGCGCCCGATCCCGGCGACGCAAGCGGCGTGGACGAGAGCACGGACACTTACGACACGATTGATTGGCTGGTGAAAAACGTGAAGAACAACAACGGACGCGTGGGAATGGACGGGATTTCCTACGACGGATACCTGGTGACAATGGGAATGGTGAATCCGCACCCGGCGCTGAAAGCGGTTTCCGAGCAGGCGTGCATGGGAGACACGTGGCTGGGAGACGATTTTTTTCATAATGGGGCGTTCCGGCTGAGCTACGCGTTTGAATACACGGCGCTGATGGAAACGTCGAAAGAAAATTACAGCTTTCCGTTCAACTGGTTCGATATGTACACGTTTTATTTCAGGATGGGAGCGCTGTCGAACGCGAACGCGGAATATTTTCATGGAAAGATTCCGACGTGGAACAACTTTGTGGAACACAGCAGCTACGATGACTTCTGGAAGCGGAAAGCAGTGGCGTACACGCTGAAAGAGGCGACGGTGCCGAACTTGAACGTGTCCGGATGGTGGGACCAGGAAGATTTCTACGGGCCGAACATGACGTACGAGCGGCTGGAGAAGACGGATACAAAGCATTTGAATTATCTGGTGGTGGGGCCGTGGAATCACGGAGGGTGGGCGCACGGACCGGGTGATAAATTGGGAGAGATCCCATTTCACAGCGATACGGGCGCGTATTTCCGCGAGAAAGTGGAGGCACCGTGGTTTGCATACTGGCTGCACGACAAAGGGAAGCTGCCGTTGAAGGAGGCGCTGCTGTTCCAGACAGGAAGCGACACGTGGACAGCTTTCGATTCGTGGCCGCCAAAAGACGCACAGACGAAGAAGCTCTATTTTCATGCGAACGGGGAGCTGTCGTTCGACCCGCCCAAAACGGAATCGGCGGAAGCGTTCGATGGTTACGTAAGCGACCCGGCGCATCCCGTGCCGTACAGGCACCGGCCGATAGATATGACCTATCCGGAGGATCATCCGGGGAGCTGGTACACGTGGCTTACGCAGGATCAGCGGTTCGTGGACAATCGTCCGGATGTACTGACTTGGGAGACGGACGAATTGAAGAATGATGTGACGGTGGCGGGGCGCGTGACCGCGAAGCTGTACGCGTCCACGACAGGAAGCGACGCGGATTGGGTGGTGAAGCTGATTGACGTGTATCCGCAGAAAGTGGCGGAAGATTGGAAACTATCCGGTTACGAACTGATGATCGCGGACGAGATTTTCCGGGGGCGTTACCGGGAATCATACGAGAAACCGGAGGCGATCACGCCGAACGAGGTGATGCCGTTCACGATTGAGCTGCATACGGCCGATCACGTATTCAAGAAGGGGCACAGGATCATGGTGCAGGTGCAGAGCACATGGTTCCCGCTGTATGACCGGAATCCGCAGAAATTCGTGCCGAACATTTTCGAAGCGAAGGACGGCGACTATCAGAAAGCGACGGAGAGAATCTACCGCTCGGAGCAATATCCGTCGAACGTGGAGATTATGGTGCTGCCGGGAAATGGCGGGGATCAACCGTAAGACCGGAAGGACCGCACATTTTGCAAAGCTGAAAAGGAAAAGCGAGGGAACCCGCCAAGGTTCCCTCACTTTTTTGCGTGGGGTTATGATCCGGCCCGGATTACCAGGCGAGGCGCAAGCCGAGCTGCATGGTTCGGCTTCCGCCGTTGAACTGATGGTTGTTGAGGAACAGGTTGCCCGAAGTGACGAAAATGTAGCCCGTGCTGAGGGGATTCGGATTGGTCACCTGGTCCAGCGTGCCATTGTTGGTCGGCAAACCGATGCTGAAATTCCGATGGTTGAAAGTGTCGTAGGTTTCCGCGCGGAATTGCAGCGTGAAGCGCTCGCTGATTTTGGTGGATTTGTAGAGGGACATGTTCCAAACGTTCAGGCCGGGGGTATTTACGGTGTTGCGTCCGACGTTGGCTTGGGCGCCAACACCCGCTTGAATGAAGCGCGCCGTAGGATCCGCAGCCACGTAGCCGACGATGTTGGCGTCATTCCCGGTTCCGCAAGTCGAACTGTCAGATACCACGCGCGTGGCGCCGCCAGCGCCGTCGTTGCAGAGGAAGTTGACGGGACTGCCCGTGAGGCCGGCTCCCGCGGGATTGAAAATGGTCCGGTCGCCGGCAGAGTCGCCGTTGTCGTTGGAGTCCACGCCCGAAAGCGGCGTGACCGGCTGGCCGGTTTGCGCGAGATACGAGCCGCCCCACTGCCAACCGTGCGCCAGCACTCGCAGGAAGCCATTTTCCGTTTGAATGTTTGGCACCTCATACAAAAAGGAGAGGGCGAGTTTTTGATTGATATCCAGCGCGGAACGTCCCCACTCGCCGGGGAAGTCAAAGCCATCCTGTGCGCGGCGCGGGTTGACGTAGCTGCTGAAAAGATCGTTGGTAGAATTGTCCAGATTTTTCGCGAAAGTGTAATTGGCACGAAGATAGATGCCCTTCGCGAAACGATGGATGAAATCCAGCGAAGCCGCATGGTAGATGCCGGAGCCGACCGGAGGAAACGTGGTCATACTGCCGAAGAAGCCGTCTCCCGATAGCGGGAGCGGATTGAAATTGTCGAAGTCAGCGAGAGTGCTCGCAGGAGCGGCCACGGTCGAGGGAACGCTGCTTGCCTCGATGTATGTGGGCAGCGGAGTGATGCCGCCGCCGGCAAAATTCGGATCGAACGCGGAAGCGGAATTCAAACGCATCTGGACCGGAAGTGAGAGGCTGCGCGTGCCGACATAGCGAATTTCAAGGCTGGTGTCGCGAAAGAGTTCATGCTGGACGCCCAAGGTCCAGGTAATGACCTTCGGGGCGACATTGTCGGGGATGTAAGACTGGGTTGCCGCGCGGGCGTCGGCTTGTGTTGTGGGCGGCACGTTCACCTGCAGAAGGCCGCCGTACTGGAGAAAGCCCTGTCCCTGCGTGGGATTCGTCGGGTTGTTGGGATTGAACCCGGCGCACCACTGGGGCGCCCCGGCCAGCGCGCAGGTCAGAACGGGATTCTGCTCGCTCTGCAACTGAGGTGGAAGGCTGTTGATGGCGAAGTTGTTGGGAATCACGTCGAAGGCGACGCCCCCACCGCCGCGAATGGCCCACTTGCCGTGCCCCGTGGGATCCCAGGCAAAGCCAAAGCGGGGCATGAAGTTGTTGGTATCGGGCTTCGGAGCGCGGAAGAGGAGGCCGGCAGAAGGATCGTCGGAGATCGCATTGATGGCCTGGAGGTTTTCGTCGCGCGGAACGCCATTGTACTCGTAGCGCAGACCCAGATTCAGAGTCAAGCGAGGCGTGATTTTCCAGTCATCCTGCACGAACCAGTAAAAGGCATTGTTATTCTCCGCGACGAAGCCGGAGCCCGCGCCGCGAAGGGCGCCGTTTCCGCCGGTGGGCACGTAATCATTGATGAACTGGCTGAGGGTCGCGTAGTTCCATTCACCGCGAGCGCGCGGCAAGCCATTGGTCGGAGCGATGTACTTGCGGACTTCCACCCCGAACTTGAAGGTGTGCTTGCCACGAATATAGGAGAGGTTGTCGATCCACTGATAAACGTTTTGCCCATAACTCTGCGGCGCCAGGCCGTCCGGTCCCAGGTTGCTGCCGAGTTCGTCAATTTCGACGTTGGGGAAATTCTCGAAGCCGCCAGGAACAACGAGATTCGGTCCGATCACACGGGAATACGAAGCGCGGAAGTCGTTGACGATGGAGCTCGAAATGGCCCACGCGTCGCTGAAAATGATCTTGCGGGCATCGGCACTGTTGGTGCCTAGGAACTGCGTCTGAGGCTGAGACAGATTGAAATCCGGCGCGCGGAAGCGGTCAAACAGGAAGCGGCCGCGAAGCTGGTGCTTGCCCAGGCTGGCGTCCACGTTGACGATAAAATCGTGCTCGTTGGAGTAATTGGGCGCCACGGACTGAATCGTGCCGACGGGTATGGCCTGTCCGTTGACCATCACGGTGCTGGTGGCGGCCGGAGCGACGGGGAATTGTTGAAGGATATCGGTAATCGCGCTGTCGTGAGCCAGTGAGGTCAGCGTCGCGAGCCCGTCGGCGGTGGGAGAGTTGAAACTCGGGCTCGAAGAAGCCAAGCCGTTGTTCTGGAATTCATAGGCGCCGTAGATGAAGAGCTTGTTCTTGAGGATGGGACCACCAGCGCTCGCGCCCATGCGGTTGTAATCGTAGCGATCTTTGTCGGTGGCTTGTCCGGAAGCGATGCGGTCCTTCTGAAGATTGTCGGCGGCGTCGTAGTTGCGGTTGCGGTTGAATTCCCAGGCGGCACCATGCCAGTCATTCGTTCCAGACTTGGTAACGATGTTGAACTGTCCCCCAGCGGAGTGGCCATTCTCGGCGCTGAACTGGTTCGTCAAAAGAGTGAATTCCGCGACGGATTCCTGAATCACAGGCTGGGTGGGGCCATTGGTATCCAATTTATTGTCGTCCACGCCGTCAATGGAAAATCCGTTGAAGCGGGGCCGCGTGCCGCCGATTGAGCCGCCCGAGCCGAGCACGCCGCCTTCCTGAGTGGTCGTGCCGGGAACGAACACCGCATACTCTTTGACGTCCCCCCCGGTCGTGTTGATCGGAATGTCGTGAACAACATTGCCTCCAAATGTCGCATCAAGAGTGGAACTTTCGGTTTTGACGAGTTCCGCGCCGGCTTCGACTTCGACAACCGCGGAGACCGATCCGACCTCCAGCAAGACTTTTGCTTCAGCAATCTGGTTCGAGGCGACGGTGACGCCTTTTTGGATCGCCTTCTTGAACCCATCCTTCTCCACCGTGACTGTGTAGGTGCCCACGAGAAGGTTTGGGAACACATAGGTGCCGGCGCTGGAAGCCGTGGTGCTGGCGGAGACGCCGGTCGCTTCGTTGGTGACGGTCACTGCGGCATCCTCAATACTGGCTTGGCTGCGATCGGTAACCGTAACGCGAAGCGTTCCGTCAAGCCGCTGGGCCCGGGCCGCGCCCGCGAAAGCCAAACACAGGAACGCGACTACGCCTAAAAGTGTAAATCTGCGCATTTCACTCTCCTTGAAGAATTCCCGATGGACGGAACCTCGTTTGTCGAAACCTGGAACCGCCGGAGAAAAAGCACGAGGCGCCCGTACACTTTGGTTGGAGGGAATAGGGCAAGAAAGAAGCCAGTGGAGACAATTTGTAGCTCAAATGCGCATCAAGCGCGGATCAGCGAGCAAATCGCTGAAGAAACAGCTCTTAAGGAAAGAGAATTGTTCCGGCCGAAGGAATTAACGATTCGTTTAGAATAAAGTTTCCATACCCGGGTTTATACTCGGCGTGATTTGTACAGGTTCTCGAACTTGCTCCATTCTTGCGGATCACAAACTGCGAGGCACCGTTTACAAAAATCCGGACTAAAAAAGTAAATCGCAAGATGTGGCAAACAATTTGGAGATTCCTGCGTCTATTCGAACAAGGGTGTGGTGTATGACTTCCCATTCCGTGCCCTGCCCGGAATCAGAGATGGACTCAGGCGCCAATCAGGATCCAGCGCGAACCGCGAGATACGTACGTTTTGGCCCCTACCAGATTGATCAGCACCGGCAGATGGTGATGAGGCGCGGGGTGCGCCTGAAGATGCACGGCAAAGTTTATCAGGCGCTGTTGACGCTCGTTCAGAAGCAGGGTCAAATCGTCACGCGCGAAGAGTTGAAGCAGGCGTTGTGGTCGGCGAACACATTCGTGAATTACGATGCGAACGTAAATACGACGGTCAACAAACTGCGGCAGGTGCTTGGCGACTCGCCGGACAGGCCTACCTACATCGAGACGATTCCGCGGAAAGGTTATGTCTTTGTCGGACAGGCTGAATACTCCGCCGCTCCGTTTCCGAATGCCGCGACTCCTGAGGAAATTGAAGAACGCCCGGAATCAGAAAAAGCAGCAACGGACAAAAATGCGGCGGCTGGCGAGTTTTCAAACAGATGGGTCACGGTGGGCGTGATCCTGTTCATTCTGGCGGGAATTTTACTGGGCGCAGGAATCGCCACACTGTGGATCTCGCACCTCACCCGGCGCGGCAGCTTCTTCTAGACCGCGCCCTTTAGCGCGGGCGCGACATTTATTTTTTCTTCGAATCCCCGGAGCGAAATTCGGTCCACGGACCAGCCTTCATGTCACGCAGATAGGGTGCCTGCCAGTCATACTCCGGATGCGAGGCAAGAAACGGCTTCGCGAGGAAATCTTCCCCGCAGGGATGGCCGGCGCGCGCCACGAGCTCCATGGCCTTGGCCATCTCCGAGTCGGTCACCTTGCCCTGCACAGCTCCACCGGGAAAATACGGTCCCCATTCCCACTGCGGAACGCCGCGCGGTGACGCGTCCGTATGGCCGCAAAGAGTGCGCTCGTCGGCGTCCTCCTTCTTCGCGTAGGTATCAAGGTGGTCGCCAAGCATTTTCTGGGCAAGCGCGACGTCAATCTGTCCCTTGTTTTCGTTAAGAAGCTCTTCCCAGCGGGCGCGCCGCGCGTTCGGCGACGAGGACTTGTCGTTGGGATCGAATTCCGGGGCATCGAGCTTTAGCACTTTCGGATCGCGTGCCCAATTGGAGCCGGCAAAGGCGCCATCCTTGGTGCGCCAGACTTTGTAGGCTTTCAATCCCAGCTCAAACTGAGCGATTTCTCCGGTCTTCCGGTCGCCGAGCAGCCAATCGTTGGCATAGCCGCCGTTGTTGCCGTCCAACATGATTTTCACGTAGTCGTCAATTGAGCCGGCGTACTGCATGGCCTTGCGCGCGCGCACAAACTCCGGTTTTCCGTTGGGATCCCATCCTTCAAACTGCGTGATTGTCGTTTCCGTGACCATCAGCCCATCGCTGTTCACGCCGAAGTCGTCATCGCTGGAGATCACGCCGGGAAAACCATCCATTAGCATGCGATACCCGTTTTTCGGCACGATATCGAAAACGATCACCCAGCGCTCCCCATTCATGTAATTGGTCCAGTTGTTGTGAGCCATGACGATCTGATGGTCCTTGGTCCAACTTCCTGTCGCGACAAACGCGCTGCAATTTCCAGGACTCTTCAGATCCGGCGCCTTCGCCATCTTCTCCTTTTTGTTCAGCCACGGGACATAGTAGTCGGGCACTTCCTCAAAGGCGTTCAGCGCCACAATATCGTCAAGATCCAGTTTGGAGCCCGTCCGGGCATGCAGGCCCTTCACGATTCCCTTGAGTTCCTCCTGGTATTCGGGATCAATTTTCGGCCAGAGCATCTCTTGCGCATTCTTGCGGAAAAATTCCCAGTCCCGCCCCGTCGAGTGCACGATGTGCGCGCTGACGGCGGCAAAGGCATCTTCGATTTCCGGGCCGAGCAGATAGCCGTGCTGATAACCGATCGCCGAAGGTGCGCCTTCCAGATGTACGTATACCCATCCGCCACGCGAAAAACGATAGCCTCCTTTCAGAAGAGGATCCTTCGCCGCGGCTGCGGCGCGAGCCTGGTCGAGTGTCGAGGCGATAATGCTTTTCGCGGACGCCTCCGCGTTCACAGTTTGTCCGCCCACCCAGCAGAGCGCCGCTGCGCCTCCAATCACCAACAGAATGGCGACGGCTCTGCGCATGGAATCTGTCATGGAGTTTTCCCTCAGATCGGTTTTTCTATTCGTGCGCACAGATCATACATCGAGTCGGCGATTTGTAGACGGCTGTTGTCCTGCTAAAGTGCTATGCCATGTTGATAGCCATCACCCGTGGCGTCAGTCCGGCGCTTGCGAACTGCGAGCTGAGCTTCATCGAGCGCAAGCCCATTGACCTCGACAAAGCGCGTGCGCAGCATCGGGCATACGAAGAATTGCTCGCGAAGCAAGGTGCGCAAGTCATTCCCCTGCCGCCAGCGCCTGCCTTGCCGGATTCCATGTTTGTCGAGGACCCCGCAATCGTGCTCGACGAACTTGCCGTCATCTTCCCTCTCGGCGCCCAAACGCGTCGCGCCGAAGCGGCTTCTCTGGCGAAGGAATTGGAAAAATACCGCAAGCTGGAATTCGTGCGGCTTCCCGGAACGCTCGAAGGCGGCGACGTTCTCCGCATCGGCCGAAAGTTGTTCGTGGGCCAAACGCAGCGTTCGAACGGGGAGGGCATTGGCCAGCTTCGCGCGATCCTCGCTCCTTATGGATACGAACTCGTCTCCGTTCCTGTTACCGGCTGCCTGCACCTGAAGTCCGCGGTCACTTACCTCGGCCGAAACACGCTTCTCGCGAACCGCGCCTGGATCGATTGGAAGATCTTATCAGGACACGAATGGCTCGATGTGGATCCCGCCGAACCCCATTCCGCCAACGCCCTCTCGCTCGGCGAAACCATAATTTTTCCAGAATCGTTTCCCCTTACGCGCGCCCGCATCGAAGCAAAAGGATTTCGAGTGAGTTCAATTGACATCTCCGAACTCCAGAAAGCAGAGTCCGGCCTCACATGCTCCAGCCTGATCTTCCATGCTGAAGCAGCTTGCGGAGAACAACGATGAACATGCAATCCAGGTTTGCTTCCCTTCTGTTGATTGTTTTCTGCATGTCCGCCGCATGCTTTGGCCAGAACCAGAAGCGGGGACCATCCACTCCCGAAGAACGCGCGCGCGCCGTCAAGGTTGCCCATGATCTGCAAACCGATCCCCTCGCAAATAATGTTCAGCCCGAGCGCGAATGGCTCATCCAGTGGCTCATCGAAATCCCCGACATCGGTATTGACGTTTGCGGCGGCCTTCTCGGCGACCTCGGCGAAAAGGAGACCGGCTATCCCGGCGCTCTCCTCTCCGCAATGTTGGCTTCCGAGGCGGCCATCATCATCGAGCATCCGGACAAAGCGAAAGACAAACAGGAGGTTTATCTTGCGGGCGTGGATGGCGCGTTGAACGCCTACCAGGCGATCCGCAAGCAGGATCCGAAATACCATGCCCCGAAGCTCGATGATTTTCTCGCCCGGCGCAATGAAGGCAAATTGAAGGACGCAGTCGCCGAGGCTACAAAAGCACTGAAGTGCGAGTAGCAGCGCAGAAAAAAGCGGCCGCTCCCATCACCGGCGAGCGGCCGTTTTTCTTGCCTTGCCGTTGCACCGCCGCGTTAGTCTGTAAGCTCCGCCACTCGGCGCGCCACGAACACCAGCTGGCTGCTCACGGGGTCCTTCAGCACCAGGCCGACCACGCGGAGATTGATCGCTGATGTGCCCGAGAGGTCGGTCAGGCCAGTCAATCCGCCACCCCAATTCGTGAACGGCGTGACGTACACGGTGACCGGACCATTGAACAGCACTCCAGCGAGCCCGTTCGAATTGAACTGGAACGTGTTCGCGCCGACGTTTGTGCTGCCCACAACCCACGTGCCGGTGTGCCCTTCATGCCGCAGTACGATCCGTTTCACCGTTACCGCGCCGTTCGAGAACGGCCCACCGATGCTCACATGCTGCCCCGGAACCATCAACGCGGAGTTGAACAGGAAGCTGGTGAATTTGTTGTGCCACCAGTAGATGTAATATTTTTCGTTTCCCGTCAGGTTGATCGTGGAAATCTGCCCAGACTGAAAGCCCGTGCCCGAAGGCAGAACGCTTCGTACGTAGAGATCGAAGTCGTTCGCGGTGTTCACCGCCGGATCCACGAACGTGATCAACCCTCCCGCGAAAAACTTATCCTGCGAGAGGATGCACACCGAATCCGCAAGTATCGTGTCCGCCGTGCGGTCCAGAGTTCCGGAAATCTGCACGATGGATGAAGTCGTCAGGCTGTTGATCGTGTCTGTTCCTTCCCATTCCGTTTGGCCGTTCACGTTCACCGTGAACTGATGCCCGTGCGGCCCCTGGAGCACGAAAGAATTGCCGCTCACGTTTATGCTCACGACTCCCGCGGTGAATTCGTCAATGTAAGCGTCGGCATCGCTCGGCGTAATCGTCTTCAGGTTCAGCATCGGATTTACCACGCCGGTGATTTGTCCCATCCCATCCAGCTGAATGGATTTGCGAATATCAAACTCGAAACCGAGCCCGATGATGTCATTGGGATTGACGACGAGTGGATTCGCGAGGTTGATCATTACCTGCGATTGCGAAAGCGTTACCGGCGGCGTGGACTGCGAATCCAGCGTGCTGATCGTCGGGCGTGTCGGCGGATTCGTCTGCGGATTGGCGACATTCAAATACTGAATTTGCGGATTCGCCAGCGTCACGATCACGCGCGTGTACGTACCCGCGGGAATCGTGTTGATGTCCAGCAGCGTGTGCAACCCGTTCAACCGCGCGAAGTCCACCGTTTGCGTGCCGTTCAGGACGGAAACCGGAGGATTCATGCCGTCGGAGACCGAGAGCCCGGTGATATCCACCTGAAAAGATACGACGCTCGGTAGCGGCGCATCCGTTCCGGTGACGAAAACCATCCCGGTCTGCTGGCTGTCTGACGAATCGTTGTTCGTCATGCTCCCACCGCCGCACCCGGCGGCGAAAACGAATAAGGCGCACAAGACCATTCCGCTAAACCACCTCTTGGATTTCATGGCTAAGATTCCTTTCCTGCTAGATTGCCCCTGAGGCGCCTGGAGTCCTCACCGAACCATGGGCCTAAAAACCCCGGTCGGCGCCGAAAGTTCCTGTTCACAACCCATTTATTTTCAGCAGGATGACAGTTCCTTACCGTTCCGGCTCGCGGGAATGCGCTTCCTCCGCAAGAATCCCTCCGCGGAATGTTTCGTTTTTGGCAACGCGAGAAGATACCTGTACTTATTTTTCGTTGGGTCAGGGCGGAAGTTGTGCTAGCCTGACTTTCGGTATGCTGTCTCTCTCCGCCAAGCGAATCAGCCCCAAGACGCCGATGGCGATGTCCGCGATCTCGACTACCTCGACGGCCATCATTATTAAGAAGACTACGGGCGCTTCTGGCGAGGGGAGAAACAGCTAGGCAACTAGAAAAAGTTTCCAACCCACCGCCAGAAGCGAACCGGCGGTGGGTTTCTTCGTTTCAGCCCCCGCCAAAGACGCTCCCGCGGTGAACCCGAAGGAAGCAACCAGAAAGCGGTCACCCGAAAAGGAGCAGGACCCATGAGCCCGGAGAATGTGCAAGAAGATTTAGCCGAGGAACGTTTGCCCGCCGCCATCGCGTTCAAAAATGAAACGGCAGGCGGGACCGCCACGCAGCATGTCGTCGCCTTCAAATTTGGAGGCACTTCGCTGCTTGGAGCGGAGCGCATGCTGCACGCGGCGGGCCTCGTCGGCGGCGCTGCAAAAACTTCGCAAGTTGCGGTCATCGTTTCCGCCATGAGAGGCGTCACCGATCGCCTCTTGTCCATCGCGCAGTGGCTCGAAAATGGGAAATCGCTCCGGGCTCGCTTAGAAGCGGAATCCACGATCCAATTTCATCTCGATGTTTTGAACGATTTAGAGCTCGATGAACTCGGCGAGCAGCGCGTGCGCCACGAATTGCATCTGCTCGGCCGCGATTTGCTTCACGAAGTCCCCGTGGAAACGCACGGCGTCCACCAGACCGTTGCCGATGCCGCTCTGCAGGATCGCCTTGCTTCCTTCGGGGAGCGATTCAGCGCTCGCCTCTTTGCCGCCGCGCTTGAAAAAATAGGCGTCCCTGCTGTACCCGTTAGTTCCTCCGATTTTGTCGTCACCTGCGACACCTTCCGCGATGCCAAGCCGGACTTGCACGAAACCCGCCGCCGCGGCCGCGAAATTCTTTTTCCGCTCTTAGAAGATGGCCTCGTGCCGGTCGTCACCGGCTTCCTTGGCGCCACGCGCGATGGCCGTGTGACCACCCTTGGCCGCAACAGCTCCGATTATTCCGGCGCGATCATCGCGCACGTCGTGGACGCCGACGAACTCGTCATCTGGACCGACGTGGATGGCGTGTTCACCGCCAATCCCAACGAATCCGACGAGGCGACTCTGCTTCACGAGCTTTCTTACGACGAGGCCCACGCGCTCGCTTCCTCGGGTGCCAGAGTCCTCCATGCCAACGTTCTTCCGCTCGCCGCCGAGCGCGGCATGCTCGTTTGGGTTCGCAACACCTTCAAGCCGCACGTTCGTGGTACAAAGATCGGGCCCATGAATCGCAATTCCAGCCGCCGGGGTGTCGCATGATCGCCGCTCACTCGGGAAATAGCGAAGGCAGCCCGTCTGCGATGCCGCTCGAAAAAAAGTTCCGCGCTGGAGTTCTCGGCGCCACGGGAATGGTCGGCCAGCGCATCGTCCATCTGCTCGCAAATCATCCCTGGTTTGAGCTCGCGGAAGTGGCCGCCTCGGAACGATCCTCCGGCAAGAAATACGAGGAAATCGTCCGCTGGCATCTGGATGCTCCCGTTCCGCGGGCCGCGCGCGGCCTGGTCGTCAAGGACCTCGATCCTTCGCTCGACTGTGACTTCGTCTTTTCCGCCCTTGATTCTTCCGTTGCGGGCGAAGCAGAAGAGAATTTTGCCCAGGCCGGCTATCCCGTCGTCAGCAATTCGAAAAATCATCGCATGGATGCCGACGTCCCCTTGCTGATTCCGGAAGTGAACGCTTCGCATCTTGATGCCATTCACGCCCAGCGCAAGAATCGCGGCTACCAGGACGGCTTCATCGTCACCAATCCCAATTGTTCCACCGCGGGTCTGGTCCTGGTTCTCAAGCCGCTCGCCGACGCCTTCGGCCTCGAGAAAATCTTCGTCGTCACCATGCAGGCCGTTTCCGGAGCGGGTTATCCCGGCGTTGCCTCCATGGACATCGTCGGAAACGTCGTCCCCTTCATCAGCGGCGAGGAGGAAAAGCTCGAAGCCGAGCCGCAAAAACTGCTTGGCAAGTGGGATGGCGCGCGCTTCGTGGATGCGGGCCTAGGCATCAGCGCCCACTGCAACCGCGTTCCCGTGCAGGACGGCCACCTCGAATCCGTTTCCCTCAGCCTGAAAAAAATCGCCAGCCTTCACGAAATCAGCGAAGTGCTCAGGAATTTCACCGTGGATCCAGAGCTTGCCGCGCTGCCGACCGCCGTGATAAATCCCATTGTGGTGCTGGAAGAGGAAAGCCGTCCCCAGCCGCGCCGCGATCTGAACGCCGGAAACGGCATGGCCGCCGTCGTCGGCCGCGTCCGCGAATGTCCGCTCTTGGACATCAAACTCACGCTCCTCTCGCACAATCTCGTGCGCGGCGCCGCCGGAGCAGCCCTCTTGAACGCCGAGCTCCTCGCCTCCCGCGGCTTCTTCAAGAACCGCGTCACTTCCGCCGCCCAG
>DATJAD010000172.1:0-21441 GCA_035516615.1 Candidatus Acidiferrum sp.
ATCAAAGTATAACACGCTCATCACCCGCCCGCCGCGTTACCCGCTCGCGGTCCAGATACTCCAGCAGGGGAATAGCATACTTTCTGGTGATTCCCGCCAGTTCCTTGAAAGCCGGCACGGAGATTCGCTCTCCCTTCGCCTTCTTGTATTCCTGAAGGCTATCGCGCAATTGCCGCAAGGCAGTTCGATGAAATACCAGCTCGGGCGTGAGGCGCACCAAACTCTTGTCGCGCAGAAGCAGCTGCAGGAGTTTCTCCGCGCGTTTCGGTTCGACAGTCAATTGCGAAAGGACTTCTTTCACCGAGGGCGCCGCCAGCCCGGCCTTCGCAAAAGCCGCCTCGATTCGATCTTTTGAGCGCGTTTCTTCCGGCTGAAGTTCAATTGACGTCCCCGCGTTTCTGACCAGTTCTCCGGCGAGCTCGAGTTTTTTCTGCGAAACGAGTTCTTCAAGCAGCGCGCGAAACACTACCTGCTTCACGCGCCTGCCCAGGCTAGCGCGGAAATCCTCCCGGGGCATTCCGGGCAAAAGCGGATTTTCTTTATGAAATTTTGCGATGGTATCCGCGAGCTTGGTACGGAGTCGCTCAAAATCCTTCGCGGCGAGGAGGAAAAGAGGATCGGAGGTAAGCTGCTTCGCCTGGCCGGATTTCACGAGTTCGCTGGCGGCCTCCGTGATCTCCGCGTCCAGCCAATTCATGCGCGCGGCGATCTCGGCAAAGGTCAAGCCGAATGGCGAGCGCACCAGCATTGCCGCAAGAATGCCTTCGCGCGTGCCATTCTCCAGCGTTCCGAGGAATTCCGAACGGCTTGCGTCTCGCGCCAGGGGGCGCCGGGCGAGGGGATCGAGGATAAGGCCGCCGCCGATGGTCACCACGGGCGAGAATTGCCTCACGATAAAACGATCTCCGGCCAAAACAGGGAGCGCATCGTTTAGACGCAATTGACCGTACGCATCCTCGCCGGGCTGCAAAGCGTTCCGCTCATACAGACGAACCTCGGCGATGGTTTCGGCGGAGGAAGTGTGAAAGTGGACCTTGCTTCTTTGCTTTAATTTTGGCGCAGATTGCAAGAGCTGCAGCCGCACGTCCATTCGCCTGCTGGCGCGAAAACGTTCGGGGACTACAAGGGCCATTCCTCTCTTTATGGCGGTGTGCTCGATTCCGCTCAGGTTCACGGCGGTCCTTTGTCCCGCGACAGCTTGCTCCACATTTCGGCCGCCGGACTGGACGCCCCGCACGCGCAAATGATCCCCTTGAGGCAGCAGCTCGACTTGATCTCCCGGGGCGACACTTCCGCTGATCAGCGTACCGGTGACGACCGTACCGAAGCCTTTGATCGCAAACGAGCGGTCAATCGGGAGGCGAAAATGGCGCCGCGAATCCTTGCCGGGGACCTGCGCAGCCAGCTCTTGCAGCTCGCGCTTGAGTTCCAGCATTCCCTCCCCGGTTTTCGCGCTGACGGGAATGATCGGAGCATTTTCGAGGAAAGTGCCTTTCAAGTAGTCTGCCACCTCGAGCGATACCAGTTCTCGCGTTTCGGCGTCCACGAGGTCGGCCTTGGTCAAAGCAACGATGCCGCGCGAGATTCCCAGCAGGCGGCAAATGTCAAAATGTTCTCGAGTCTGCGGCTTGATGGACTCGTCGGCTGCGATCACCAGCAGGACGATGTCAATCCCCGCTGCTCCCGCCAGCATGTTGCTCACGAATCTCTCGTGACCGGGCACGTCCACGAACCCGAGATTGACCCCTCCCTCTTCCAGGAAGGCAAAGCCGAGGTCAATCGTGATGCCGCGGCGCTTCTCCTCTTCGAGGCGATCAGGATGCGTTCCTGTCAACGCTTCCACGAGCGAGGATTTGCCGTGGTCAATATGGCCGGCAGTCCCAACGATCACACTTCTTGGCGGCGCGCTCATAGAAAACACGGTCGGTGAAGGATTCATTGGGATGCTACTGGAGAAAGGAAGAATGGGTCAAACGGCGGGTGGGACTCTCGATTGTTTATCGTGCGGCAGCAATCTCTTCGACAATCGCTTGTATTGCTGCTCGAGGATCTTCAGCAGCAAGGATCGGCCTGCCTACTACAATGTAATCCGCGCCGGCGCGAATGGCTTCCGTAGGAGTGGCTGTCCGGGACTGGTCATCGCCCTTGAGGGCTTTAGACTTCCCGCCCGGCCGAACCCCGGGCGTGACGATCAGGAATTCGCGCCCGCAAGCTTTACGAATCATCTTGGCTTCTTGCACGGAGGCAACAACGCCATCCACTCCCGCCTTCTTCGCTAGACGGGCCAGCTTGACGGCACGGTCCCGGGGAGCACCTCCCACGCCGACGTCCCGCATGGCTTTTTGATCCATGCTCGTCAGAATGGTGACGGCCAAAAGGCGCGGCCGATCCGCTCCCATGGGAACTCCGGCGCTGATGGCCTGTGCAGCTGCTTCAAGCATTGCCTTGCCGCCCAACGCATGGACATTGACAAGCTGAACGCCCGGCATTGCAGCCGCCGAAAGCACGGCTCCGGCAACGGTGTTGGGAATGTCGTGAAATTTCAGGTCGAGGAAAATCCCTGGACCCAACGCGGCGACTTCCTTGACGGCGGCGGGACCTGCTGCGGTGAAGAGTTGACTGCCAATTTTGAAAAGGCCGACTACGTCCGCGACCTGAGTGGCGAATTTTATAGCGGAAGAAATGGAATCGAAGTCTAGAGCGACGATCAGGCTGCTTCGGGGATGTGCGTCGAAGGTCACGTTAATCCCTGCCCCTCGACTCTACAAGTTCAGGGTTTTGGGGGCACTTCGAGTAGTTCGAGCCGAACCTGGCTGACGCCCGAGTGAATCAAGCCGATCTTCTGGGCGACACGATAGGATACATCAATTTCGCGCCCTTCTTGATACGGACCGCGGTCATTGATGCGCACAAGTTCAAACTTGCCGTTTCGGGGGTTCACGACCCGGACGATGGAACCAAAGGGAAGATTGGGGTGGGCGGCGGTCATTGCATCACTATCGAAGGTCTCGCCGTCGGCAGTCATTTTGCCGTCAAAGCCCGGACCATACCAGCTGGCATTCCCTACCCACGTCTTGATGGGCTTGACCGGCTCATTCAAGTGGGCCACCAAGGGGGCTTCCATCGCGGGAGCGATCAGGAAGAGCAATGGCACCCAACGGATTGCAGCCCAGATCATGAAGAGTGGTCGTCTCATAGTGTGCTATTTATGCTACACAAATCCAAAAAAGTGTAGCAAGAAAACGTCATTATGTCAACCATTTTCTACAGAAAACATTCCACTTATCTCATTCACAGTAAACACCTTAGCATCAAGAAATGCTCTGCGAACTTGTTCCACAAGTCGCTCACTGGCCCGAGGGTCAGTAAAGCTGGCCGTTCCGACCTGTACGGCAGTCGCTCCTACAAGGAGGTAATCGAGCACGTCGTCTGCCGTCTCGACGCCCCCGAGGCCCAAAATCGGTATCTTCACTACTTTCTTGGACTCCCAAACGAGACGAAGGGTAATCGCCTTAATCGCAGGGCCGGACAGACCGCCCGTGGTATTCCCCAAACGTGACTTCCGTGTCCTCCAGTCTACGGCCATTGCCGGGTAGGTGTTGGCAATGGTCAAAGCGTCCGCTCCAGTCTCTTCGACCCTCCGTGCAATAAGTCCAATGTCTGCAACGAGTGGGGAGAGCTTTACCCAGAGAGGTCTTCTCGCCGCGGCTTTCCGCGCACTTCCAACCACCCTCGCCGCCTGGTCCGGATCACTTCCGAACTGGACGCCACCTTCCTCCACATTTGGGCAGGAAATGTTGAGCTCATAAGCTGCTATACCCTCGGCGTCTTCCAGAACCCGTATGACCTCGGCGTAATCGTCCAAACAGGTGCCAAAGACGTTGACAATCACTGGCACATCGAACGACCGGAGGGCAGGCAGCTTTTCGTTGACGAATGCGCGCACGCCCACGTTCTGAAGCCCGACAGCATTCAGCATCCCCGACGGGGTTTCGCAGAGCCGTGGCGGGGGTGCGCCATCCATGGGTTCGCGGGAGAGGCCCTTGGTCACGAAACCGCCCAAGCGGTTCAGGTTGACGAGGTGGGAGAACTCAGCTCCATAGCCGAAGGTTCCACTGGCGGCAAGGATAGGATTCCTGAGGCGCAACGCGCCGAGGTTTACGCTGAGGTCCACGCTGGCCGGAGACCGGCTGCGTGAGGAAGCGTCTGCGGCAGTCACTTCGAGCAAAGCATAGCATGCTGCGCTTTTTCGTGTGGCGGAATTTGAGAGAACTCCGGGAATGACATTTTCGCGGCGCCAACCGTGATTGGCCGCGTTTCCGTGGCTTATGTTAGGATTACCGCACATGCGCATCGTCGAAAAAGCACAGTTGATGTCCGCTTCTGAAATTGACCGAACCCTGCAGCGCCTTGCTCACGAAATTGTCGAGAAGAGTGGAGGAACCAAGAACCTGATCCTCATCGGCATCCGCCGCCGGGGAGTGCCTCTGGCTCACCGCATCGCGCAACGAATGCGCGCGATTGACGGCGTGGAGGTTCCCGTGGGCACGCTGGACATCACTTTGTACCGGGACGACCTGTCGAAAGTCGCCCCACAGGCGGTTCTGCAATCCTCCGATATCCCTTTTGTGGTGGATGGAATGGATCTGGTGTTGGTGGATGATGTGCTCTACACCGGCCGCACCATCCGGGCCGCCATGAACGGGCTTTTTGACCTCGGCCGGCCGAAGCGCGTGTCTCTTTGCGTCCTGATTGACCGGGGGCACAGGGAAATGCCCATCGAGGCCCAATATATTGGCCGGAATGTGCAGACCAGCAGCACCGAGATCATCGAAGTGCGGCTCAATGAAATTGACGAGGAAGAACGCGTCATGCTCGTGGACCGCGTCCAGTAGGAGCATTATTGTCCAAGAGTGTCTCTCAGGACTGAGATGTGACCCACCGCTTCCGCGATCTGCTTGCTCTTGAACCGCTCTCCGCGGACGAACTCACTTTTCTTTTGGACCAGAGCAAGCCTTTCCAGGAAATTCAGCGCCACCCGCTCAAAAAGCTCGCCACACTTCGCGGCAAGACTGTTGCGCTAGCGTTCTTCGAAACTTCCACAAGGACACGCATCAGCTTCGGCACTGCCGCCTCAAGGCTGGGTGCGGACCAGATGAACCTTCAGGCTGAGGCTTCGAGCCTTAAGAAGGGCGAAACACTGCTGGATACGGCGTTCAACCTGAACGCCATGAAGCCGGATTGCCTGGTGATGCGTCACGCAGCTTCAGGGGCTCCGGCGTACGTCGCGCGGCATTTGGACATTCCGGTGGTAAACGCGGGAGACGGAACGCACGAGCATCCTTCGCAAGGCTTGCTTGACGCCCTGACGATTCGCGACCGCAAGGGAACCATCGAGCACCTGAACGTCACAATCCTGGGCGACATCCTGCACAGCCGGGTCGCCCGCTCAAACATCCATCTCTTGGGAAAATTCGGCTGCCGATTCACTCTCTGCGGCCCTGCCATGTGGGTGCCGCGCGAACTGGAGCGCATCGCTCCCGGTACATCCATTCGCTGCGTATATCGCATGGAAGAAGCTCTCGAAGACGCCGACGTAATCCTCATGCTGCGCGTGCAGACCGAACGCCTCCACGAGCCGGCGCTTTCACCCAACGACTATATCCAGCTTTACCAGTTGGACTCCGAACGGCTCCGCCTTGCCAAGCCGGACGCGATCGTCCTGCATCCCGGCCCTATGAATCGCGGTATCGAAATCACTCCGGAAGTTGCCGATGGGCCGCAGTCCTGCGTTCTCGAGCAGGTCACCAACGGACTCGCCGTCCGCATGGCCATTCTGTATCTGCTGGTTGCCGGCGCCCCGGAAGACGGCACGCATCCCGCTCTGGAAGGAAAACCCAAGGAATCCGCTCATGCTACTGATTAAGAACGGCCGCGTCCTCGATCCCGCCTCCGCAACCGACGCGCCGCTGGACATTCTTCTCGAAGGCGACACGATTCGCGAAGTCGCTTCTCCTGGAAAACTTGCTGCTTCCGGCAGCACTCAAGTTTTTGACGCCGCGGGCATGATCGTGGCTCCCGGTTTCATCGATCTGCATGCCCATCTTCGGGAGCCGGGACAGGAATCCTCAGAAACCATCGAGACCGGAACGCGGTCCGCGGCGCGCGGCGGCTTCACGGCTGTCTGCTGCATGCCCAACACGAAGCCCGTGCACGACAACGCCTCCATCACGCGCTTTATCATTGACAAGGCACGCAGCTCCGCCAGCACACGCGTTTGGCCCATCGGCGCCGCCAGCGCGGGCAGCCAGGGAGAGGCGATTGCGGAAATCGCGGGAATGAAAGAGGCTGGGATCGTGGCGGTATCGGACGATGGAAAACCCATCGTGCCCGCGCGGCTCGCCCGCCAGGTGATGGACTATTGCCGCTCGCTCGATCTTCCGGTGATCGAGCACTCTGAAGATGTTTCTCTTGCAGCGGGCGCCGTAATGCGTGAAGGCGTTACTTCCACGCGCCTGGGGCTCCGCGGCATGCCGGCAGCGGCCGAATCCGTATGCGTAGCGCGCGACGTTCAACTCGCCGCGCTGAGCGGAGCACGCGTGCACATCGCTCATCTCTCCGCGAAGGCCTCGCTCGAACAGGTCCGCTGGGCAAAATCGCAAGGATTGCGCGTTTCGTGCGAAGTGACTCCGCATCACTTCACGCTGATTGACGAAGACGTGCAATACGACTCGCGTTACAAAATGAATCCGCCTTTGGCATCGCGTGAGGATCGCGAAGCGCTTCTTGCCGGACTGGCGGACGGCGCCGTGGATGCGATCGCCACGGATCACGCTCCTCACGAACCGGCGTTGAAAAACGTCGAATTCGACCGCGCGCCTTTCGGGATTCTCGGTTTTGAAACGGCACTGGCACTCGCTCTCGAACAGCTGGTCCATTCCGGCCGCATCGGATTGATGCGCATGGTTGAGCTTTTGACATCGGGCCCCGCTCGCATCCTGGGCATCGAACGAAAGATCGCGCCCGGCCAGTCCGCCGACCTCACTCTTTTCTCGACGGATCATGTCTGGACGTACAACACCAAGGAATCTCCCAGCAAATCTCGCAATTCGCCTTTTGATGGCCGGTCGTTCAAAGGTGCGCCCATGGCCACGATCGTCGCCGGGCGCGTGGTTTTCAAACGGTAACTAACCGTCTCGCACCAGCATTGTCGCCAGCACATCCGCAAAATCTCGATTCCCGCTAGGATCTATTCAAGGGGCATTAAGCCCGGACTACCTATGTTCCATCGAAATCACCTCGTTATCGCAGGAGTGCTGTGTCTCTTGCGGCTGCTTTCATGCCCGGCAGCGCCTGCGCAGACCGAGCGCATTCTCTCCTATCACAGCGACATCACTGTGCGGGACGATGGTTCGATGAGTGTGACCGAGACGATCCGGGTTTTGAGCAATGGAAATCAGATTCGACATGGCATCTATCGTGATTTCCCAACGCGCTATACAGACCGGCTCGGCAACCGCTATGTCGTCGGCTTCGCCCTTCTGGGAGCCACGCGCGATGGTGCACGCGAGCAATTCCGAGTGGAGGATCTCAGCAATGGCAAGCGCATTTACCTGGGAAGTAGCTCCATTATGGTTCCTCCCGGAGATCACACCTACACGCTTACGTATACGACCGATCGCCAGCTTGGCTTCTTCAGGGACCATGACGAACTGTTCTGGAATGTCACCGGAAACGGCTGGATCTTTCCCATCACCCGCGCTTCCGCGACGGTTCATTTGCCAGCCAGAATTCCCGCGAGTGAGGTGCAACTGGGAGGGTTCACAGGGCCACAGGGCTCGCTTGAAAAATCACTGACGACTGGTAAGGACAACGAAGGCGCCTTCCATTTTGTTACTTTGCGGTCCCTGGGATCGCACGAAGGCCTCTCAATCCTCCTCAGCTTCCCAAAGGGATTTTTCAGCGCTCCGACTGGAAAGCAGGAATTCCAGTACTTTCTTCGCGACAATCGCGACGCGGCTCTTGCCGGTGCGGGGCTCCTGGTATTGCTCCTTTACTACTATTTGGTCTGGTCGGCCGTAGGGCGGGACCCCGCTCGTGGCGTAATCATGCCGCTTTATGAGCCCCCCTCCGGCTTTTCGCCCGCGGCCACGCGTTACCTCGTCCACATGGGCTACGACAATAAAACTTTTGCCGCTGCGATCCTGGACATGGCAGTGCGCGGCTACCTGACCATCAAGGAACAGGCGGGGAGCTACACGCTCTACCGCACGAAGGCTGACGACCGCGTTCTCACGGCCGACGAAAAGGAAATTGCCAGCGCCCTCTTCGATGGCCGCAACGAAATCTGGCTACACAACGAAAACCATGTGACGATCAGTTCAGCCATCAAAGGTTTGCAGGCCTGGCTTAAGACCGCCGAGCAGCAATCCTATTTCATCACCAACGGCAAGTACTCGATCCCCGCGATTATATTTTCAATTCTCTTCCTGTTCGGTATTGTCGCCATGCAGGGCGGCCCCAAAGTCGTCATTGCGGCTTTTCTGTGCGTTTGGCTGAGCATCTGGAGCCTGGCAGTCGCCGGTCTGCTCGCAGGAACGTTTCAACTCTGGAAAGCCGTGTTGAGCGACAGCTCGCCCGGCGCTGGGAATTTGGGCAAGGCCATCATGGGCACTGTGGCCTCCCTGCCTTTTCTTGGGGGAGAATGCCTTGGCCTATTCATGCTCTCCAAAGCAACTTCCCTGACGATCTCCGCCATTCTCCTGCTCACCGTTTTCATCCATATCCTCTTTCACTTTCTGTTGAAGGCGCCGACGCGCGCCGGCCGCTCGATTCTCGACCGCATCGAAGGCTTCAAGATGTTTCTCGGAGCGGTGGACGGCGACCGCCTCAACCGCGTGATGCCACCCGAAAAAACGCCTGCTGTCTTTGAGAAATTTCTCCCCTACGCCCTGGCGCTTGGCGTCGAACAAAAGTGGGCGGAAAACTTTTCCGGTGTGCTGGGAGCCGCGAATAACGCACCGGGTTCTTCCTCCTCTGGCTACTCACCATCGTGGTACTCGGGGACCAGTTGGGGAGCCTTAGGGGCGGCTGGCTTCGCCAGTTCTCTGGGAGGGTCATTTTCCAGTGCGATCTCCTCCTCTGCCTCGGCGCCCGGATCAAGTGGCGGCGGAGGGGGTGGTTCCGGTGGAGGGGGCGGCGGCGGGGGCGGCGGTGGTTGGTAGCCTGATTTGATATTTGATCAGTGCGCGGCGGGCTCGGCAGCAGGGTGCATACCGTGCTGCGGAACTTCGTGAACTCCACGAGCCGGAGGTTCAATCCTCTGTCGGTAGAAATGGTCGAGGGGAATGCGTCCTTTGCCAATGGGGTAACCCTTCTCGATTGCTTTGGTGACATAGGCCTTTGCCAGAGTAGCCGCTTCCACCAGCGCTCTGCCGGAAGCAAGCTGCGCCGCAAGCGCCGACGCAAAAGTACAGCCGGTCCCGTGCGTATTGTCGGACTTCACGCGGTCGCCGCCGAGCTGGATCAGTTCATTTCCATCAAAGAGCACATCCACCGCGCGGTCCATATGGCCGCCCTTGACGATCACGGCGGGGGCCCCCATTTCGAAAATCTTTTTCGCGGCCGCTTCCATATCCCCCACATCCTTGATGGCCATCCCGGTTAGAATCTCGGCCTCGGGAATATTTGGTGTGAGGACGCCAGACCGCCTCAACAATTCCGTCGCCAGATATTTGATTCCCGCAGCATCCAGGAGTTCGGTCCCGCTCGAGGATTTCATCACCGGATCGTGCACCACGTGCAAAAACTCGTGCGTCTCGAGGAATTCCCCGACAACTGCGGCGTTCCCCCTGTTTCCGAGCATGCCGATTTTCACTGCCGCGATGTCGCAATCTTTTGCCAGAATCTCGAGCTGCCCGCGCACCTCCGCGCTCGGCAAATTATGCACTGCCTCCACTCCCTGGGTGTTCTGCACCGTGAGCGAAGTGATCGCAGCAACGCCGTAGCAGCCATGCGCCGCGAACGTTTTCAGGTCCGCAACAGTTCCGGCGCCGCAACTCGGATCGAACCCGGCAATGCTGAGAAGGATCGGCGGCGCTCCGTGCCCGTTCGTGCTCATAGTTCTCCCGTTTGCGCAGTCCCAAGAGAAAATTGCCGGCCGCTTCCACTGGACTCCATGCTTTCTGGAGCGTCACAATGAAGCGCACCGGCAATTGCGAATGTACGCGCGTTTGTTTCTTCCGCGCAAGAGAAATTTTGTTGATGAAGAGGCAACTTCCGGTCGGCGATCGGTGAGCACGAACTCCCGGATCAGTATGCCGATTCGAAAGTGCGGAACCTCCGCTCAAGTTCCCATTCTTCGCGCGCCTTTTCGCTGGAAGCGAGGAGGGCGGCACAGCTCTTCGAGGTTTTTCCGGAGCCAAGTCCGTCATGCGAGCAGGCGCTCACGGCTTGCGTGAAGTTGTCTTCCTTGGCCCAAACGCTTTGTCCGTTCAGGAATGCGTGCTCGAGGCCTGTACGCGCGAGGTTTTTGAGGTCCGCGTAACTTAAATCGTAAGTCTCCGCGGCACGCACATATTCGTGAGTTAGATCAATGCGCGAGACGCCTTCGTCGTCCGTTGACAGCGCCACCGGGACGCTGAATTTCCTGTAGATCGGAAAGGGATGATCGTTTCCCTTCACGCCGAGAATGACGTCGTTGCTCGTGAGATTGATTTCCACCATTACGTGCTTCTTGGCCATCTCCTTGAGCAATTCGTAAGGCCGGGCTTCATACATGACGTCCACGCCGTGCCCGATCCGCTCGGCGCCCGCTTCGACGGCCAGCCGGATGTGGCAACACAATCCATCGGGAGGCACCATTCCGTATGCCAACTCTCCCGCATGCAAGGTGATGTGCACCTTCGGGTACACGCCGTGCAGGTATTTGACCATTTTCATCTGCACTGCATAGTCGCGCATCGAAACGTACCCGTCCTCCGGCATCACAAAATTGATTCCCACGACAAGCTCCGGAGCGGCGGACGCTGTTTCGAATCCCAGAAGCGTCTGGGCAAACACCTGCTCCTTGGGAAATCCGCGAAGCACCTGGTAGATGAAACGAATTTCAACCTTGCAAGCCGGCGCGGCTTCCGGCTCGCCACAATGTTCCAGTTTTCGGCGAAGTGCTTCAGCTCCTCGAAAGTGGTCCAAAGCGACCTGCACGTCGCTCCGCAAGCCGTCCTGAAGAAGGGTGGCTCGCAATTCCTGCAGGTCGTCCTTCCAGCCGATTTTCTTTGCGAGTTGCGCCGTGTGACTGAAGTCCGGTGTGTCCATCAATTCCAGATATTGCTCGTTCTGAGAGGCCGCGCGCGTGGCCACCTCGTCGAGCCATTCTCCTTTGTGGCGAGGGCTCGTTCCCCCGAATTTCGCAAAGGTATCAAAAAAGTGGTCGTGGCCATTCACTCCCGCGGAAGGAACAAATGCGCGCATGGAGAACGCATCCACCAGAGCATCGTAGAGGTGCTGATTGGTGAACGCAGCTTCCGCCGGAGTTTGCCCTTCGCCGCAATCGGGCTGTGCCGCATCGGCAGGAGGTGCGGATACCGGCTTCGCAAAAGCCAGCTTGGCTAGGTCAACGCAGAGTTTGTCCTCCGCGCCATCGCGGATAAAGGTTTCCGCGTAAATCCCCCCGCTCAGGTGATAGTGCAGGTCGGCTCCCTTGGGAAACCCGTAAAGAAACGCGCGCAATTCGAGTGGGTTTTTTCGCGCCGTATCGAAAGCTCTAGCGGTTCGTTGTTCTTCTGCACGCGCGGAACTGGAAGGCTGTTGACCGCGCACGACGGGAGCGAGTTGCAGAAGGAGAATGAAAACTCCGCATCCTGCCGATCGCGCAGCGTGGCGCGTTCCCATCCGGAAGGGTTCTGAATTCGGCCGGATTACGCCGCTCACCATCAGGGGAAAAGGCCTCTTACCAGGGTGGCTTCCGCCACGCGTCCGACGGCAAGGATCATCGCTCCCGCGCGCGGCGGCACATGGTATTTCCGCATGGTGTCCACCATTTCGCCGAAGCCGCGCACCATGATCTTTTGCAGCCGCTGATTCACTTCCTCGGAATCCCACAGCAGCCCTTCCTGGTTCTGCACCCACTCGAAGTAACTCACAGTGACGCCGCCGGAGTTCGCCAGAATATCCGGAAGCACGGTAATTCCGCGCCGTGCCAGGATCTCATCGGCATGGGGTGTTGTCGGACCATTGGCTGCTTCGGCTACAATCCGCGCCTTCACGGCTTCTGCGTTGCTTAGCGTGATGACGTTTTCCAGAGCCGCTGGCACCAGGATGTCGCATTTCATGGTCAACAGCTCGTCGTTGGAAATACGCGAAGCGCCCGGCATCCCTACCACGGTTCCGGAACGTTCCTTGTACCGGATGGCTTTGAGTGGATCTATTCCTCGCGAATTCGTCACGCCACCGCGCGTATCGCTCAGCGCAATAATTTTCGCCTTCTTTTCCGCGAATAGTCGCGCCGCCGTTGCACCAGCATTCCCGAAGCCTTGAATCGCGACCGTGGCTCCCCGCAGCGGAATCTTCTTCACTCGGCAGGCCTCTTCCACGACGAACACGAGGCCCCTTGCCGTTGCTTCCGCGCGGCCCACCGATCCGCCAATCGAAATTGGTTTGCCGGTCACCACTCCCGGCACCGTGTGCCCTACCATCATGGAATATGTATCCATGATCCAAGCCATGGTCTGGGAGTCCGTGTAAACATCGGGAGCGGGAATGTCCTGGTCCGGCCCGATGACCGGAAGAATTTCGCTTGCGAACCGCCGGGTCATCCGCTCCAGTTCGTTTTTGGACATGCGCTTGGGATCGCAGATGATTCCACCCTTGGCGCCGCCGAACGGCACATTCACCACGGCCGTCTTCCAGGTCATCCAAGCCGCGAGGGCCTTCACTTCGTCCAAGGTGACATTCGGATGGTACCGAATGCCCCCCTTGCCGGGTCCGCGGGAAATATTGTGCTGGACTCGGAATCCCGTCAGCACCTTGATCTGGCCGTTGTCCATTTTTGTCGGTAAGGACACTTCCAGCACGCGCTTGGGAGTGCGCAACACTTGCCGCAAGCCCGGATCGAGTTTCAAGATTTCCGCCGCCATGTCGAACTGAATCTGTGCAATCCGGAATGGATTGAGGTCTTCACGCGGGGCGATCCGCGGCACCAAGGGAGGGGCTGTGGGCTTCACGACCGTGGCCATCTACGTCGGTCCTTTCCTCTGCTCATATTTCTTCGGTATTCCATCCAACTTCAGGGCCCAACCGCAGGGAATTTCAACCAAGGTCTTTGCTCACCCGTTCGCTGCCATTGGATGAGTTCGGGACAAGAATCTGTCTCGGCAGCCTTCGCTGCAAAAGTGCAAAGTCTCATTCCCCTGTCGTAGCGGAATCGCAAGTACTTCCGCGACGTACGTGCCACAAACCGGATCGTGCACCAGGCGGCGGTTTGGGAGGGAGCCGTTCACTCCGGAGGCCACTGTTTTCTTTGGCTTATCCGATCCGCGCAACACCCACATCACCAGCCGCCGAACCAAACTTATGCCCCAGGAAAGAACCAAAAGCCAGAACAGAAACCGGAAAACACGAATAATAAAGGTCATAGGATCATGCTACGCCGCCCCAGAACGCATGGATAGTCCCGGCGCAACAGTGAGGCGAGTGTATGAAAGAGCAAAAGCACCCGTCAAACGAAATTCTGTGCTTTCAATGGTTTGCGCGCCCTATTAGACCACATTACGGCGCCCTGTAATCGATCGCGGAGAAGTAAAGCGTGTGTTTTTAACGAGTTAGAGAAATGACTGCAAGTTACATTCTGGCAAAGCAACTCGGCTATCCGGGCGGAATTCGGTCTATGCCCATGTAAGGCTTCAAGGCTTCGGGCATCAGGATAGAACCATCCTCCTGCTGATAATTCTCCACGATTGCGATCCAGGTCCGCCCCACGGCGAGCCCGGAGCCATTCAGCGTGTGCACGAAATCACTCTTCCCGCCGCCTTTTGGCTTAAAGCGAATTCCGGCGCGGCGCGCTTGGAACGCTTCGCAGTTCGAGCACGAGGAAATCTCCCGGAACTCTTTCGCCGAAGGGAGCCACACTTCCAGGTCATAGGTTTTCGCCGAAGCGAAGCCCATGTCCCCGGAGCAGAGGAGCACAGTGCGGAAGTGAAGGCCCAACTTCTGGAGAATCGTCTCGGCGTTCCGCGTGAGCGACTCGTGTTCCTCGTAACTTTTTTCGGGATGCGTGAACTTGAAGAGCTCAACCTTTTGAAACTGGTGCTGGCGCAGAATCCCCCGGGTATCTTTCCCCGCTGCCCCCGCTTCCGAACGGAAACAGGCGGTCCATGCGGTGACGCAGATGGGCAGCTTTTCCTCCGGAACAGTTTCGTCGCGGTGGAGATTGTGCAGCTCAACCTCCGAGGTGGGCGTGAGCCAGAAGTCGGTATCCTGGACGTGAAACAAGTCAGCGGCGAATTTTGGCAGTTGCCCCGCGCCCATCAGGGAAGCCGTGTTCACCAAAAAGGGAGGAAGAATCTCCGTGTAGCCGTGCTCGCGCGTGTGTACATCCAGGAAAAAATTTGCGATGGCACGTTCCAGCCGCGCTCCCCAACTTTTGTATACGGCGAAACGCGCGCCGGTGATCTTTGCGGCCGCGGAGAGATCGAGAATTCCCGCGTGCTCACCTATCTCCCAATGAGGCTTTGGTGCAAACGCAAACTGCGGAGGAGTTCCCCAACGGCGCACTTCCACATTGTCCGCGCTGCTCGTTCCTGTCGGCACAGAAGCATGCGGAATATTGGGTATCGTGAGCAGCAGTTCGCGTTGCCGCGCATCAAGCTCAACGACGCGTTCGTCCGTTTGCTTGATCTGCTCGGAGATTTGCTTCATCTCTGCGATCAGGGCGTCTGCGTTCTGCTTTTCCTTTTTCAGCCGGGCAATTTCGTCGCTCGCCTTGTTGCGCTGCGCTTTGCGCTGTTCATTCTGAGTGATGAGCTGGCGCCTCTCGCGGTCCCGTTCCCGAAAACCGTCGAGATCGAGCGTGATGCCGCGGCGCTTCGCCATGTCCGCAAAAATGTCCAGATGCTCGCGAAAATATCCGAGATCATGCATGGTTCCGCAAGAATAACTCAGAACCGGCGCAGATGGGAGGCGTGAGGAAGTTGCCGGGCAGGCAAGCCGCGCATTAGGTCTTTCGCATCTAAGTGGGTGGACATCAAATTGTCCCGCATTTCGTCTCGCGGAGTCGCATGCGTGCGTTTTCTCGGGGTGAAAGGCGGGGAAAGAGAGAAAACATGAATGTGTCGAAACTACTTGCAGGCGTGACGCTGGGCGCCTGTCTGTTCTTTGCTTCGAGCGCCTTCGCTTCCGACCACGGAAATCTTCGGCTCTTCGAAAAGGTCACCGTGAACGGCACGCAGCTTGGCCCCGGACGATATAAGGTTGAATGGTCTGGCACAAATAACAAAGCGGAGGTGAAAATCCTCAAGGGAAGCGACCTGTTGGCATCGGTACCGGCCAAAATCGTGCCGACTGAAGCTCAGGAGGACGACGGCTACACCATGAAGAAAACCAAATCCGGGAAAGAGGACCTAACGGGCGTCTTTTTCGGCGGCAAGAAGTGGACTCTGGAAATCAAGCAAGCCTCTTCTTTGAATACCGCTCATTCCACGACCCAGTCTGGAGAGTAATCGCAACTCCGCGCGTCCTCGAATGTGAAACAGCCAGGTCTGCCCCGCGGAAACCGAGTGGCGTGGGGCCTTTTCCTGGGCCGAAGTTCACACCAACGCGAGCCTTTCCGCAAAACTCACGGATCGCATCCCTACAGTCAGCCGGTCATGATAAAGAGCGGTTTCATTTCGAAGCTCGTATACCGAGGCCTCAGCCGCTCCGTATTGTAGTGTTCCTGGATGTCTACAAATTTCTTGCTGGCTGTGACTGTCCCGATGGGCACGTCTTCATAGCGGCCGTTTTTCAGTACCACTAATCTCCCAAAATTCTTTTTCAGGATCATGTCCAGAGCCAGATTTCCGTAAGCCATGGGCACGATGGAGTCCAGCGCATCAGGATCGCCGCACCTCACGAGGTATCCCAGTTTCTGGCTGATTACTTCAATCTTTTTCCCGTTGTTGAACTGGGCGGATTTCTCTTTCAGTTGGTCGGCTACCAGGTCGCCGATTCCCCCCAGTTTCTTGTGTCCAAAGGCGTCCGCGGCATCGTGCTCAAAGATCATTTCGCCGCCTTCGAACATCGCGCCCTCGGATACCAGAACCACGGAGTACCGGCTGGGGTTTTTTCTACGGTCCGAGACCATCAATTCCGTCAATCTGTCCATGTTGAATTTGTACTCGGGAATCACGCAACGATGCGCCGCTCCCGCCATCGTCGGCAGCATCGCCGTGTACCCGGCGTATCGTCCGAATACTTCGAGGACCAGAAATCTTTCGTGCGATCCAGCTGAAGTCCGCAAAGAGTTGGTCATTTGGATCGTGCGCGTAATGCAAGTGCTGAAGCCGATGCAGTAATCCGTGCCCGGCACATCGTTATCCATCGTCTTTGGAATGGCCACCACCCTCATACCTTCCTGCGACAGACGCACGCCGTAACTCAGCGTGTCGTCGCCGCCGATCGGGATGAGGTGGTCGATTCCCAGCCACTCCAGGTTTTTCAAAACCTCGGGCGTCAGGTCATTCTTCTCCGCGGTGAACTTGTTCTTGAGATGCGCTGGGACACTGTCCTTTTTTACCCGTCCAGGATTGGTGCGCGACGAATGGAGGAATGTGCCGCCGGTACGCCCAGCGCGATTCACTTCAACTTCCGTTAATTTCTGAATGTTGTCGCTGTTGTCGTAGTCTTTATCGCGGATGAGCTCCACGAGCCCGGCCCAACCATGCCGGATCCCCATTACCTCGTACCCCTCACCCAGAGCTCGAATGGTTACCGCCCGAATGGCCGGATTGAGCCCCGGAACGTCGCCACCCCCCGTAAGAATTCCGATAATTCCCTTCTTTGTGTGCACGTTTGCCATGAGTGAAGCCCTTTTCGCGGAGTGTCAAACACACGAGTGTACACGCTCTTCCGCTTCCACTTCTAGTCGGAGTGCTCTTCTTGCTGCCTCGATTGGCCGCGTGCCCCCAGGAATCTAGCGTGAGGTTTGCTTGGCGTAGGCTTTTGTCCCGGATTGCCGGAACTCGAAGCGTAGAATCCATTCGCTGGGCGAGCTGTGTCCGCCGGCTTCCGGTGAAATAAACTCCCATTGTTTCGCCGCTGCCAGAGCCTTGCCGGCGAAAAACTCGCTAGGCCCCGGCGCGTCCAATTGCGCATTGGTCACTCTACCCGCAGCATCCGCTTGTACCCGCACACTCACGCGCACTGTTCCGTGGATTGTGTTGAGAGCCTTTGCCGAAACGTCAGGAAGAACCTGATCCAAAACCTGCCCTTTTCCACTATCCTCATTGGCTACCTTGACGGGTTCTTTGGAAGTTTCTTTGGAGGCCTCCGCAATGAGTTTCGCGGCTTCGGGCGAATCGGCTTCTGCATGCTTCTTGACTGAACTTCCCTCATGCGCCGGGGCCGATTTCTTGGGCCCCTTGTCGGGAAACGCATCAGGAGGCGAGGTCGGCAGCGCAGCCGCCTCCGCCGCGGCCGATGACGGTGCCGGGCCTTCCGTTTGATGCGGCACGGCGCGGTTGAGCGAGAACCAGGCGACGAAAAACGCAAGTCCCGCGAGGCCTGGAATCAGAATCCACAGCGGCGAGAACGGTAATCCCTGTTTCCGGGAACGCTGTCTTGCCGGAATGCTTGGCGGTTCCGGGTGTCTTTTCTTGGCGGACCGCGCGGGTTCCGGGGAAAAAGTCACTGTTTCGCTGGGCCATTCCGTTAGGGGCTTGCGCTGAGGAGCATACAGTTCCGCTTTGATGTCTAAAATCTTCCAACGCCGGGAAGTTTCGCGGACCAGCGCGTGCCGCACAATCTCCTGAAAAGGATTGGGAAGCTTGTCCGCGAGTTCCAGTTCGCCGGCCGTTGACTGGCGCCAGGAAGGATGATGCTGCGTCAGCGCTTCCACCAGAGTGACTCCCAGCGACCAAACATCACTTGAAGGCACCGCAATCCCCGCCACGTCCTCCGGGGCGGCATAGAGACTCTTCGTCTCCTGGGGCATCGTCGCCTCACCGGCGGGACAGATTTGATCTGCGGAGATCTTGATCTTGTCATCGCGCGCGAGAATATTGGAGGGCTTGATCCGTGTGTGGACCAGCCGCTTTTCGTGCAGGTACTGGACCGCGTCCAGCACCGGGCGGAGCATTTCCTTTGCTTCTTCCGCGGTCAAGGCGCGTTGCGGCAGGATTTGCGACAAATCTTCTTCCGCAAATTCCATCACCACGTACAGCAAATCCCTGCCTTCCACTTGGCAGCGGCCCGTGTCGAAAATCGGCTGCAAGCCCGGATGCGAAAGCTTCGCCGCCGTCTTCCACCGGCTCATCTGCAGTTCCGCCCGCGACGCATCGGCCGCAAGCAGCTTGATGGCCGCCCTGCTCACCTGTGGTTCGCCGGTTTCCGTCAGATAGACAGCGCTGTGCCCCGATCCGCCAAGATGGCGAACCAGCCTGTATTTCCCGTCAACGATGAAGCCTTCCCAATGATTCCAGATTTCGCTCATGATGCGCCTCCGCTTGCGGCCTCAGATACAGGCGCGCGGAAGCTGGTTCGCGCGCTAGGAAGTTCGGGCTGGGGCTGGACCGGCTATGGGAGGAAACTTTCCAGGCAAGCCTCCGAAGGGGTTGGAAAGCTCTCCGGGTTCATTCTGATTCGTTCGGGTCGCAATTGGAAGAGCCGGTTGCCCAAAAACACATGGATTGTAACCCAGCGGCCGTTCGATGCCAAAAAAAATGCCTTCCCCACAGGTGATCATTGTTGCCTGTCTTCATCCTAGACCGGACGTCGAATCCCCAGCTTGCGCATGCGGGCCTGCAGGGTAGTGCGTTTCATTCCCAGAATCGTGGCTGCGCCCCGCGGTCCGGCAATCCGCCATTGGGTTTGCCGCAGCGCTCTCAGAATATGCTGGCGCTCCGCTTCCTCCATCGTCGCTAGAGACGATCCTGCCGTGGCCTGCGGAGGCTCAGCCACCGTGGCCGCCGCAGCCGCTCCATTGGACGACCGGAGTTCGCTCAGGGGGACGCGCAGTTCCTTCCCGGGCGAAAGCAGCACGGCGCGTTCGATCAAGTTCTCCAGTTCTCTCACGTTGCCCGGCCAGGAGTAACTCACCAGCGCATCCATCGCTTCCGAGGGAACATACTCGACCGTCTTATTCAGGCTGCGGCTGAATCGCTGCACAAAGTAACGCACCAGCAGGGAAATGTCGTCGCGTCGCTCGCGCAGCGCCGGAATCTGGATCGGGAAGACGTTCAAGCGATAGTAGAGGTCGCTGCGGAAAACGCGCTCCGCAACCAGCCGGTTGAGGTCCGCGTTCGTGGCGGCCACCACGCGCACGTCCACTTGCTGCGTGCGGTTGCTGCCCAACCGTTCGAATTCCTGCTCCTGCAGAACGCGCAGTAGTTTTGGTTGTAATTCCAGCGGAATATCTCCGACCTCATCAAGAAAGATCGTTCCGCCGTTGGCCATTTCAAATCTGCCGATTTTCTGGTTGACCGCTCCGGTGAACGCGCCGCGCTCGTGGCCAAAGAGTTCCGATTCCAGCAAACCGGAAGGAATCGCGGCGCAATTCACTTTCACGAACGTGCGTTCCCGCCTGGGGCTCAAATTATGAATGGCGCGCGCAAACAGCTCTTTCCCCGTTCCCGTTTCCCCAAGCAGCAACACGGTCGTGTTCGCCGGCGCGGCGAGCTCAACCTGCGCCAGCGCGCGCTTCAGCGCCGCGCTTTCGCCAATAATTTCCTCAAAATTGAGTTCGCTCCGGATCTCCTCTTCGAGGTACAGCTTTTCCACCGCCAGCTTGTCTTTTAGCGAGTCTATTTCCTTGAAGGCCAACGCGTTCTCCACTGCAATCGCAATCTGCGCACCGGCCTGGTGCAACAGCTCCACATCCGGCGGAGAAAATGCTCCCTCGCTGCGGCTGGCGAGATTGAGCGATCCGAAAGTGCGTCCGTGCGTCGTGAGCGGCACGCAACAGGCGGAAACGAGGCCTTGCCCGCGCAAGATACGCACAATCTCCGCCCCAAAGCGATCCAGTTCTTTCCCTCGAAACACTTTTGTCTCGCCGCTGAGGATGCAGCTTCCCGCCGGAGAGCTCTCCAGGGGAACAGTGAGCTCCTTGTTCTTGGGAATACTGTTCCCGCCTGGAAATTCCAGTGCGTGGATCTTCAAAAGATTCGTAGCGGGATCGAGCAGCGCGAGGCTCGTATAATCGTGATGGATCACCCGCGTCAGCGCCGTGACGATTCCCCGAAATAGTTCAGTAAGTTCACGGCTGGTCACCAACACGTTGTTGATTTCCAGCAGCACTTGCAGCCGGTCTCGTTCCAACGCGAGCTGCTTCTGGTAAGCCTCCGTCGATTCGAAGTTCAGCGCGTTGTCCACCGCCACCGCTACCTGCGCCGTAACCCGCCGCATAAATTCGATCTCAGTAGCCGTCAGCCCCAGCGGCACGACGCGGCCAAATCCCATCGCGCCAATCCTGCGCTGCGCCGTGGTCAAAGGCAGAATCACGATCGAGCGCACACCCTGCTCGCTCAGGTGATGCATGAAGTCAGGGAAACGCCTTTCTTCTTCGATATCTTGGACGATGAAAGGCTGCTGGGTTTGCCAAACCCATCCGGAGGGATATTTCTCTACCGGGGCCTCGTTCCCTGTGTCTTTTTCCCCGGGCACTCGGCTTTCAAGGATGTGGAGGCGCATGACATTCTGCACCGGATCGTGCAGAACCAGAGTGAGAAAATCGAACTCGATCACGGAATGCAGGCGTTCGGCAAGGTCATGGAAGAGCGCGGGCAGATCGCGCTGCTGCGCGATCACTTCGCTCACCTCGAGCAAGGCTTCCAGTTGCCGCCGGGAATGATCCATCGGCGCAAACGGCGCTGTCACCAGTGGAGGAGCTGCGTTTTCCGCCATGGTCGCAGGATAGCATCCGCATCCTCGGCCGCTCAACCAATCCAGCGACTGGACTCCCCGGGTTCCGCCTCGTGCTAGAATAATTGGTCTTTAGGCCCGTAGCTCAGTTGGTTAGAGCGCTACCTTGACACGGTAGAGGTCTGGGGTTCGAGTCCCCACGGGCCTACCATTTCAAATCTACGCTCCATTGTCTACCCGTGGTTTCCTACCAGTATTTCATCTCTTACTTCTCACAGCACGAGTCTGGATTCGAAACGTTTCAGGGCCGCGCGCTTGGCGGCATCCTGCGCATGCGTGTAGACACCCAACGTGAAAGCGGGTGTTGCGTGGCGGAAACTACCTTGTGCG
>DATJAD010000173.1:0-32549 GCA_035516615.1 Candidatus Acidiferrum sp.
AGTACTTACCCGTTAGCTCTCTTTTGCGTTACTATTTCCCATGTTTGCCGCACGCCAGTCCGCGCCGCCGCAGCTTCTGTTTCCTCTCTCCACCCGCCCAGAGCGCCTTGCGCAATCGGCTGCTAACTGCCCTGAAATGAACACTTACAAAATCTGCACCCGCAAGTCCCGCAGAATGAACACTTCCAAAATCGCCCTTTTTAACCCCCTTTATATTCAACACTTCCAAAAAAACAGGGGGGCGGGGGTCCTTACGCTTAGCCAGTGCGGCCACTTCCCTCCTCGCCCTCGAATCCGCTTTGACTTCATTCCTTCACTCCTGCTAGCGTATCGCCAAGCCATGCGTCAACTTCAGCCGGTCATCTGGTCCAAAGGCACTTTCCTTACCCCGCAGCATCTCCAGACCCGCGACCGCTACGTCGAAAATGGCCTCCAGTTCCGCCTCGAAGGCCTCCATTTCTGCCCCTGGGGTTTTCAGGAGCTCAAGATTGATCAGGAAGCCCTCACCGGCGGCAATTTCGCCATCACTCGCGCTTCCGGCCTTCTCTCCGACGGTCTCCCCTTCGAAATTCCCGACTCTGATGCCGCCCCGGAGCCCAAGCCACTCGCTCCCTACTTCGAGCCCGACCAGCTCACGCTCGACGTCTATCTGGCTATTCCCCACGCTCAGGAGCGCGGCCTCAATATCTCCATGTCCCGCGGCAATGCCAACGCCCGCTACCTCGCCGAAGCGCTCGTCCTTCCCGATGAAAATACCGGCCTCGCCGAGAAGCCCATCCAAATCGCGCGCAAGAATTTGCGGTTTCTCGCCGGAAATGAATCGCGCGAAGGCTTTACTTCCGTGGCCATCGCGCGCATCAAGCGCTCCGCCGCGGGTACTTTCCAGCTCGATCCCGAATTTATTCCGCCGCTCTTGAATATCGCCGCAAGCGATTACCTCATGGGCATCACCCGCCGCATCGTGGAAATACTCTCCGCAAAGAGCAGCATCCTCGCGGGAGGCCGGCGTCAGCGCAGCGCGGGACTCGCGGACTTCACCGCATCGGACATCGCCAGCTTCTGGCTGCTCTATACTGTCAACAACCACTTCCCCTTGGTCCGCCACATTCTGGAAACGCGCCGCGGCCATCCCGAGGAAATTTTCCGCATCTTCTCGTCGCTCGCCGGCGCGCTCACCACTTTCTCCATGAAGATCCAGCCGCGCGACCTTCCGCAGTACGATCACGACAATCTGGGAGCGTGTTTCTCCGACCTCGACGAGAAATTGCGCCAGCTTCTCGAAACCGTAGTTCCGAGCAATTTCGTCGCGCTTCCCCTGAAGCTGATCAAGCCTTCTGTTTACGCGACACCGATCGAAGACGACAAGTATTTGAAAGGCACGAAGTTTTATCTGGCCGTCTGCGCGGACATGCCCGAGGCCGACCTGGTCAAGCGCGCTCCCCAGCTCATCAAAGTTTGCTCTTCCACGCAGATCGAGCAACTTGTCCGCCAGGCGCTCTCCGGAATGCAATTAACCCACGCCGTCAAGCCTCCGGCATCCATCCCCGTGAAGCTCAATTATCAGTATTTCAGCCTCAATCAGGCAGGCGTGGCATGGGACACCGTGCAGAAAGGTCGCAATCTCGCCGCGTATGTGCCGAGCGACATTCCCAATCCGCAACTCGAACTCATCATTTTGCTGCCGCAGGCAGTCTAGCTTCGTCCACTTCCAGGAATCCTCCGCTGATGAGAACTTTCGCAAGACCGGCAAATTCCTTCATCGGCGTTTCGGGCCGAATCCATCCGCTTTCCTTGCAGATTCCATGCAGCTCGGCAATCGTGTGCGTGCCGTCGCAGCGGCAAATCATCGAGCACATCCACGGCTGCAATCTCGTGTCGGTCTGAAATGGAAAGAGAGTCGAGAGCGCAAAGTCGCGAGGAACGAAATCTCCGCTTTCCACTTGATGGCGAATGTTCAGATTCATGTGCGGCGAAACTCGCGGCTTCATCGCCAGCAGCGCTTCCAGAGCCTGCGGCTGCACCATGCGTTCTTCCCATCCAAGAATCCATTCCAGAACGTTGCGCCCGCGTTGCTCTCCAAGCGTGCGCCGGATCGTAAAAACCGCCCTCGGTTGCTTCACCCTCTGGATCAGGATCAATCCAACGAGCAAGTCCTGAATGTGATGCTTGCCGAAAAGAGACTTCCAATCGTTCACTTCTGCGGCTCCGCGCCCGGATTTGACCGCGGATTCCACCGCAAAGCGAAACGGCTCGATGTTTTTTCCAACGAAGATGGCCACGTCGAATTCGGATTGTTTTTCGCCGAGCCACTCGCGCACGCGCCGCTCGAACGGCGCGCCCTCGCGATCCGTTCCGAGCGTCCGGCAGTAAAGCCGTCCTCCGGGCCGCAAATAATCAGGCAATTCCTGAATGATGCGCCGCGCGATTTCTTCGCCGTCTTCTCCTCCGCCGAAGTAAATATCTTTCTGCTGGAGAACAGGCACGTAAGGGGGATGCGCGCAGATGCGGTCAAAAGTCTGGCCTTTGAAGGGAGCGTAGAGATCGCCTTCGAGCGATTCGAAATTCGCCACGCCGTTCAGAGCCCCGTTGAATTTCGCAAACAGCGCGGACCGCTGCGTGATGTCCGCCGAAAGAGATTTGCGCGCGAGCTTCGCACATTGCAGCGCGGCAGCACCGGCGCCTCCACAAAGCTCCAGAAAAGAATCGCAGGATTCGTCCGGAAGCCAACTCAAGAGTTCGAGGGAATTTGGAGAAAGCGCAGGGTACACAATGTCAGAGAAAGATGGCTTGGGCGATCCGTCCGGATTCGTCCAACGGTCCGAAATGATGAAGACATCTCCGATGGGATAAAGCGCGACGGTCGCAAACCATTTTTCTGGATGGCTTGCCTCGCTTTCGAGGAGCCCAAGATCCCTGGCCGCCTGCCAAACGGGGACGGAACATGCTCTTTCTGCTTCCCCTCGCTCTACATAGCCGCCGATCAAAAAAAGGCGAATGATCAGATCGAGAGCATCGTTGGCCGAGAGCTTTTCCACTAGCGAAGGCGGCAAAGCAATCAAATCCAACTGGCCGCAGGTAGAAAGGCCGAGCCGTTGCTGAATTTCCGATTCGCGGTAATTCGCCCGCCGGAGGAAGCTGCGGAAAACCTCGAACTGCTCCGGAGTCCCGATTTTGGGTGTGGACAAGGTTTCCCCCTCGAACGGCGAGATGATAGCAGACCGCACCGGGGTGGTCGAAGCCGCTTGACAACAATGCGGTTAGACGCGATAGTCTAGCGCCGAAGCAGAAATTCGCTCATTTTGCCTGCCTGGACATGGCTGAGATCCTAAAGCTTTTTGCACGTTCGGCTTACGGCTTTTCCAAGCCCGCGTCCACCAGGCGGCCGGCAACTCAATGAAGCATCTTTCCAAGGTAGTCTGGTACGAAGGAATGTATCTGGGGCCGCACCATTTTCAGGTGCAAACCCAGTCGTTCGAAGACCTCGTCAATTTCGCCACTGCAAGCCTCAGTTTTGCTCCCTATGGATTTCTGAGCTGCAAAGTGGATGCCGAGGCGCTGCAGAACGGCAATCTTTCGCTGGTTCATGCGCGCGGCGTTTTTCCTGACGGACTGCTATTTCAGATGCCAGATGCGGACCCTCTTCCTCCCGTGCGTGCGATCGCGGAGATTTTTCCTCCGACGCGAGAATCGCTGGTGGCTTACCTGGCCGTTCCGCCGCGCCGCTCGGACGGTCCCAATTGCGCCCTGGAACCGGAACAAGAGCAATCGCAGGTGCGCTATATCGCGGAGGAGAAGGTTCTTCCCGACGAGAACAGCGGAAAAGATGAAAAGCCAGTTTCGCTAGGAAGAAAAAATATTCGATTCGTACTCGACGTGGAAGAGAAGGAAGAGTTCGTGCTGCTCCCGGTGGCGCGCATTCTGCGGGATTCGAACGGGAACCTGATCCTTGATCCTTCGTTCATTCCGCCATGCCTGATGATCAGCGCCAGCGAGCGCCTGCTGCAGATCACCAGGACGCTTGTTGATATTCTCGAAGACAAGAGTGCTTCGCTGGCGATGTCGCGGCGAGGCTCGGCGCAGGCACGCGCGGGATATTCCACGGAAGACGTTGCTGCCTTCTGGTTCGTGCATACGATCAATGCGAGCCTGTCCGTGCTTCGCCATCTTTACATGTCGGAGCGCGGACATCCAGAGCATCTTTTTGTCGAATTGTCGCGACTGGCGGGAGCGCTATGTTCTTTCGGGCTGGATTCGCATCCTCAGTCGCTGCCGGTGTACGACCACGACAATCTGGAAGGATGTTTTTCCGCGCTGGACGCACATATTCGCAAACATCTCGAGCTCGTCGTCCCTTCAAATTGCATCGTGATTCCCCTGGTACAGAGCGGGCGCAATTTCCGCTACGGAGAAGTGACGGACCAGAGATGCCTGGACCGCGCGCGGTGGATTTTGGCGCTTCGCGCCGATATGGGGGAAGCCGACCTGATCGCGAAGGGACCGCGCCTGATCAAGGTTTGTTCGAAAGATCTCCTTCCGGATCTGGTGAAAACGGCGCTTTCCGGACTTCCTCTGGCACATCTGCCCGTACCTCCTTCCGCTATTGCTCCAAAGGTGGAATTCCAGTATTTCGGGTTGAGCCGTGTAGGCTCCTGCTGGGAACATATAGTCACAACCCGCGGAGTTGGCATCTACACACCCGATGAACTCCCGAATGTGGAAATCGAGCTACTCGTCGCGCTGGATTCCTAGGAGGACCGTGTGGGAGCAACAATGTTCGGGGCCACGAGCCTCCAACCGCAAGAACAATCTTCCCGGAAGCGCAGGCCGTATAACCTCGGACTGATTTATCAGGAAATTCTTACGGCCGTCGTCCGCGTGCGCACAAACCGGCAGGCGGTCAGCGACGCGGGAATGTTCCGCTCGCATATGCAAAACGCGCTAAAAGTGGCGGAAAAAGAAGCGATCAAGGGCGGCTATTCTCCGGAAGACATTCGAACGGCCACCACGGCGGTGGTCGCTTTCCTCGACGAATCGGTCCTGAATTCCTCGAATCCCGCGTTTTCGGGCTGGTCGAGCATGCCGCTACAGGAAGAGCTTTTTGGCCATCACATCGCCGGCGAAACATTTTTCGAAAATCTCGATAGGTTATTCAGCAGCGCGGAATCACAGGACGTCGCCGATCTTCTGGAAGTGCATCTGCTTTGCCTGCTGCTCGGGTACAAAGGACGCTATGGACTTGCGGGACCGGAGGGGACGCGTTCCTACATAGACACGTGCATGGATAAAATTCGCAGGATTCGCGGGCCGCTGACGGGTCTCTCGCCTTCCTGGGCCGTGCCGCCGGGAGGCCCGGCAGCGCGGCAAGCCGATTCCTGGGTAAAGCGCTTGATGCTGGCCGCGATCATCAGCGTATCTCTCGCCCTTCTCTTGTTCATTGGTTTCAAATTGCAACTCGTCTCCGGCTCCAATTCGATCCATGCCATGACGATGCAGAGCCATCCGTAAAGGAGACGGCATGCGATTCTACTGGGAACATCTTGCGGCAGGTGCGGTAGGCGTGATCACGCTGGTGCTGGCGTGGTTTGTCGGGCCAATCTTCCACATGAATGGCGCGAATGCGTGGGTTCTGCGCGCGGCCATCCTTGTACTCGGTGCAATTGTCATCATTGGACTGATCCTTTATGCCCGCTCGCAACATCCTTCTGTTCCCGCAGTCCCGACAAGCATGCCGTCCACGCCTTCGGTGAGCATGCCGACAGCAGCGAGCGCCGTGACTTCTGCGGCGACCGGAGCGGCGGCCATGGCGGGGCATGGTTCGGGCGATGCATTCGCGGAAATTGACTATGTGGTGCGAGAAGCGGCGAACAAAGTGGCCGCAGCGCGGCTGGGAGGGGCGCGGCTGACGAGTTTGCCTGCAATTTTTGTTCTGGGAGAAACGGGCAGCGGAAAAACTTCCGTGATGACCCAGTGCGGTCTGGATGCGGAACTCCTTGCCGGACAGGTCTATCAAGAAAACGCAGTTGCTCCGACACGGGCGGCGAATTTGTGGTTTGCGCGAAAGACGGTTTTCGTGGAGGCCGGCGGACCGCTCGTGGAAAACCCCGCAGGCTGGCTGCGGCTGGTCAGACATTTAATTCCCGGAAGTTTTGGCGCCATTTTTGGAAAAGGCGCGCAGGTTGCCCGCGCCGCGGTGGTTTGCTGCGATTGCGAGATGCTGGTCAAGGAAGTTTCGCCGGAAAGCATTGCGGGACGCGCCCGAAAACTACACGCGCGGCTACAGGAACTGGCCCATCAGATGGGCATCAATCTTCCCGTATACGTGTTGTTTACGCGCGCGGACACGCTGCCCTATTTTGACGATTTCACCGCGACGTTCGCGAACGAAGAACTTACGCAAGTTCTTGGCGCGACCTTGCCCATGCTTCCCAATGTGGCGACGGGAGTGTACGCGGAGCAGGAGAGCCGGCGGCTAACCACGGTTTTCAACGGATTGTTCAGCTCGCTGGCCGATTGCCGGCCGGGCTTGTTGAGCCGCGAACGGAACGCCGAGCGGCAAGCGGGAGCTTACGAATTTCCGCGGCAATTCCGCAAATTGAGCAAGCCGGTCACGCAATTTCTGGTGGACCTGTGCCGGCCCGGCCATCTGCGCACCGGGGCTTTTCTACGAGGATTTTATTTTGTGGGACGCAAGACCGTGCTCGCGCCGGCGGCGGGTTCTTCCACTTCGCTCGGGTCCAAGACTTCGATGATGCCCGCGCCCGCCAGCGGATTTAACGCGGCGGCGACGAGCATCCTGACGTCGCAGGACTCCGGCTCACAACAAGCGGTGTGGGCGGGAAAAACTTCGCTGGAGAATCCGGCAGAACCGCGCAAGACGTTTCAGTCCATTTTTGTAAGCCACATCTTCAGCCACGTGATCCTGCAGGACCGCGCGGCGCAAGGGGCAAGCGGCGCGAGCAGCCGCACGGAACTCGTGAAACGAATTCTGTACGCATCGGCGTGTTTTGTGGCGCTGGTTCTGATCCTGGGATTCCTGACCTCGTATTTGAGCAATGCCAGCCTGGTTTCGCGCGTGCGACAAGCCGCACTGGATTTGTCCATCGTTCCCGCACCGACGGGGCAGATCCCCACGCAGGAATCACTGCAGCGGCTTGACACGCTTCGGCAGGCGGTGGCCGAACTCAGCGATTATGAGCAGAATAGAGCTCCCCTGCATCTTCGCTGGGGTTTGTTCACGGGCGACGACGTCTACCCGGACGCCCGGGCGATTTATTTTCAATATTTCGACAAGCTGCTGCTGGACCACACGCGCCGCAATCTTTTGACGGACCTGCGCACCTACCGCGGCGAACCGCAGTCCAGCGCGGATTCCGGAGCGGCGTATGACGCTCTCAAGTCCTACCTGCTGATGACGTCGGAGTACAAGCGGAATACGGGGAGCTTTCTTTCGGATTTCCTGATGAAGGAGTGGAACAAAGGGCTGGAGGATCCCGGCGCACTCAGGAATCTGATTGACCAACAATTCGATTTCTACAGCAGCAAACTGACCATTGATAATCCCTACTCGAAGGTGAGCGATCCAGGCTACGTTGAGCCGACGCGCGCCTATCTCAATAAAATGGCGGGCATCCAGCGCATCTATCTGACGATACTGGCTGCGGCACGCCAGAAAACCAGGAGCTACCGCTTCTCCGCGGCGCATCCGGAAGCAGCGGACGTCGTGCGAGTGACCAAGGATGTGGACGGGCCGTTCACGGCGGAGGGCTGGAAGATCATGGACGATAACCTGAAGAATGCGGGGAAATTTCTTCAGGGCGAAGAATGGGTGCTTGGGAGCGGCGGGCAACAGAGCGTATCGTCCGCGAACCTCGAGCAGGACCTGCGAGCCATGTACGACAAGGATTACATCGCGCAATGGAGGGGAGTGGTGGGTAGCGCCAGCGTCGCGGGCTACGCGTCGTTTGGAGATGCGGCCAGAAAGCTGGATAAATTGTCCGGGAACGATTCGCCGCTTCTGGCGCTGCTTTGCGACGTCTCCGACAATACAAACGTCAACTCCCCGACGATACGCGCGGCGTTCCAGGCGCCGCAACTGGTTGTCGCGCCGGGATGCGGAGAGCAGAAGAAATACAAGCAATCCTCGAACGACCCGTATATGGCGGGGCTATTGAACCTGAGGACCTGCACGCAGCAGATTGACCAGGCGCAGCCCGCGGAAAGAGATGCGTACAAATCGCAATGCGCGCCGGTGGCCACGCAAGCGCTGGTTACAGCGGATCAGATCGCGCAGAGCTTCACGATTGATCCCGACGGGCACCTGGATTCGACGGTGCGCAATCTTCTTGAGTCACCAATTAAAACGCTGCAGCGCTCGCTGCAGGCGACGGGAGGCTCGACTTCAGAGATGTGCCGGGCATTCAGAACCCTGCAGGGGAGCTATCCGTTCAACGCACGCGCATCCCGCGAGGCAAGCTTGGTGGAATTCAATGGCTTCTTCGCGCCGAACACGGGGATGTTTTCTCAATTCATCGCTTCGCAAAAGAACGCCATTTCGTTGCAAGGTTCCACATGGATCCGGACGCCCGGAGGCACGCTGCCGGTTGGAGCCAGATTCCTGCGTTTCGTCAATCAAATGTACGCAATCCAGCAGGCTGTCTATCCCAACGGGGCGACGGAACCGCATTATGAATACAGCGTGACGGCGCACTTGCCCGACGTGGGCGGGTACTCGAAAGAAAATCTGATCTTCGACGGGCAGGAATTGAGCATTAGTGGCAAGGGCGGGACAAAGAAATTCGTCTGGCCCGGCAGCGCACAAGGCGCGGTGCTGAACCTCTCGGCGGGCAGCGTGAACCTCGATGCCGAGAGTGAGCAAGGCCAATGGGCGGTGGCGCGGTTCTTCTCCGTTTACAAGTGGGTGCCGGTGGGGGGCACGTATCGCATCGAAGGCGCCCTGCTGGGACCCAGCAGACAACCGATGACCAGCAACGGGAAGCCGGTTACAGTGCAGTTTGAAGTGGACTTCCGCGGAGTGCCACTGTTCGAGGTGGGGTATCTGTCCGGGTTCAGCTGCCCGGGTAAGATGACCGAATAACGGATATCTACCGCAACGGAGGGTTGAGCGCGATTGAATTTATCCGAAGCGGCCGACGGCAAGCCTTCCTAACGCTTCTCGAAAGTGATGCTCAGAGGGAATTTGACGCTGACGGCCTTGCCACCGGAGCGAGGCACGGTGGTCTTCCAATGCTTTGCGGAGTCTTTCGCTTTCTTGAAGAAGTCGTTGTCCACGTTGCCGGCTTTTTCGATTTTCACGTCGCCCCGGTTGTCCACCATCACGGTGACGCTCAGTACGTAAGGAAGTTTCCCGGGCTTTTTCGCGGAATCAGGAAAGTCCACCATGGGCGTCCCCACCCACTGCAAGGGTGAGTTGGAATCGAGCTGTCCACATTCAGCAGAATCGCCGGAATGGGAGCCGCCGGCTGATCCATTCCCCCGGCACTGAATGGGAGGGACGAGCGCCTTGCCGCCAAGAGTTTTGGTAAGTTCGAGAATCGCGTTAGGGATGGACTTGGTGACGTATTCCTGGGCCGGATCGCGATAGAGGCTCTTGCTGTTGGCGATTTTCTGGAATTCGCGGGTGACATCGTGGCTTAATTCGTTGACGTCGCCTTTTTCCTTGGCTCTGTTGAAATTCAGCACGGCAGAATCGAAAGCGGCGCGATCGCCCTTGTTCTCGCGGAGTTTCAAGGCGGAGGCAGAGAGCGACTTGTCAAGTTCATTGGCGGAGTTTTTGACGGAGGGATCGTTGATTCCCAGCATGAATCCGTGCAACTGATCCTGGAGATGTTCGATGGCGCTGACGTCGCCCTTGGCCTCGATGGCCTGGGCTTGGTTGCGGATGGAGCCGAGTTCTTCGATCTCGGCCGAATGAAGCTGCTGGCTCAAGGTCTTTTGTGTCTTCGGCCAGGCATGCGCGGCGTTTAGCTCGGCTCTGGCTGCCGGAAAAGAGCCTGATTTCAGCGCTCCCGAGAAATTGTCCACAACCTTGAGCGCGGAGGAAACTGTGGCGAGCTGCTTTCGGGCATCCGCCGCGAGCGGTCCTTTGCGCTTGATGACGTCCTGCAGCTCCTGCTGCGCCGCCGTCCAATTTTCCGCGGAGACGTCGCTCACCGCGCTGTCGTAGAGCTTCTTTTCCGTGGAGGACTGGCGAATCCTGCGCAGGAATTCCTCGGCCTGGGGCTTGATGGTCGAATCGGGGACGTTGAGGTTCACGACGGTATCGAATTCGCCGGCGGCTTGCTTGTAGTCGCCTTTCTCGAAAAATTGCTGGCCTTTGGTGAAGTGGTCCTGCTCCTGCTGCTTGATGTCCGCGCCGCTGGCGAGAGCGGAAGCCGAATCGAGCTCGCGCTTGGCATCGTCTACGAGCCAGAGATTCATCCGCACGACGTCCTGGAAGGTTTTTTGGGCGTCAGCGTAGTCTTTCTGGTCGCGCATGAGGGATTCGCCCTGGTCGAAGCGATTTTTCTCTTCGGTGCGCTTTTCCTCGATCAGGCGGACCTGCCCAGCGGCTTCGGATTGCAGCTTGCCGTGCATTTCCGCGAGCTGACGCCAAGCTTGTTCGGAAGCATCGAGCTGGTGCTGGCTCCAGAGCTGGGTGGCCTCGTCCTTCAGCTTCAGCTCGGCAGCAGAAGCAGCGCTGTGGGACTTCCAAAGCCAAATTCCGATGGCGAGAACGAGCACGGCCGCTAATCCCGCTCCGGCCAGCACAAGAAGATTTTTCTGGCCGGCACGCTGCCCTGCGGGGACCTTCGCGAACCCACTTTCACCGGCGGCTGGAGCGGTGCGCGCCGCGCCGGAATCGGCAAGGGCAACGGAGGAGACGGTTCCGGAAGCGGGCTTGGACGGTTGCTTTGCTTCCGTTCCGGGGAGCCGCGTGGATGATTCGCCGGGGCGAAGGACCTGCGTGGCGGAGAACATTGAAGTGGCCGGCGCGGTTGTGTCCACATTCTGGCCAACACCCGTCGCGACAAATTTGCTGGTGACCTCGGCCGGCTTGTCGGCGGGCTTCTTGGGCGGGCCGACCGGCGGGATCGTGTGCTTCTTGCTCGCCTCGCGTTCGACCTCATCGATTTTGGCGAAGAGCTGCTGGGTGCGCGGGTCGTCGGGGTGGAAAATCTGCGTGGCGATCGCCTGGTTGAGAAGCTGCGTGGCGCCGGCAAAATTCCCGGCGTCCAGCATGGTTTTGGCGGCCTGAATCTGCTGTTCCTGGTGGCTTTGTTTTTTCTTGCGCTCGGTGATCTCCACTTCCGCGGAGTGCAAGAGCTGGGCCACGTCTGCGTTGGGGCCCATGGTCGCAAGCGTTTGGCGGCAGAGATCCGCTGCGTCCGTCAAGTGGCCCTGGTTGATCTTTCCGCGAATTTGCTGGATGCGGCGCTGGAACTCGGCGCGCTCCTCCTGGTCCTTGCGTCCTTTCTGCGCTTCTTCGTAAAGCTGCTGGAACAGAGCGAGCTTGGGAAATTCCTGGACGGCTCGCTTCGCGGTGTCTTCCGCTTCGCGGTACTTTCCGGCTTCCATCAGGCCGCGAATTTGCTGTTGCCGCTCGTCCTCGCGCTGTTTCTGCTCCTGTTGGGCCAGTTCGCCCTTGGCGTAAGCAGCGATTTCCATCAGGGTGAATTCCTGCGGGAATTCCTTCAACAGGGGTTCGACGCGCGCGGTTGCTTCCCCGTATTTGCCCGCGCTGACGAGAGCCCGCAGAGCGGCCAGCTCTTGTTGCAAAAACTCGCTGCGTTTCTGGTCCTGCAAGCCGCGCTGGGCCATGGCGCGCAGACTTTCCACAGTGGCGTCGCGCGGATACCGCTTGGACAGATCATCCGCGACTTTCAAGGCTTCCGCGAACTTCTGCTCGCCCAGCAGCTTGCGGGTCTCCGCGAACCGCACGCGCTTTTGTTCCTCCGCCTGATCGTGGCGGGCGGATTCCAAAAGTTTCATCAATTCCGGATCGTTGGGAAAATCCTTGAGCGCCGCGGCGATGACCTCAAGGCACTCGGCATAATTGAGTTCCGCCCAGAGGGAGCGCGCGCGATGCAGAATCTCCGCGAGCTTCTGGCGTTTTTCGCGCTTGCGCTGCTCTTCTTCAATCTGCCGCTTGAGTTCCTGCGCCTGGGGGTTCTTGGCGTCGAGGCTCAGCGCCTGGTCGAGAGCGCCCACAGCTTCGGTGACGGCTCCTTCGGCAAGGCGCTGCTTTGATAGGCGAAGCTGCTGCTCCAATTGCTGCGCTTTGGTCAGCGCTTCTTCCACCTCGGCGCGGAATTTGAGCGCCGTGTCCTGCCGGGAATCGAGTCCCAGGGCGGCATCCGCTTCGGCGCGCGCTTCGCGAAGATGCCCGGCCTCGAGCAGGGTTCGGCCGCGGTTGACGTGTTCCTGAATCTTGGGCAAAACCTGGCTTTTGCGCAGCTCGGCGGTAACTTTCTCGAGCATGCTTTTGGCCGTGGAGTTTCCCACGTCAATCTGCAACACCTTTCGCAGCATTCCCTGGGCGCGGGGCAGGTCGTTGGCTTCCATTAGCTGCTTGCTGTCGGTCATCAGGCCCGCGACCGTGGCTTGCTGTGCGGCTTTGCACAGCGGCTCCAATTCGTGGAGCACATCCTCCATCGTCTGGTAGCGATCCTCGGCCTTTTTCTCGAGCATTTTCATGACGATGCGCTCGAGCTCCTCGCTGCAATCGGGAGCAAGCGGGCGCAAAGCGGGCGGCCCATTGGTGATGATGTTGAACATCAATTCCGCTTCGCTCTCGCCGAGGAACGGCCTGCGATAGGCCAGCAGCTCGTATAGGGTTACGCCGAGAGCCCAGATGTCCGAACGCGCGTCCGCTCGTTCGCCCTTATAAAGCTGCGGAGACATGTACGCTCGCGAACCGATCATCATGTTCGCCTGGGTCATGGAGGTGTCGGTGAGACGGGCGATGCCGAAGTCCACAACTTTTACGGCTCCGTCTTTGGTAACCATCACGTTGCCGGGCTTCACGTCTCGGTGAATCACCCCGTGACGGTGCGCATGATCCAGGGCTTCGCAGACCTTGACCACATACTCGAGCTTCTGGAACAGCGGAAGGGTCGGCCGACCCTCGACGATCTTGTCCAGGCTATCGCCTTCCAGAAACTCCATGGCGATGAAGGGAGTGTCTTTCTCCTGGCCCAGCTCGAAGATGGTGACGATGTTGGGATGTTGCAGAGTTCCTGCGGAACGCGCTTCCTGATAAAAGCGCTCGAGGAGTTGGGGCTTTCCGGCAAGGCCGCTGGTGATGGTCTTGAGCGCAACCAGGCGTCCTATAAACGGGTCGCGAGCCTTGTACACAACGCCCATCGCGCCGCGCCCCAGCTCAGCCAGAATCTCGTATTTGCCGAGCTTATTCATGTCACCTCTCGGAGCCTAACCCAAGCTGGCGATCTTTATGCAGGGAAGCTTTCAAAATGTATCATCAAGTGCAATAGACGTGCCATATTGCGCCCGGGCTGCCTGGGTCAATCGGTCATTTCCTCTTGTATTTCAATAACTTGCATCGCCTCTGGCTTCCAGCGCCCGGCGCAGAAGCCGGACTGTATACCTCGATCGCCAGTTATCGGCATACAAACTTCTGCATCCTCCCAAACGGATGACGAAGTGTCAATCTTTTCATAACGATAGCAGAGGAGCGATTGGATACGGGGCTATCTCAATCGATCCAAAGCTCTCTCACATGCGCTTATAGACCACCCCATCTGGGCACTTTCGAGTCAATTTCGCTCATCTGCCAGCAGAAGCTAATCTGGAGCCGCGCGAATTATTCCAAAACAGTGCCCGTTTTGACCCAATGGGGTCCACTCGAATCCTTGGACCATTTTTGTTCTTTTGTTGCTTCCTGGGCCGGCCAAAATCCAGCCGGGATCTCAGATTGGCAGACGGAGCCTGGCGACAGTTCCCTGCCGATCAGCACGATTGCCGAGAGTCAACGAACCGCCATGAGCCTCTGCAATCTGCCGGCTCAGGACCAGACCGATTCCCGATCCTCCGGGTTTGGTGGTGAAAAAGGGGACGAACAAATTAGCGGGATTGGAGATTCCGGGCCCTTCATCGAGAATGGAGAGCTCCAACTGCGATCCATCGCGCGACCACTCGATGCGGACTCCGCCGCTGCATTCGACCGCCGCGTCGGCCGCGTTGCGAACCAGATTGATGAGGAGCTGCTCCAGTTGGTCCCGGTCCGCCGAAACTCTGAGCGTTGGACCTTCGACGAGGTCAATCGGCACGCGCACTTCCAGCTTGGCCACCCGGTGCACCAGGGCGGGAAGATCAACGGGCGCGAGGACGGGTTGCGGAAGACGAGCCAGGCGCGAATACGCACCCATGAACCTTCCAAGCGCCTCCGTGCGCGAGCGGATGATGGCCACGCCCTGGCGCATGTCCTCAATCGAGGAAATTCCATTGCCTCCATTAGGAGACCGCTGCAAGGACGTCTCGAGGCTTTCCGCAACGGATTGGATGGGCGCAAGCGAATTGTTCAGCTCATGGCCAAGAACGCGGAGAAGGCGCTGCCAGGCTTGGCGCTCCTCCTCGCGAAGCGTGCGGCTCAAATCTGCCAGGACCACCAATTGAAGGGGAATACCTCCTTGACGAAAGGAGCTGCGCCGCAAGCCCCAACGCCCGGAACCGCCGGGAAAACTGAGTTCGATCGTTCGCGCGGGTTCCGCTTCAAGGCAGGCTTGGAGCCCCAATTCGGATCCCTCCAGCCCAAGGACTTGTTCCGCCCGCCGCCGAAGAAGGCGCTCGCCGCAACGGTTGATCAGCCGAAGCTTTTCCTGGTCGTCAAAAGCGAACACGGCGATGTCAATCTCTTCCATGACCGTGCGCAGAAGCGCGGTTGCTTCCATCGCACCGAGGCGCTGCTGGCGCAAAGTTTCGCTCAGGGAGTTCAACTCGATCATGACTTCGCCCATGGCGTCATCGCGCCGGGCCCCGCGCGCCCGGATAGAGAAATCCTCTTCCCTCATGGCCGCGATGAGATTGGAGAGTGTTTGCAGGGAGAAAACGATGCGGTTCCGCACAGAGAAGGCAAATCCAAACCAGAAGGCGACGATGAAAGCAGTCAGCGTCCAGGCTGTTTGCGAGGAATAATCGCCAAACCAGAGGATGAGCAGCGCAACGAGAGAGCCAGGTAGCCCCGCAGCCAGCGCGAGGAGCTGGACCCGGCGCTCGTAAGAGAGAGATTTCATTCGAGCCCGAATTTTTGCAAGCGGCGGTAGAGAGCGCTGCGGCTTAAACCCAGAGCGCTTGCCGCATGGCTGACGTTGCCTTCGTGGCGGGCCAACACGCGCTGGATGAGGTGCTTTTCAACTTCTTCTAGGCCCATCTCTTCGAGTCGTGGAGCGCTGGCAGAGGATGCCGATTTTAGCCCCAGGTCCGCCGCGCGAATCGTGGTCTCCGGGCAGAGGAGGACGGCGCGCTCGATGGCGTGGTCGAGTTCCCTGACGTTGCCCGGCCAGGGATGCTCCCGGAGCGACAACAAGGCGCCGGGATCGAAGCCGGAAATGCGCTTCCGGTAACGCCGCACGTAAATCTGCAGGAAATGATTTGCGAGCAGCTCGATATCGCCCCGCCGTTCGCGCAAGGGCGGCAAATGAATCTCGACGGTGTTCAGACGAAACAAAAGATCCTGGCGGAATCGCCCCGCCGCCACTTCAACATCAATCTCCACATTTGTCGCCGCAAGGACACGTACGTCCGCGCGCCGGGTGTGGGAAGAGCCAACGCGCTCGAATTCTCCGGTCTCAAGGACGCGCAGGAGCTTGGCTTGCAAATTGACGGGAACGTTTGCAATTTCATCCAGAAAGAGTGTCCCGGAATCGGCGCACTCGAACCGCCCGACACGATCTGTTCGCGCATCCGTAAAGGCGCCTTTTACGTGCCCGAAGAGTTCGCTCTCAAAGAGCCCTTCGGGGAGGCCTCCGGCATTTACGGTCACCATGGGCCGGGCCGATCTCGCCGAAAGCGCATGCAGCGTGCGAGCAATCACCTCTTTTCCCGTTCCATGTTCTCCGGTGATCAGGACATTCGCGTCCGAAGGACCAATGCGTCCGATCAATTCCAGGACCGGCTGCATCGCGGGAGACTCTGCGATGAGCGCAGGACGCGACTCCACACTTAGGAGCCGGTTTTCCACTTCCAGGCGATTCGCGCGGCGGAGCGCCTGGCGCAAGTCAATCTGAGTTCGCAGAATCGCGAGCAATCGCGTGTTTTCCCAAGGCTTCTGAAGAAAGTCCCTGGCCCCGCGACGCATGGCTTCGACGGCAAGTTCGACGCTTCCCCAGGCAGTCATAACCACGACGGGAAGCGTGCTGTCCACCATGCTGATCCGTGTGAGAAGGTCCAGACCTTCCTGGCCCGAGGTCGTATCGCGCGTGTAATTCAGGTCCATCAGGACCGCATCAAACTCGCGACCTTCGATGGCCGCAAGCACCTCCGCTGGGGAAGACACGGGAAAGGTTTCATAGCCTTCGTTCTTGAGCAGGAGGCGCAGGGATTCCCGGATATCGGCCTGGTCGTCAGCCAGCAGGACTCGGTGATGTTGATTTGGTGTCGTCTTCATGGCTCGGGGAGAACTAGAGCTATTCTACTTTGATTCGCGGGGGCTCCGCAGGAGAAGGCACTGGCATTTGTGATGGCGGAACGTCCTATTCGTTGCGCAGGATGTCCGCCTGATCCGGGCGGCACACGCGGTACGGCGAGGGGAATAGGGACGCGACTTCCCCGTTCGACCGCATGACAACCGTGAAGTTTTGCGTGCTCTGCGGCCGTTGCGCGTAATTCACGTAAACCGTGGGACCCGCCGGAGTTTCGAGATAGTCAGCGTGGGCATCTCCGACGATGCCAACGATGGTCAGCAGGCGGGAATCGCCATCCATGTTCCCGAACTCGAGCTGTTTCCCGATAGGGTTTTGTCCAGGCCACTTCAAGCGGGCCAACGATTCGCTGATCAGAGCCACGTGCGGAGCGTTCAGGGTGTCGCGAGCGTCGAACAGCCGTCCGCGCAAGAGGGGAATCCCCAGAGCCTTAAAATAGCCCGTTGTGGCAGCGCAGTACACCTCATGGTCTGCGAGGATTCGATTGTTGAACAGCTTGCCGAATTCTTTTTCTGTTATGGGAAAGACTTCACCTGCATTGCTCTGCGCAAAAGCCTCATTGCGATCGCGGTCCGTGAGCGGCATGCAGACCGTGCCTCCCACCTCGACGATCCCCGGAAGCGCGCGCAGGCGCGTGAAAAGCTCGTCCAGAAAAACGACGCGGCGGATCTTGTCGGCTTCTTCATGTGCGGGAGGAAGGGAAAGATCAAGCGTGGCAATGCGTTCCGTTCGGAATCCCGGATCAACCGAACGAGGGAACTGGAGGCTTCTTTGACGCAGTGCTACTTCCGGCGCTCTAAGAATTGAAATGGCGCCTCCAATGCCGAGCAGGAGTGTCAAAACGGTTGCCGTGACGAAGCCCGGAGAACCTGTCAGTCTGCGTAGCGCGTAACGAATGTCCCGCCACATGCCATTCATCGCCGCCTCCTGCCGAAGTCTAAAAATCTGGGTCCCGCAAAACCTATCTTGTCAGCTCGCCCTTGCCGCGCTGGAATCCTGATTCACGAGCCACCCATCTCTCAGCTGAATGATGCGGTTGCCATATCCCGCGTTCTTTTCCGAGTGCGTGACCTGGATGATGGTGGTGCCCGCTTCGTTCAGCCGCTTGAAGAGCTGCATAATCTCTTCCCCCTGCGCGGAATGCAGGTTCCCGGTCGGCTCGTCCGCGAGGATCAGCTTTGGGTTTTGAATCACGGCCCGGGCGACGCCCACGAGTTGCTGCTGTCCTCCAGAGAGCTGGCTGGGAAATAAATCCTTTTTTGCCACGATGTTGAAGCGATCAAGGATGTCGCAAACCAGGCTCTCGCGTTCCTTGCGGGGGATATTTTTGTAGGACAGCGGGATTTCCAGATTCTCGAAAACAGTCAAATCATCAATCAGGTGATAGCTTTGAAACACGAACCCGATGTTGTATTTGTGCAGCTCATTGCGCTTTTTCAAACTCAACTTGTGAACCGGCTCTTCCAGGAAGAAATACTCGCCGGTCCAAGCGCCATCCAACATGCCGATGATGCTCAGCAAGGTGGATTTGCCCGCGCCGGATGGCCCCATGAAGGTCACAAATTCGCCCGGCTGGATGTCCAGCGAGATCCGCCGGAGCACGTAGAACTTCTGCGCCCCCGCGTCATACACTTTTTCGATGTTTCTCAGCTGGATCAGAGGATCCATGCGAGCTCCTTCTTCACCTCATTTAAGTGCCCGGTCATCGCCTATACGGCAGCGGTCGCTTCTCTGGTCTCTTCGACAATCCGGCCGTCAAACAGGTGAATCGTACGCTCGGCGAAACTTGCGTAGCGCGTGTCGTGAGTCACCATGCAGATGGTCGCGCCGTTGCGATGCAGATCGCGCAACAGTTCCATCACGGCTTCGCCGTTCTTGGAGTCCAGGTTTCCTGTCGGCTCGTCGGCCATCAAGATTGAGGGATCGCCGACAAGGGCGCGGGCCACGGCCACGCGCTGCTGTTGACCTCCGGAAAGCTGCGAAGGATAGTGACGCATGCGGTGGGCCATGCCCACGCGCTGCAGGGCCTTCTCCACTTTCTCCTTGCGCTCGGCGCCGCTGGTGCCGCGGTAAGTGAGGGGCAGCTCGACGTTTTCATAAACGGTGAGGTCGCCGATCAGATTGAACGCCTGAAAAATGAAGCCGATTTCGCGGTTGCGGATGCGCGTCCGCTCGGCGGCGGTCAGGTTCGCCACGTCTTTTCCGTTGAGCGAATAGTTTCCGCCGGTCGGAGAGTCCAGCAGCCCGAGGATGGACAGCAGAGTGGACTTGCCGCAACCGGAGGGTCCGGCAATCGAGATGTACTGGCCACGGTGGATTTCCAGATGAATCTCCGACAAGGCGTGCGTCTCGACTTCATCGGTATAGAACACTTTTTTGACGCCTTCCATTTTGATCAACAGATTGTTTGTCTCTGTCATTTCTTCTCCTTGAACTTAGAATCCCGCCTGCTCCTCGACTTACTCGTTTGCGCCTGCAAAGCCTTTTGTTGCGTGCATCATTCGTACCTTAAAGCCACCAAAGGGTCCACTTTCGTGGCCCTTCTCGCGGGGAGCCAGGAAGCCGCCAGCGCCACGGCGACAAGCAAAACCGCGGCACCCGCAAAGGAAAGCGGATCGGCTGGACTGACTCCGTAGAGCAAACTTTGCATTGTGCGCGCGAGCAGAAGTCCGGCCACAATTCCCGCTGCTGCGCCCGCGAGCGCCAGCGTGGCGCCCTGCCGCAACACCAACCGCAGAATATCGGAACGACCGGCGCCTAGAGCCGTGCGGATTCCAATTTCGTTGGTTCGCTGCGTGACGCTATAGCTGATGAGCCCATAGAGGCCCACCGCAGTCAGGAGAATGGCCAGGGCAGCGAACACCGCGAGCAAATTGGCCGCGAAACGCTGCGGGCCGAGCGACTCCGAAATGCGTTCGTCCATGCTCTTCACGTCAGAAATCGGCTGGTGCGGATCGATATCGCGGACGGCCTGGCGAATTGCCCCTGCAAGAGATTCCGGATTGCCCTTCGATTTGGCAATCAGGAATCCGTACGGCGCTTCCGTCTGATAGAGCGGGAAATAATAAACGCCTTTCCCTGCGCTTTGCGCCGCACCGGCCGAAGCCTCCTCGCCCGCAAGCTGGTTGAAGCGGATATGGCCCACGACGCCGACAATGGTCGCCCAGGGAGATCGAGACCCGTTTCGAATCCGCTTCCCTACAGGATCTTCATTGGGCCAATATTCGCGCTCGAGGTTTTCGTCAATGACGATCACCGGCTGCGTTCCCATTTGGTCTGCCGCGGTAAAAATGCGTCCTTCGCGCAGCGGTATGCCCAGAGCCACGAAGTAGCCCGGCGTGACGGCACGAACGTCTCCATGTGGGCCGGGATCGCCGGGACCGGCAGGCTTCTCTTCAATCTGAAAGGAAGCTGAGGGATTTCCGCCGGCAAATGGAAGTCCAATGCCCGCCCCTGCGGCGACAACTCCAGGTGCGTGAGAGAGCTTTTCGACTACTCCGCGGAAGAAAGCAAATTGCTTCTCCGGCGTATTGTAGTGCGTCTGGGGCAACGCCAGACCTGCCGTCATCACTCCGTGAGGCTCGAAGCCCGGGTTGACGTCACCGATTCTCGCAAGACTCTTGAGCAGCAATGCGGTGCCTGCGAGCAATACCAGCCCAAGCGCCAGTTCGCCTCCTACGAGGATCGAGCGGAAACCCTGGCGGCCGCGGCTTCCCGTGGTGGAGCGGCCGGACTCCCGAAGCGCATCAGATGGGTTCGCGCGAGACATGTGCCAAGCGGGAACGATCCCGAGAATCACGATGGCCAGAATTCCAATGGCCGCGCTGAAGAGGAGGACGTAGCCATCGACGGGGAAGTCTATGCCCGCCGAGAGATCCTTTGGAGCAGCAAAGAGCAAGGCCCTGGTTCCGGCCTGAGCGACTGCCAGCCCCGCGAGAATGCCCAGCGCCCCGAGCACCGCATTTTCGCTGAGCGTCTGGGCGATCAGCCTCGCGCGAGAAGCGCCGAGAGCGGTGCGCACCGCGAGTTCTTTGGAACGTCCCGCGGTTTTTGCGAGTAAGAGACCTGCAATATTGGCGCACGCGATGAGAAGCACGAAAGCAACAGCACCGCCCAGGATCAAGATGGGCGAACGCAGATCGCCAAAAACAAAGTCCGTGAAGGGCATCAGGAACATGCCCCACTGCGAATCCTTGGCGTAGCTGGACCTGGGATCGTTGATCACGCGCTGCGAAAGCACGTTGGTGTACGCGCTGGCTTGCGCAAAGGAAACGTTCGGTTGAAGTCGCGCTACGGATAGATAGCTTTCATTGAACGTATTGTCGTCTGCGAAGTCCCCTGCAGGCAATCCCAGCGGCGCCCATATATCCGTACGAGGGTTCGGCCAGTGAAACTCCTGTCCCATGACTCCGATCACCCGATAAGGCTGCTCGTTCAGCCGGATGGTTTGGCCGACGGCACTGGCCTCGCCGCCGAACCACCTTTGCCAAGCACCGTAGGAAAGCACTACTTCGCGGTTCGCGTTGGGCTGGTCCTCCTCGGAGGTAAATACCCGGCCGAGGATCGGTTTGGCGCCAAACACGTCGAACCATTCGGAAGAGACCTGTGCGCCGGACAGCCGTTCCGGGCCGCCTTCTGCCGAGTAATTAAAGTCCATCGTGTTCTCAATGGCCGCAGAAGAAAATACCTGTTTGCTGTCGCGGACCTTTGCGAAGTCCGGGGCCGATACACTGATGTTGTTCAGTCCTAGTTTTCCATACTTCACGCGCTGCACGACAACCTGTTCGGGATGCGCGATCCCCGGAGGGTGGAGGAACAGCGAGTTAAAAACGGAGAAAATTGCGGTGTTGGCGCCGATGCCCAACGCGAGGGTCAAAACAGCAATTGCCGTGAACCCGAGATTCTTCCCAAGCATTCTTAAACCATAGCGCACGTGTTGCCAAAGCGTATGCAGCATCACTCGTACCTCAGCACGATCATAGGATCCACCCGGGTTGCTCTTCTGGCAGGCACCAAGCAAGCCGTCAACGCCACAGCCATCAGGACAAACGCCACAGCAAGATATGTTCTCGGGTCGGTCGGGGTCACTCCGAAAAGCTGGCTCGCGACCACTCCGGAGAGCAGAAGCGCGATGACGATGCCAATCAAGATTCCCGCCAAGGTCAAACGGGCGCCCTGCAGAAGCACCAACTTCCGGATGTCCCGCCTTTCGGCGCCGACAGCAACGCGGACACCGATTTCATGCGTTCTCTGAGCCACCGTGTAAGACATCACACCGTACAGTCCCACCATCGCGAGGAGGAGGCCGGCCATCGCAAAAACGCCACAAACCAGGCCGGTAAAGCGCCGCTGTGCGATCGAGGCCGCGACATAATCCTCCAACGTCTTTGCCTGATAAATCGGCACTTCGGGATCAATGGCCTTGACCTGCTCGCGCATCGCCGAGAGAAGCAGCATCGGATTTCCGGCGGTTCTGGCAACCAATGTCATGCTGCCCATGGGGATTTGCTCATAGGGCGCATAGCATTCTGGATCGGGCGTCTGCCAGAGATTGCGGTGTTTCACGTCGCCAACGACGCCGACAATTTCTCTCAGGGGTTCTTTGTCGCCGGCGCTTACGCCGGGCCTGATGCGCTTGCCGATAGCGCTTTCTCCCGGAAAGAATTTTTTGGCAAACGTCTCGTTGATGATCGCCACCGGGGTGCTGTCCTTGGTGTCGCGCTCCGTGAAAACCCTCCCGGCGTTCAAGGGAATATGCATGGTGTGGAAGTAGTCGAGGCCGATGCCCCGGAATTGCGTGCGAGGCTCCTCGCTCTTCGCCACCGGTCTTCCTTCAATCGAAAAAGAGGTCCTGATGATGCTGTCGGAAAGAGGCAACGGAAACACGCCGCTGGCATCCGCGACGCCGGGCACGGTTCTCATCCGCTCCAAAAGCCGATGAAAAAACTGAATGGACTGATCCGGCTTCCCGTAGCGAACGTCGGGAAGATCAACGTCAAAGACCAGAACGCCCTGGGGATCGAACCCCGGAGACTCCTGCCACAAGTGGACGAGACTCTGGGTCAACAGACTTGCGCCGACCAGCAAAACCAGAGCGAGCGAAACTTCCGCGACGACCAGGATGCTTCGGATGCGTCTCTGGGCCGTCCCGCCGGTGGCAGTTCGGCCTCCTTCTTTGAGCGTGGAAAACATCTCGAGGCGGGAGCCATGAAGCGCGGGAGCCAGCCCGAAAATGACACCCGTGGCCACCGCAACCAGCGCCGTAAAACCGAGCGCCGCCAAGTTAACCTGCGTATGCGCCAATCTTGGAATCTGAAGCGAACTTAGCGACGAGAAATATCGCGTGGCCCAAACAGCAATTAAAAGCCCCGCCAACCCTCCTCCGAGCGACAACAACACGCTCTCCGTCAGGAGCTGGCGAGCTATTCGCAACCCGCTCGCACCCAGCGCACCCCGAACTGCAATTTCGCGTTCCCGGGAAGCGGCCCGCGCCAGCATGAGGTTCGCTACGTTCACGCAAGCAATCAGGAGCAAGCATCCAACAGCTCCGAGCAACATCAGCAGCGTGGATCGAACATCCCCCACCAACGCTTGTGCGGCGGGCTGTGCTTTCATCGCGAGATGGGCATTGGAATCCGGATACTGTTTTTGCAGGGTTTCGGAAATCGCCCCGGCATCGGCGTTCGCTTGCGCAAGCGTCACGCCAACCTTCAGGCGTCCTATGGCAGCCAGAAAATGGGCTCCGCGTTCGGAAGTAATCGGCTTTCCCCCGTCAAGGGAGATCATCTCGATTGCCGTGGTGGTCCACAAATCCACTGGGTCGCCATCGAGGGGAAACTGAAATCCTCGCGGCATCACGCCCAGCACCGTGTAAGGCACCTCGCCCAACACGATTTTGCGGCCGACAATCCCCGCATCGCTCCCGAAACGCGACTTCCAAAGTGGGTAGCTCAGGAGCACGACGCGCGATCCCGGCTGATCGTTTGCCGCGGTGAATCCTGCGCCGATCATGGGAGCGACTCGAAGGACGGAGAGCAGCCCCGAACTCACGATTTCCGCGTGAAGCTCCGAAGGTTCTCCGCTGCCTGTCAGGGTAAGCGTGGCGTCGTTGTAGACCGACATCGCGTCAAAGGTATGATTCTGATCGCGAAGATCGGCAAAGTCCGGGTAGCTCAAGGCGCGATGCGTCTCGCCGGTCTTGGCATCAGTGCCCCAGATGGCCACTAAGCTGGCAGGCTCGGGATAAGGCAGCGGCTTCAACAATACAGCGTCCAGAATGCTGAAAATTGCCGTGTTTGCGCTGATGCCGAGCGCCAGGGTGAGCACGGCGATCGCGGTGAAGCCGGGATTCTTCCCCAGCATTCTCAGCCCATAGCGCACGTCCTGCCAAAGTGAATTCAGCATCACTCGTACCTCAGCGCGACCATCGGATCCACCCGAGTCGCTTTGCGCGCGGGCAGGTAGCAAGCCGCCAGAGCGACCATTGTCAATAGGCCTGCTACTCCCAAAAACGTCAACGGATCGTGAGCGCTAATGCCAAAAAGCATCTTTTCCATCAGACGCGTCAGGACCAGCGCAAACACCGTCCCGATGCCAACACCGATCAGCGTCATCTTTGTGCCCTGTCCCAGGACCATCCGCCGCACATTTCCCGGCTCTGCTCCGAGGGCCAAGCGGATGCCGATTTCATGGGTCCGCTGGCCCACTACGTAGGAAAACACCCCGTAAATCCCGACGCTCGAAAGCACCACCGCAAGAGAGGCAAAAATTCCCAGGAGCAACATCGCAAATCGACGAGCAGCCAGAGAATCGGAGATGGTGTCCTCCATCGTTTCAATTCCGTAAACCACCAGCTGGCTGTTCACGCCCTCCACCGCATGCCGTAGGAAAGCCATTTCTCCCTCCGGCGATCCGCTGGTTCTCGCCACCACACCGACGCTGCGCGCCATCAGCGGCATGAATTTGTCCGGAATCTGCGAAATGGGGAGGTAGCTCTGCGCCTGGACTTTTGCGGTTGCATCGGCATCCAAACCCCATTGCTTCACATGTCCCACCACTCCCACGACTTCGGCGGTCAGGTTCAAGATGTCGAAATTCACGTGTTTCCCGATGGGGTCCCGGTTCGCGAAGTAGAGCTTCGCGAACTGCTCATCAATCACAACCACCGTGGGCGAATGTTCGTTGTCCTGGTCCGTCAAAAAACGGCCGCGCAGAAGTGGAATCTTCATGCTTTCCAGATAGTCCGGTTGAACGAGATAGAACAACGACCATTTCATTTCTGAGTCAGAAGATGGTTTGGGCCCACCTTCGAGCCAGAACGGCAAATCCGAATCACCCATCATGGGCAGAGAACCAGCCATCAGGGATACAGCCTGCACTCCGGGCACACTGCTCAGCTTGTCGTGCAATTGCCGAAATACCGCGCGCACGCCGTCTGGAGTCGGAGCAAGCGGAGTGGGCGAGGTGACATTGAACGAGACCAGCTGGCGCGGATCGAATCCGGGGTTGACGCCCCACAACTTCGTAAGGCTGCGGATCATCAGCCCCGCGCCAACCAGGAGCACCAATGCCAGGGCAATTTCTCCTGCGACAAATACACTCTGCGTCCGGTGACGAGTTCCACTCCCGCCTCTGCCGCCTTCTTTCAGCGTTTCGTGGATGCCGCTACGCAAACTCTTGAGCGCCGGAGCAAGACCGAAGAGAACTCCAGCTAGGAGCGACGCGCCCAGCGTGAATAGAAGAACACGGAGATCCATGTGGATTTCTTCGGCCCGAGGGAGAGCTTCAGGCAGCGCCTTCAGCGCCGCTAGCGTGCCCCACACGGCAATCAACAAACCAATCGAGCCTCCGGCAAGAGCCAGCAAGAGGCTTTCCGTAAGGAGTTGTCGGACAACTTGTGCTGAACTGGCCCCTAGCGCCGTACGGATCGCAAATTCGCGATGCCTGCCGGTTGACCGAGCCAGCAGGAGGTTTGCTACGTTCGCGCAAGCAATGAGGAGCACAAACCCCACCGCGGCAAGCAGCACCAGGAGGAAAGGCCGTATGTCTCCGACGATGTCCTGCTTCAAAGGGATCAGGGAGATACCCGAGTCTTTGTTGGAGCCGGGATAGACCTTTGCTAGGTTGGCAGCCAAACTGTCCATGTCCACTTTCGCTTGCTGGAGCGTAACCCCGGGCCTAAGTTTCCCGACGGCATCCATGCCCATGCCCACTCTTCGGTCGCGAAACGCCTGATCCGTCCATTGTCCGATCGGCACGTAGACTTCGCTGTTGTGAAAATTCCCACTGTGATAATGAAAACTCGCTGGAATGATTCCAACGATCGTGTAAGCCACGCCGTTAAGCGTGATGGATTTTCCTACCGCATCCGGCGAAGAGCCGAACTTGCGCTTCCAAAAACCTCCGCTAATCAGCGCCACCGGCACTGCGCCGGGGAGATCTTCTTTCGCGGAGAAAGTCCGCCCCAATACAGGATTCACGCCAAGGAGAGAGAAAAATCCCGCCGAAACCATCTCGGCTTTTAGTCTTTCCGGCTCGCCCATGCCCGTCAGGCTGAAGTTGTCCGGCCTGAACGCGGCTAACGCTGAAAAAGATTGGTTGTCCCGCACCCAGTCGAGAAAATTCGGATAGGATATCGAAGAGTAGTTAAATTGCGGCGTCTTGGAATAGATGGCGACCAGCGTGTCGGGCTGCTGGTAAGGCAGAGGATTGAGCAGCACGCCATTTACAATGGAAAACAGCGCCGTGTTCGCGCCAATCCCGAGCGCCAGCGTCAGAACTGCGATCGCAGTGAACGCGGGGTTTTTCCCCAGCATCCTCAGCCCGTAGCGCACGTCCTGCCAGAGCGTGTGCATCTCACCCTCCGCCGCTGAACTTTATGTCCCGCCTTGCCCCCGAGCTAACCGCCGAAAATTGTTTACCCGCAGAGCGCTAATTCAGGCGCACACCAGCTATTTCAGCCGAATCCGGTCGTAATTGTCCCAAGCCGACATATCGGAAAGGATTACTTTGTCGCCCACTTGGAGGCCTTGCAGGATTTCGACCGTATTCACCGAGGTGCGGCCCAGTTTCACCGTGACCCGCTCCGCCTCGGAGCCGTCATCCACCAGCTTGAACAGGCTGATTGTGCTCTCCGCGTCTCCGTGTACCGGCCGGCCCACGTACATCACGTCGTTCAGCTTTTCGAGAGTGATCGTTCCATCCACGCTTAGATCGGGCCTCGCGCCGTCTGGCAATGGCCCATCCATGGCAACGTCCACGGTCACGGTCCCGTTGACTACGCTCGGATCAATCCGAATTACGTGCCCTGGCACGATTCCGTTCCTCGTATCAATGCTCGCCTTCTGTCCGATCGCGATATCCTTCGCCTGGGTTTCCGCGATCTTGATCTCTGCTTTCAAATGCTTGGGGTCCGCCACACGGGCCAGATTAGTTCCAGGTACCACGCTCTGGCCTACTTCCACGGGCACACTCTGTAACACGCCATCAATTCCCGCGCGTACCGTCAACGCGTCAAGCTGGCTCTTCCTGAGCTGGTACATGGCTTTCTGTTGCGCTACCTTCGACTGCCCGGCATCGAGCCTGGCTTTTTCCGAATCCTCCGCGTTCTTCGTCCGGTCCTCTTCGAGTTTCAATCTCAGCCCCAGTTGCTGCTCTTTCACATTGGAGAGTTCTTCCGTCACCTTGGCGGTCAGCCCCTCCGTAACCAGTTGCTTGTCCACCTGGTGTTGAATCTTGGCTTGCTCATAATCGCTGCGCACCGTGGCCGTGATGGACTTTTGGTTCAACAAATCGCTGTTTACCTGCACTTTCAAGTTCTCGTAGTCCGCCTCCGCTGCATTCAATTGGGCCTGGGCGTCCAGCACTTCTTGCTGGAGCTGCGGGTTGCTCAGTTGCAAGATGACAGTGTCTGGCTTTACTACCGCACCCGGAAGTAGCAACCGTTTGATTACCCGGCCGTCGGTCTGCGCGGGGAGCCAGTCAATTTCGACGGGCACGAGCGTGCCCAGCCCGCGGACTTCCCGGACCATCAACCCGCGCTGAACGTCCCCGGTCCAGACCGTTGACTTATCCACCGACGGCGCCGCCGGCTTCAACCGCGATACTCCGAACGTAACTCCGGCCAGCAGCAGTGCGGCTAACCCAAGATAAATCCAGCGGCGGATCTTTTTGGCCTTTAGAAACTCTGGTGATCTTTGGATATCCATGGCTTCCCCAAGCCTTCTAGCGCAACTGTCAGTCCTGCCCCGCGGCTCGCAAGTGTTTTCATTTCAGTAAAGTCCAGTCATGCTGCCTCAAATGGCGGGAGAAACTGCCCATTCGTGGGATTCCTCGTCCCAGAATCGGACACCTTGGTGCTTCCGTAAGTCGGCCTCGCCTCCACACCCATCCCGCCACCTCACAAATAATGGACGAATCTCGACCCGCTTTTGTTCTGTCCGATAAACGAAATCTCGAAGAAATTCAGGACTCTGCTGGCTGGGCGCATCGCGATTTGGAAAAAGGCATCCCGCGCTTGCGGCTGGGCCCAATCCGCACCCCGACGAAGCTCACGCGCATGGAGGAGTTGACCTAGGAAAGTTGACTTTCGATGGTTCTGGTGAGCCGGGCAGGAATCGAACCTGCAACCCGTTGATTAAGAGTCAACTGCTCTGCCAATTGAGCTACCGGCCCACGAAGTAAGCACACCATTTTACACGGGATTTTTTCGGCGTCAAAGAACCCGCCGTGCACGGCGGCAGACGGTCTCAAATTATTTTGCGTGGCGGAATCGTCGCCGCGGGGTTTCCGCGACCAGACCGATCAGCGCATACGTGACAGCATTCGCAAGGAGAACCCAATAGAAAGAAACAGTGAAGTGGTGGATCACGAGCACAATTGGTTGAGTCCAACTTGCCAGGCTATAGACAATTGGTCCTAACGGATTGTCCTTATTGACTTGAGCGAAATAAATTGCCCAGAAACCCGCAACGAGTAAGCCCGCACTCGCCCACAGCGCAATTCGGTATTTCATACTGCTGCTCCTGAGCGTTCACTGGCCAATCGTCTCACCAATTCCCCAAAATTGAAACTAGCGTAATGCCGCTTCGAAGGCATTTTCCCACCCGGCTCAACGTAGCAGATCTTCCGCCTGGACTCGGGCATCCGTCTTGGCGTCACGGTATTTCACGATCACCGCCGCGTACACCGACAAGCCCCACTTTTCTCCCGCCGAATGCGTAAGTGCGCGCGAACCGGGCACGACCACCGCCCCTTCTGGGATCACCAACGGTTCTTCGTCTTGCGCGGCGTACATTTTCTCTCGCGCCAGGTCGTAGACGGGAGTAGAACGATTCAAAATTGTACCGGTCCCCAGGACCGCGCGCCGCTTCACGATGGTGCCCTCGTATACCCCGCAGTTTCCACCGACCATCACTTCATCCTCAATGATGACGGGCATCGCGCCCACCGGCTCAAGCACGCCTCCGATCTGCGCTCCCGCGGAAATGTGGCAGCCTTTCCCTATCTGCGCGCAACTTCCGATCAGCGCGTGTGAATCCACCATCGTGTCTTCGCCAACATACGCGCCCACATTGATAAACATCGGCGGCATGCAGATCACTCCGCGCCCCACATAGCTCCCGTCGCGAATGCTCGAACCCCCCGGCACAATCCGAACTCCGCTTTCCTTGGTAAAAGTCTTTACTGGATACGTGGACTTGTCCAAGAACGTCTGCCGCGCCGGATACGGCCCCATTTCCACCGTGGTTCCCATCCGGAAACCCAGCAAGATTCCCTTTTTCACCCATGCATTCAAGCGCCAGCCGGTCGCCGCGGACCCGTCCGGCTCCGCGGCGCGCACTTTTCCCCTGTTCAGCGCTTCCTTGAACTCCGCAAATAGCTTGAAATGTTCTTCCGTATAGTTTTCGGGTGAATTCGCGAACAGCTCTTCAATTTGCGACGCTAGCGGTGGCAAGTGGCTTCCTCTCGATCAGGCGCAGCGATTCCAGCACCAACTGGATCTTCGCGAGATTTTCCGCTTTCGGCGCCACCAGTGGCAAGCGCCACACCGGCACGAGCAAGCCCATCAACGCCATCGCAGCCTTCACCGGGATCGGGTTCGACTCCACAAAATTGATTTCCATCAGCGAAAAATAGTGGCGGTGAATTTCGCGAGCGCCGGAAAAATCGCCCGCGCGCGCCAATTCGCACAGCTTTGCCATTTCCGCGGGAATCTCATTCGACGCCACGGAAATCACCCCACGTCCCCCCAGCGCGAACAACGGCAGCGTCACGGCGTCATCTCCCGACAAAACCACAAATTCTTTCGGAACCGCGTTGCACAGCGCCGCCATCTGCGAAACATTTCCGCTCGCTTCCTTAATGCCCACGATGTTTGCGATTTTTGCGAGCCGCGCCACCGTTCCCGGCTCCAGATTCGTGCCGCACCGCCCCGGCACGTTATAGAGCACAATCGGCAGCCGCGTCGCTGCTGCGATCGCGCGGTAGTGCTGATATAAACCTTCCTGTGTCGGCTTGTTGTAATACGGCGTGACGGAAAGCAATCCGTTCACTCCCAGGGTCTCCAGTTCGCGCGCCAGCTCGATGACTTCCGCCGTGTTGTATCCCCCCGCGCCAGCCAGCACAGAAACCCCGCGCGCTTCCTCGACGGTGATTTGTACGACCCGCAAATGTTCCGCCCGCGTCAATGTCGGACTCTCTCCCGTCGTTCCACAAGGCACCAGAAAATGAATCCCGGCTTCCACCTGGCGTTTCACCAGCCGCCGCAGCGCCTCCTCATCCACTCTCTCGTCGCACCGAAACGGCGTTACCAGCGCTGTCCCGCATCCTGTGAACATCATGGTTTCCTCCACTTGGAGCGGCTAGGGAAGCTCGCCCAGTATTTCCCGAAACTCAAAAAATCCCTTTTTCCCAGCGAGCCAGCGCGCCGCGCGCAATGCTCCTCGCGCAAATCCTTCGCGGTTTCTCGCCGTGTGCCGGATCGTGATCGTGTCCGCCGCAGAATCGAATCCAATCTCATGCGTTCCCGGAACGGCTCCGGCGCGGCTCGAACTCAAACTCACCACTCGCTTGTATCCGCTGCGCTGCATCTCCTCCGCGAGCGCCAGGAGCGTACCCGACGGCGCGTCTTTCTTCGCCGCGTGATGAATTTCCCATCCCCATGCGCCGTACTCTTCCTGCGCCGCGAATCGCCGCGCCGCTTCCGCCACCACCTGCCGGAACAAATTCAGCCCGACCGAGAAGTTCGGACTCCACACCAATCCCGTTTGAAATTTCTCGACCGCCTCTCGCACTTCATCGAGCCGCGAAAACCAACCTGTTGTTCCGGTCACCACGGGAACTCCCGCTTCCGCGAGCCGCTTCAGATTTTCCGGAGCCGCCCCGGCGTTTGTGAATTCCACAGCTACTTCCACTGCTGCAAGCGCCTCTCTCATCAAGCGGCAACCATTGGCGTTGATCTTGCTGTCGCACTTTGTGCGCACTTCAAATCCATACTCCGGCGCAAGCTGCTCGATCAGCCGGCCCATCTTCCCCGTCCCGACGATCGCCAGTTGCCGCTTCATCGCTTCACGCCTGCCCTGCGCCAGCACCCAGCTCCTTCACCATACGTTCATAAATCTCCACCGCCTCCGTCAGTTCTCGTTTCGGAATTCTTTCCTCCGCCGTGTGCGCCACGTGAATGCTTCCCGGTCCGATCAAAAATGGCCGCCCCCAAGTTCCGTCAAAACTCGGGATGTCCGTCGTGTAGGAGACGATCGTCGTTGGCAGGCCATCGAATCCTTCCAGGCGCACCGCCGGCGAATAGAGCATTTCTCGAACTTCCGCACGTCCCGCCGCTGCCGCCGCAACCGCTTCTCGCAGTGGTTGCGCTTCAAACACAGTTCGGAACAGCAATTCCGCTTGCGCTTTGTCGGCAATCACGTTGGGCGCCTGCCCTCCGGAAATCGTTCCGATGTTCAGCGTCTCCTTTCCCAGCAGCGGATCCTCCAGCAGGGGAATCCCGCGCACTTCCTGCAGCACATCCAGCAATTTCTCGATGGCCGAAACTCCCAGCTCTGGATACGCCGAATGCGCCAGTTTCCCGCCCGCCGTCAGTTCGAATCGCAGCGCGCCTTTTGTGCCCAGCGCCAGCTTGTTCTCCGTCGGCTCTCCGTTGATCAAAAATCGCGATCCGTTCGGCTGCCGCGCGGCCTCTTTCGCTCCCTGGCTTCCTCGTTCTTCCCGCACAACGAACAGCAACCCGAAATTCCGGACGCCTCCCGCCAAAAGCCTCTCCCCCGCCACGATCATTGCAGCGAGAATTCCTTTCGCGTCGCACGCTCCACGTCCCCAGATGTGCTCCTCATCTTCGCGCGATGCGAAAAATGGCGGCACCGTGTCCATGTGCGTCGAGAGCGTCACACGCGGCTCTCCCCATTGCGCCAGCACATTGGGCGGGTACTTCGGCACTTCCATTCGAGACGCCACGCCGCCTGTCCGCGTCGCCATCTCGGATAGATGCGCAAACAGAAACTCGCCCACCGCTTTCTCGTTGCCGGTGACGGACTCGATGTCCACAAGCGCGCGCGTCAATTCAAAAACGTTCATCGCCGATGAAATGAATTCTTTCTGGATGGACTACGGAGAGGAAGAGCCGCGAGGAGACTCGGGGATCGCTGCCTCTCGATAGCGCTCCATCCGCATGCCCGCGATTCTCGCCGGCATGATCTTCGGATGACAGTGGACAAGCCTTGGACCTGTCCCCCAACCGTTCCTCTTTCAGCTACAGGACCGGTTTCGGCGGAGTCTTGCTGCGCGTCCCTTTCGCTCGGGCCTCCGGTGCTGACCGGACCTTCTGCCCTCGCTACTCATGACCTCCGCACCTCTACCAAGAACTCTCCCAGCCTACGCAAC
>DATJAD010000174.1:0-8980 GCA_035516615.1 Candidatus Acidiferrum sp.
CCACCTTCCGCCTGAATTCATTGTGGCGGGGACCCGGGAAAGAAACTGCCCGAGTTCCTCCATCTCTCGATTCACCGCTATCCGCAGCGCCAGAAACGTTTTTGTCGCGGGATGCAGTCTCTGCCTTCCCCATCGTTTCCGAGTCCCTGCCACAACCGTTGCCAGGTGCGCGGTGTCGCGGATCGGCCGCGCCCGCATAATCGCCCTGGCGATCCTTCTGGAATCGTGCTCATCCGCCTCGCGGTAGAGCAAATCGGCCATTTCCTTCTCCGGCCACCGATTCACAATCTCATCAGCCGTCAGCGTCTCGTTCTCTGCGCTGACTCCCATGCGCATGTCCAGCGGACCGCCTTCGCGGAACGAAAAGCCCCGTTCCGCCCGGTCAAGCTGCATGCTCGAAACCCCCAAGTCGGCCAAGACCCCGTCCGCCGGCGGAATCCCCAACTCTCGTGCGGCCTCCGCAATCCTCGAGAACGGAGATAAAACGCAGCTCACTCTCGATCCGAATCTCTTCAGCCGCTCCCGCGCGATCTGCAGCGCCTGTTCGTCCCGGTCCAAGCTGATCAACCTTCCCGAACTGAGCCGCTCTGCGATGGCTTCGGAGTGCCCGCCCGCTCCGAGCGTTGCGTCTATGTAGGTTCCGTCCGCCTTTATGCGCAGCCATTGCAGCACCTCTTCCAACATTACCGGCGTATGCGCCGCACTCAATCTCGTCACTCGCCTGCCCGCCGCAGCTTCATCGAAGACGGGCCACTCGCCACTTCCCCGTCTAAATCCCCAGCCCTTCGAGCGCCTCGTCGTCCTTATCCGTATACGGATCGTTCTTCAACTGGTCCGCCATCCGCGTGTGGTTCGTTACTTCCAGATGGTCCAGTGCGCCCAAGACATCCACTTCACCCTTGGTCTGGGCTGCCTCCCGCAAAACCGCCGGAAGCAAAATCCTGCCCTGCCCGTCCATCTCCACCGTCTGCCCGTAATAGCTCGTGCGCATCAGAAATTTCTTCTTTGCCCGGTTCGTGCTTGGCAGCGATGCCAGCCTGTCTTCGATCCCAGACCAGATCTTCATCGGGTAGATCCGCGCCGTCTCGCCAGTCGTGCTCGTCACGTAAAATTGATTCCCGTATTCTTTCAGCTCGTCAAGAAACACGGCCGGTATCTTCAGACGACCCTTCTCGTCCACCTTCGCCGGACAGTTTCCCCGAAGCTTCATCAGCTCTAAGTGTTTCGACCGGTTTCCGGCCGCCCTTTTCTAGGTGGAATCTGTTGCCCCAGATCACCACGCCACCACAGCCCTGGAACTGCCTTGTTCTTCTTACGCCTGCTCCGCTGGCACCCACTTCACTCCACTTTTCGCCACATCCTACATTCCTTTCTCCACTTGTCAAGTGAATTCGCTGTTTTTTCTAAAAAAACTTGTGGATTGTTGCGCACGTTGGCGCGCCGCGGAATCGCCCCGATCCGTTGTGGCTATGATTTGTTCTTGCGACTAAATGTGGTGGCTCGCATTCTCTATTTGCACTTTCGATTCCTCTTCGCCGTTTTCTTCGTCCTCTCTGGCTCTCTTTTTTTCGGCCCTGCTGCTTTGTGCCCGTGGCCCGGCTTTTCGTCCTCGACTCTTTCCTGCGGCATGCTATGATTGCCGTGTTGGATAATCATTCTCGGGAGCGACCCCTATGGAATGGACCACCCCTCAACACGAAGAGATTGATCTGAACTGCGAAATCAGTTCCTACGCCAACGCAGAACTCTAATTCTGTTTGGTTTCTCTCTTCGCTTCCCAACCCTGATCCGTCCAGCGTATAAGTGTCGGTAGAGACTTCTGCCCGTTCGACGAACTCCTATGCGCGTTAAAATCCTTGGCTCTGCTGCGGGTGGAGGTTTCCCTCAATGGAATTGCGCCTGCCGGAACTGCAACGGGCTTCGCGAAGGCACACTCCGCGCGCGTCCCCGCACTCAGACGCAGATCGCTATTGATGCCAATCCCGAGTACGCTCTTCGCACCCACTGGAGTCTCGTGGGAGCTTCTCCCGATTTGCGCACCCAGATCCTTGCGGAGCCCGAACTTCGTCCCTTTCCCAACACCACATCCTCCACGCCGATCTACGACGTTTACCTCTGCGGCGCCGACGTGGATAGCTTGATGGGCCTGCTGCATCTCCGGGAATTTCAAACTTTCAAAATCTTTGCGGCCTCCTCAATCCGCCGAATTCTTTCCGAAGAAAACGCCATGTTTCGCGTGCTGGCGCGCGCGAATCCGCCGGTTCAATGGTTTCCCATCCCCTTATCGTCGGAGCTTCGGCAGGAGACGAACGGGAATTCTGAAATATCCCCCGAGCTTAAGGTCGTCGCCGTGCCTCTCGGAGGCGAATATCCCGATTACATCGGCGAAAAATTGCGCCGGGAGCTTCCCGCTCAGGAGGCTGTTGTCGGCTTGGCCATCGAATACCGGGGCAAGCGGCTCTTTATGGCCCCGACACTTCCAGGGCGCAATCCGGAGTGGAAGAAATGGGCCGAATCCAGCGACCTTGTTCTGATTGACGGCACTTTTTGGAGCGACGACGAACTCGTTCGCTTGGGCCGCGGCAAGAAAACTGCCCGCGCCATGGGCCATTTACCTCTTATTGGTCCAGGAGGGTTGCTCGATCAATATCCCCGGCGCGCGCCCGGCCGCAAAGTCCTCATCCATATCAACAACACCAATCCCATCCTTGACGAAGACAGCGCGGAGCACCGCGCTGTGCTGGCTTCAGGCTTCGAAATCGCCTACGATGGGATGGAATTCAGCTTGTGACGGCTCCTGGCGACAAACCCCTTCTTTCGGAAGCCGATTTCATCGCGGGCTTTCATGCCATCGGCGAAGAACGCTATCACCACAAGCACCCCTTTCATCTCTTGATGCACGAGGGCGCACTTACCCGCGGCCAGTTGCAGGCTTGGGCTCTCAATCGTTACTACTATCAATGCAATATCCCCCGCAAGGACGCCGCGATCCTCGCGCGCACCAGCGACCACGGATTCCGCCTCGCCTGGCGCAAGCGTCTCGCCGATCACGATGGCGACGGGACGCAGCCCGGCGGCATCGAAAAGTGGTTGAAGCTTGTCGAAGCCACGGGCCTGCCCCGCTTAAAAGCCATTCGTGGGGAGGGCATTCTCCCCGCGACCCGCTTTGCCGTGGAGTCCTACATCCAGTTCGTCTCCACTCGCACGGAGCTCGAAGCTGTGGCTTCTTCCCTCACTGAGCTTTTCTCGCACAAGCTCATCGCCCTTCGCATGGACCGGCTGAGCCATCACTATCCGTGGCTCTCGGGAGGCCTCGACTATTTTACTGGCCGACTCTCGCAGGCTCCCGAGGATGCCGAATTTGCGCTCTCCTGGGTCGTCAAGCATGCGCGCACGCGCCGCGAGCAGGACGCCGCACACGAAGCGCTGACTGCAAAGTGCGATATTCTTTGGGCTATGCTCGATGCTCTTTATTTCGCCTACGTCAATCCCGGCTGGCCTCCTCCCGGTGCCTTCCGGCCGGATCAGGAGTAGCGATGGCGGTCGCCTTGAATGCTCGCCCGCGCCTGGCGCCCGGTTGCCGCCTGGGCGAGAACAATAATCAGCGCGTCTTGCTCATGCCAGAGCGCGCTTTGCGCCTCAACGGTCCCAGCCTTGAGATCGTCTCCCGCTGCGACGGCCAACACACCGTTCAGCAGATCGTTTCCGATTTACAGGCAATCTATCCCAAGGCCCACCCGGAAAAAGTCGAGCAGGACATCCTCGGCTACCTTGCGCTCCTAAGTGATCAGCGCGCCCTCGACTTTGATCCTTAGCTCCAAAGTAATGCCGTCATTCTGAGCGGAGCCGGCCGGAGGCGGGCGAAGCGAAGAATCTCTCTTCGATGTATCCTTTCGAAGGGTTCTTCCCAATGTGTTCACGCACCATTAGCTGCACAACTTCGAATACACATCTTCGCTTCCGATGACACCTTCACTTCCCAATCCCCTCGCCCTCATCGCCGAACTTACCCATCGCTGTCCGCTCCATTGTGTCTACTGCTCGAATCCTCGGGAGCTGACAGCCCGCAATCTTGAACTCACAACCGAACAATGGTCCCGCATTTTCCGCGAAGCTGAGGAAGCCGGTGTACTTCAGGTGGATTTTACCGGCGGCGAGCCACTTGCTCGCCCCGATCTCGTTGAACTCGTCAAAGCCGCCCGCTCTTCCGGCCTGTATGTAAATGTCATCACCTCCGGCATCCCGCTCGACGAATCCCGCCTGGATTCCCTGATCTCCGCCGGACTCGATCATTTCCAGCTCAGCTTCCAGGGCGCCCGGCCCGAAACCGCCGCCGAAATCACCAACACTCACTCGCACGAGCAAAAACTTCGCGTACTCAATTGGCTCAAATCCCGCCGCGTCGCCCTCACGCTCAATTTCGTCATCCACCGCCGCAATCTCGATCAACTCCCGGAAATGCTCGCCCTCGCGGAATCTTCCTCCGCTTCCCGCGTCGAGTTTGCTCACGTCCAGTTCTACGGTTGGGCTTTTGCCAATCGCGAAAAACTTCTTCCCACTCGCCAGCAGCTCTTGCAATCCGTAGAGTTCTTCAAGAATGCCCAGCTGCGCCTTGCCGGCAAACTTCGCGTCGAGTTTGTCGTCCCCGACTACTACGCCAAATTCCCAAAGGCCTGCATGGGCGGCTGGGGCCGCAAGCTGATGCTCATCACTCCGCGCGGCGACGCGCTTCCCTGCCACGCCGCAGCCGTCATTCCCGATGTGCATTTCGAAAACGTCAAGAACAAATCTTTGCGCGAAATTTGGGAATCGAGCGAAGCGTTTCAAAAGTTCCGCGGGGAGGATTGGATGCAGGAGCCTTGCAAGTCCTGCGATCGCCGCGCGCAGGACTTCGGCGGCTGCCGATGCCAGGCTTTGATGCTGGCGGGAGACGCTTCCGCGACCGATCCGGTCTGCTCGCTCTCTCCGCAGCGTTCCAAGGTTGACGCAATTCTTGGCGAACTCCCAGGCTCCGCGCCACAATCTTCGAACGCGATTCCGCAATGGCTCTATCGCACCAATCCCGCTTAAGCGCTTGCTACCACCGGTGAAGGCCTCAATTTCACCACCACCCAGTATGCAAACACACCGCTCCCAATCAGACAGAGTATGCCGAACACAAGGAGCGTGTGCGGAGCCCCCAGGTGTTTTGCCACTCCTCCCGCCAAAAGCGATCCGATCGGCTGAATACCCATGAACATCGTCGCGTACACCGCCATCACCCGCCCGCGCAATTCATCCGGCACGCGATTCTGCACCGTCGTGTTTGTCGCTGCCATTTGCGAAGTCGCCGCAAATCCCACAAAGAAAAGCATCAATGAGGAAAGCCAGAACATCTGCGATTCCGAAAATACAATCAGACCCACCGCGCAAACGACGGACATCGCCGCGATCCACTTTGCCATCCCCTTGAAGTTCGTTCGCGCCGCGAATTGCAGCGCTCCCAGAACCGCCCCTACACCCGCCGCGCTCATCAGCAGTCCAAATCCTCGCGCTCCGCGATGCAATACATCGTTTGCAAAAATTGGCAGAAACACTGAGTACTGCAGGCCCAACAGGCTCAGCATGCTCAGGAGCAGCAGCGCCGAGCGGATCGGCCGGTCCCTCATCGCAAAATGAAATCCCTGCAAAAAATTCCGGAGCGGCGATTCCGTCTGCGGCTTCGGCTCCGTCTTCTCGATCCTCATCGCCAGCAGCGCCCCGATTACCGCAAGAAAGCTCATCCCGTTCAGGAAAAAACACCAGCCTTCATGAATCCACACGATCGCGAATCCCGCAAGCGCCGGACCCACCACCCGCGCGCCATTGAAAATCGAGGAATTCAGCGCAATCGCATTCGGCAGATCCTCGCGCCCCACCATCTGCACCAAAAACGCCTGCCGGATCGGCACGTCAAACGCGTTGACCACTCCTCGCAGAAAGGCGATCAGGATCAACTCCCACACGGTGATCGCGTTCGCCAGCGTCAGCCCTGCCAACAAAAATGCCAGAACCATCGCCAGCGTTTGCGTCCAGATCACTCCCTTGTGCCGGTTGTACCGGTCGCCCACGTATCCACCGACCGAAGCAAGAAGTAGAATCGGTATTTGGTTTGCAAATCCGAACACACCCAGTAGCGCCGCCGATCCCGTCAATCGGTAGACCAGCCACAGCTGCGCCGTGGTTTCCATCCACGTGCCGATTAGCGAGGTAAGTTGTCCCGCGAAGAAAAGCTGAAAATTCCGGTGCTTCAGCGCGCGAAAGCGCGTGGACAAGGAAAGAATTTCTGCCTCCACTGATTGGATGCCGCAAAGTCCAACTCGTCACCATGACCGACGCGCTTCCCCTTGTCAATCGCGGTCAATCGCGTACCACATTGGCTTTCTCTCGCTTCCGTTTCTCAAGCGCTGGGGCAACCATCTATAGAGCAGGTTGCAATCTTCTAATACGGGACTGTTCCGGCAGGCAAGCAGACTTTCGACTTTCGACTTTCGACTTTCGACTTTCGACTTTCGACTTTCGACTTTCGACTTTCGACTTTCGACTTACGGATTCGGCGCGTCCGGCGCTCCCCCCACATGCAGGTGGCTCAAGTCTCGCAGCATGGCTTTATCTTCTTCGCTCATGCCCCGCGTAAAATTCGGATCGGCCAGTCGTTCATTCCGCGCGGATTCCGGCATATTTTGCAAAACGCGCAACCGTTGCCGGATCGCCTGCCTCCGGTCCTGCGGCATATCTCTCCATTTTGGCAGTACATCGTTGCGGATATGCTGCCGCTGCTCGGGCGTCATCCTCTGCCAGACTTGCGCGCGTCTCGCCAACTCATCGCGCTGCGCGGGAGGAAGGCTCCGCCATCTCCGCTCGTTTTGGATGACTTGCCTTCTTTCCTCCGGCGTCAAATCTCTAAAGTTCTGCCGCGGCGCGTAGCTTGAGGGCGGACGATTGGGATTGAACTGCCGGTCCGGTGGCCGGTTGGAATCGAACTGCGCGTTCGGTGGACGGTTCTCATTCCCCTGTCGCATCGGTGGACGGTTCGCCTGCCGTTCCGCCTGCCGGTTTCTCGGCTGTTCCTGCCGCTGTTGGCGCTGCGCCTGTCGCGCTTCCCTACGCTCTTGCACTTGGGGATGTGTCCTCTGCGCGGCGGCAACGAATGGCAAAAATGCGCACAGCCCCAGCGTCAGCATCCATCTGCCGTGCCATTTTCCGAGCTGGATTTGCTCTTTCATCGCCTTTTACATCGTTTGCTGGCTCTGATTCGTCGTGCTCGGATTTGGATTTGCATTCGTGTCCGTCGGCTGCGCGTTTTGCGCCTGCGACAAATCCGTCAGCGCTCCAAAGTCCGACAGCACGTCATAATTTTCCAGCACCGGAAGGTTCTGCTCGATCTGCGCCTCGTCCGTCGGCGTCACGCGGTCAGAAGGATGCGTCGCCACCCACACCGTCGCCACCACCAGCAGCGACGCCGCAAACGCCACCCGCGGCGACGGCTTTAACCACATCAGCCATCCGCTCTTCCTTGGCTCCGCCGCCACGCGCGCATGCACGCGCGCGTCAAACGCGCCCGAAGGCTCGATCTGCGGCAGCTCGTCCAGCAGACTCCCCACCGCACGGAACGCGTTCACTCGCACCCGGCACGCCGCGCACCCTTCCAGGTGCTTTTCCACCTCCGCGCGTTCGCTCTCTTTCAAGCGCCCGTCCACGTAAGGCAGCATCTGTTTTTCCATTCGTTCGCAGCTCATAACATCCATCCTTCTCGGTCCCTACTTCCCTGCTCTCGCCACGAGGGGGGCCAGTTCCACTCGAAGCGTTTCGTATGCCCGGAAGAGCAGCGATTTCAGCGCGCTCTCCGAGCAACTTAAAATTTTGGCGATCTCGCCATAATCCAGTTCCTGGTACTTGTGCAGCAGCACCGCCGCGCGCTGCTTTTCCGGCAATTTCTCGATCGCGTGCCGGATCATTTTCTTCCTCGCCTCCTCTACCAGATGCTCTTCGATGTCCGGGTGTTTGTCCGCGACCTCGAAGGGCCTTTCATCTCCGTCTTCGGCGTCCGCCGTAACCGGCGCATCCAGGGAAACCTCCATCTTGTGATAGCGGTTGTCCCGAACGGAGTTCAGCGCCAGGTTGGTTGCAATGCGGAACAGCCAGGTCGTGAATTTGGCGCTCGGGACGTAATCCTCCCTCGCGCGATAAACGCGGAGGAACACTTCCTGGGCTAGGTCTTCCGCCTGTTCCCGGTCCCGAACCATCCGGTACAGGAAGTTGACCAGCGGACCCCGATAACGCTGGAGCAAAAGCTCAAACGACGTTGCGTCGCCGGCCTTCACGTCCAGCATCAGTTGGACGTCCGACCTGGTCATAGCAACCACACTCTCTCAAACACGTGTAAAATCATAAAGTTGCGGGAGTTCGGCCGCTTCGGATTCGGCCTGGAACCTCCAACCTAAACGCCAGATAAACGCTTCAATATCAATAAAATGGCGACCCCTACGAATACCAGCACTGCCGATCGCCAGTTTGGCTGGCGGTTCACTTCCGGCAACAAATCCGTCGCCGCCACATACAGCGTAACCCCACCGGAAAGCGGCAACGCGTACTCCAGTTGCCCTCGCAGCAAACTCGTCAATGCCACGCCCATTAGTGTCGCCACACCCAAAAGCGCTGCTGCTTGCACTGCTTTCTTCTTCCCTTGCCCGCTCGCCAGCACCATCGTCGCCACCGTAAATCCTTCCGGCAGCTTGTGCAACAAGATCGCGATAAAGATTACTGCTCCCAGCCAGTTCGAAATCAAGAATCCCGCCGCGATGGCCACCCCGTCAAAAAAAGTGTGGATCGCCAGCCCCAGCATCACCGTCGCGCGTGTGTGATGGTGTGCGAATTCCTCCGTATGCGTTTCTTCTCCGAAGTGAAAATGCCGCGCGATGGTGTGCTCGAACAAATGGATGAGGAAATATCCGATCAACAC
>DATJAD010000175.1:0-11956 GCA_035516615.1 Candidatus Acidiferrum sp.
GCTGTCCGTGGTGCCCGAGAAAGTTTTTGACCTGGCACGAAGCGAAGCGTCACGTGAAGAACTGCAGCCGCGCGCCGCGTCCGCGCTGGAAACGACGGAGGACAAGCGCAGCACGGGGGGCTTGAGAAATTTTAGGAAGGCGCATCGCCCCCACAACAGCTCGCGCCTGAGTCCCTTCGGGCGTAACGCGGTTTTCCCGCCGCCCGAGAGGTAGTACCAAGGTAAAACCGGACGCCGGAAGCCGAAACACGCTTTTCCTGCCCGATGCAAAAACCCGCATTTTTATTGGGGAAAAGTGGCGCGCCCTGGGTGATTCGAACACCCGACCTTCTGCTTCGTAGGCAGACGCTCTATCCAGCTGAGCTAAGGGCGCGTTATTTACAAATATTAGCATAGGGCCGAGCAGCGCATCTACCCGCCATCACCGAGGCGCAAATCGCTAAGAGAGCGGGGCGCGGGCGGCTTTGCCTGGGAGGACGCCGTCCACGAGCTGGCCGTCTCTCAAAACGGCGACACCGTTTACGAAGACGAAGTGGATGCCTTCGGAGGGTTGCAGCGGGTCTTCAAAGGTGGCTTTGTCAATGATGCGGTCGGGATCGAAGACGGTGATGTCGGCATCGGCGCCGGCGCGAATACGGCCTTTGTCCTTGAAGATGGGGGCGCGCTTCTCGAGACGTTGCGCAGGCATCAGAGTCATTTTGCGCAAGGCAGTCATCAGGTCGAGGGCTTTTTCGTCGCGCACGTAATGGCCAAGGACCCTGGAGAAGGTGCCCTGGCCACGCGGATGTACTTTTGCGCCGGTGATAGGCATGCCATCGCTGGCGATCATGACGATGGGATTGGCGACGGCGGCGCGCGCAGCCTCTTCGGGGATCATGTGAATCACGACGATGCCGCCTTTCTTGCGATATTTCGCGAAGGTTTCGGCGGTGAGGCGCTCTCCGGTTTCGGCCCACTGCACGTCTTTGTAGGTGATGCCCATGTTTTCCTGCCAACCGGGATCGAAGATAGCGGATTCGAGAGCGGTGCTGCCAGCGGTGTAGGGATAGCATTCGGTGGTGACGTCGAGGCCGTGCCTTTGCGCGCCCTGGACCATGGCCATGAGGTCCGGCGTGAACTTCAGACCCATGCTGGTAATGTGCACAACATGGAGCGGCGCGCCGGTGGAGGCGGCGGCGGCGAGAACTTCTTCGAGCGCGGCAAAGCCCGTGGCGGGTTCCTTCAACCCGGCGTAGCGCAAGTGCACGTGGACGGAAGCGCCGTAGCGCGCAGCGACTCTGAACATTTCGACGATTTCCTGGTGCGTCGCGCCGGGAGTGTAGTTGACGCCCATGCCCTCGGCGAGCGCGCCCTCGCGAAAACCCTGCTCCATGTCCGCAGTCATCTCTTTAATCTGCTCGGGCGTCGCTGGCGCGTGAGCCGCATCGCCGGTAGCGAGGAGAGCGCTGGCGGCGTGGAAGACTTTCATGCGGACGGGAATGTGGCCGATGCTCACGCCGAAATTGATGAGCGACTTCCCTTCCCGCTGCGCATACCAGGCGGCGACATCGGCAGTGCCCGCTTCGAGTTCGAGCGACGTGGTCACACCGTCATGGGCCTGGAATTGATAGTTCTTAGGCTCTTGTCCATGCTCGTGCAGGTCAATAAAGCCGGGGGCAACGACCAAACCCTTGGCGTCGATCGTGGATTTGCCCTGCAATGGCTCAGACGAGATGGCGCGAATTTTTCCGCCCCTGATGGCGACGTTGCGAATGGCGTCGAGGCCGGATTCGGGATCCATGACCCGCCCGTTGGCAATCACGAGATCGTAGTTTTCGGCGGCAGCGCCGAAGCTCTTTCTGCCGAGAAAAATCAAGGCGAACGCCACCAGCGAGAGCACGAGGGCCGCCGTTCGCACATTCCGAAATGCCGCAAAATACCGCATTTGCACAACCTCCCGAGGACTGCGGCGCTAAGTCTGTTTCCGAGGGCAGGCGGCTGTCAAAGGGATTTTGGGCTGTTGGCGACCGGTACACGAAACTATGCGCCAAATGAAATGCTTCGAGATGTTCGCGCAGGAGAAAAGAAAACCCCGGGTCGCTGGGGGTAGGCGACCCGGGGTGGGGGTCACTGCTGAGGGGGGCCGGAGGAAACTCTTAGTTTGCCGCGGTCAATTCACCTGATTCACGGTCAACAGACAAATCTTGCGCAGCTCTTCGTAAGTAAAGAACGTCTCTTCCTGATCTCCGGCGCGCTCCCGGTGTCCGAGGCCGGACTCGTAGGAGAGGCGCGCGAGCTCATCTTCAGGAATTCCGAGAAGCAGTGCGGCTCGTCCGCGGGTAACGTATTTGGGCACTTGGCTATTCATCGGTCGGCCTCACGCGGGAAGCAACGCCATGGCATCTTGTTCCACGGCGAGGATCATGGCCTTGTAGATGTCGACGTCCCAACCGTCGCCGATACGCATGCGCACGGTTTCATCGCCATCTTTCAGCAAAGTGCCGCGCAGGGGCACCTTAATATCACCGAGCGCTACTTGCAGAACCACAGGCTGTCCAACCCAGGTTGCGTACGCGCTGTTCATTCCCCCTCCTGAGAACTATCAGCTCTCGCTGACGGGAGCAGAATCGCGGAAGGAGAAGTTTCGAGCAATGGTACAGAGAGGGTATCGGGCTAGGAAGAAGGTACTGTCTGGGCTTTTTAAGCTCAGAATTCACAAAGGTTTCCTTCGCGGTACGCTCGTACTGGTTTTTTAGACGCCCGGCCCATTGGGCACATAGAAAGAGGATGCGATTCTGACGGTATGGCGGCGGGATCCAATTCTTTCCTGAACGAATGGCCGGGCGCCCCGGCCGAAAGAGCGGGGCTGGGGCTCGCGCTCGGTGGCGGTTTCGCGCGCGGATTTGCGCATCTCGGCGTGCTGCAGGTTCTCGAACAGAATCAGATTCCTATTTCTTACATTGCCGGAACCAGTGTGGGCAGCATCCTCGGAGCTGCCTATGCCAGCGGGGCACCGCTCGAGCGCATCATCGCGGCGTGCCGCAAGCTGCGATTCCGCGACATCGCGCGCTGGCGCGTTTCGCGGCTGGGTCTGGCCAGCAATCATCGCCTGGGCGAGCTCATCGAACGGGTCTTCGAATCGAAACGGTTCGAGGATCTGCGGATTCCCATGGCCATCGTGGCAACGGATCTGGCGAACGGCGACGCAGTCATTTTCACACACGGAAATTTGTCAGATGCCATTCGGGCGAGCTGCGCGTTCCCCGGGCTGTTTGAGCCGGTGCGAATCGGAACGCGCTGCCTGGCGGACGGTGGGCTGGTGGCGCAGGTGCCGACCCGCGCGGCACGGCAGTTGGGCGCCAAACATGTGCTGGGCGTCTCCGTGGGTGTCGAAGATGGACACCGCGGCGCGCCTTCCAACATTTTCCAGGTAGTGTGCCGGGCGGTCAGTGCTGCGCAAAAACATCAATTGGAGCTTTGGGAGCGGCAGGCGGACCTGGTTCTGCGGCCCGACGTGCAGTTGCTAGCGTGGGACGACTTCGAGCGCGCGGATGAAGCCATCGAGGCCGGCGCCGCGGCCGCGCGGCGAGCGCTGCCGCGTATTCAAAAACTCCTGAATTCCACGGAGCGAGAGAGCCCTGATTTCCAAACGCGATTTGAAGCCGAAGCGCAGAGTTATCTTTGGCTGGCGGAGGCATCCCGATGATTCGTTTGGGCGTAGTCATCGCCGCAGTGATCACTAGCATCCTGTTCTGGCATGAATGCGGAGAAGATCTTGTGATTTTCTGTTACCGTATTGGTTTGGGTGCGTTCACCGCACTGCGGTCGCGCACTTTGGCTCCTGTGCCCGTACCTGTAAACCAATTCGCGAGGACTCGCGCGGCGTGCTCGAATCGATCCGACATCTCTTCCACTCGCTATACAGCCCTGAGGGACTCAAGGAATTAATTAGTTCCGGTGGAGCCCCGCTCGTTTGCGTCATCGTTTTTGTGGAAACTGGCTTTTTCGTAGGTTTTTTTCTTCCGGGCGATTCCCTGCTGATCACCGCGGGCATCTTCTCCGCCGCAGGTGTTATTCCTCTTAAGCTGTTGGTGCTCCCCGCCATAATTTGCGCGGTTTTCGGAGATCAGGTTGGCTATTGGATTGGGCGCTCCGCGGGCTCGGCTTTGTACCGGCGCGAAGATTCTTTCTTTTTTCGCCGCAGCCATCTTCAACGAGCACACGATTTCTATGAGCAATACGGTGGCCGGGCGGTGATCCTGGCTCGTTTCATGCCCATTGTTCGCACGTTTTGTCCGCCAGTCGCTGGCGCCGCAAAGATGCGGTACTCTCGTTATCTGCTCTTCGATGTCTTCGGCGGCGTCCTTTGGATTGGCACCACCGTCTTGGGTGGATACTCGCTCGGCCGTGCCATCCCCAACCTCGGTCAGTACATCCACTACGTGATTGCCGTGGTCGTTTTTCTTTCGATTCTTCCACCAATCATCAGCATCGTGCGGACCCGGCGCCAAATGCGGGAGTCGCAACCCGTGGCAACGCCATCGGGAAACTCCACGGTGAATGAGTGATGAGCGGCAAATTGCGCGCCATCATTTTCGACATTGGCCGTGTGTTGGTCCGCGTGGATGTCGGCCGGGCCATGGAAGGTCTGGCAAACGGAACGAAATTATCTCCGGCGGAACTGTGGTCCGCCATCGAAAAGGACCCCCGCTGGCCGGATTGGCAGGAGGGCCGCGTCTCGGCCCACGATTGGCACCTACATTTAGCCCGGCGGTTGGGCGGAGAGTTAACGTTCCAGCAGTTCACGGAAGCCTGGAACCGGGCTCTCGATCCGACCCCGATCCAAGAACATGCCTTCTTGGAGGGCCTTTCCAAGAGATACCGGCTGGCCCTGCTCTCCAACACCGACCCCCTGCATGTTCGGCACATGGAAGGCAGCTATCGCTTCTTTGAGCTGTTTCCGGTGCGTATTTACTCGTGCGCCGTCGGTTGCAGCAAGCCGAATCCGCTTATCTTCCGGGAAGCGCTGCGCGCACTGAAGGTCCGGGCGGACGAAGCGCTTTACATTGATGACATTGAAGCCTACGTGGAAGCTGCCAAGAGTCTAGGAATGGGGGGCATCCGGTTCGAGTCCCCGGCTCAACTGGCCTCGGAGCTGAGCACGCACGGCGTGCAACTCCCACCGACTAACCCAAAAGCGTAAGAAAGTCCGGAAAGGGTGATTCCAGCGTAAAGATTGCCAGGTATAGTACTACCCGTATGGCCGGAAGCTGTCCGAACGGGCAGGAATAGGCTGATTCTTTTCATTCACTTAGGGTCTTCGTAGATACACTCGGGCACGAAGTGAAATTTGGCTGGTGGGGTGCTACTCTGTTGTTACGGGCCGATTAAAAATCGAAAGCCCACATTCGGGTGAGGAGAAAGAATTCGTATGTCAGAGGAACACATTGTCGAAACCAGAAGCGGGTCATCCTGGCAGTTGCCAGCGATTGTGGTTCTGGGTTTGGTAGCTATTGGAGGTTTGGCGTTTGGCTGGAATGCATCGTCCAAGCTGGATGCCACGCAGCAGTCGGTTGCAACGCAAGTCAAGTCGGTGGAGCAGTCGGTTCAGCAGGACATGTCGTCGCTGAAGGACCGGCTGGCGCAGGACGAAAAGGCCAATGCGGACCTGCAGGGCGACCTGAAGGTGGTCACCGACAAGCTGAAAATTACGCAGGGCCAACTCAAGAAGGCTCGTCAAGAGGCCGCCACGGCGACCGCCGAGGCGACACAGAAGATCACGGCTTTGGACACTTCGGTTCACACGGAACTGGCGACGAAAGCCGGCCAGGATGACGTGAAGAACGTGGATACGAAGGTGACGCAGGTCAGCACCGATCTGAACAGCACCAAGGATGAGCTCAAGCTGGCCAAGAGCGAGATGGGCACGCTGATCGCGCGCAACCATGATGAAATCGACCAACTCCGCCGGCTCGGGGAGCGCGATTACGTCGAATTCACCATCGCCGGCAAGAACAAGCCCCAGAAGGTCGGGAACGTCACGATCGAACTGAAGGGCATCAACCAGAAGAAGAACCAGGTGAACATCGCCATGACGGTCGAGGACAAGCGCTTCGAGAAGAAGAACCGCGCCATCAACGAACCGATCTTCTTCTACACCACGGGAACGCGCATGCCGGAAGAGCTGGTCGTCAACAAGGTAGGCAAAGACCAGATCAGCGGCTACGTCAGCATCCCGAAGGCAAACGCGCAGGCTGCGCCGTCTTCAAGCTCCGGCAACTAACTATAAAGAGAAACGCTCGGCTGAGCACGGCCGAGTCAACCAAGCGGGCAGGAAATCCTGCCCGCTTTTTTTTTGCTCCAAGAATCGCGGCTGTTCCCAACCCCGTTACCGCTTACGGGCATTCTTCGCTAAGATGGTGCGCCTAGTGCGGAGAACTGCTTGCGTCCCACATCTTGGATCGTCTACCTGCAGATCGACGAACTAATCCCCTCCCGCGGCAGTCCTGTCCCAGGATTAGACGAGTTCTCGGCGAGGCTCGACCACGCAGGAACTCCCTGCGTGTGGCTTACGAACCGGACGCGCCTGCAAATCGATGAACCACGGCGGAAGATGGCGCACACGCACCCTTTTATCGCCGAAGAGGGCTGCGGGGTTTATCTGCCCGAGGACTACTTTCATTTGCGGCCGCAGTCGCCGCGTTCCGGTCGAGCCAAGCCGGCGGAGACGATTCGGCTGGGGCGCTTCACGTGCCTGCCGGTAGCCCAACCGCAGCCCGCGGCTTCTGAAGCTCTTGAATCGCTGGCCGCGGAGACAGGCGTGTCTGTCGTGCCATTGCGCTCTCTGCCGCCTCGCGAACTGGCGCAAAACACCGGTTTACAGCCGCGGGAGGCGGAACTGGCAAGGCAGCGCGACTTCGACGAGTTATTTTTCTTTGCGGGAGCCTCAGCGGAGCAAATGAACGCCTTTCAATCCGCTGCCCGGAACAATGACGTTCAGCTGCGCCAGCGGGGCTCGCTGTGGTCGCTTGCGATCGGCGCCAGCACGTCCCGGTGCATCCGAGTCCTCTCAGAGCTCTATGATCGAGCACTACATGCGCACGCGCGGACTGTCGGCATCGCTACAGCGAGCGAGCAGAAAGATTTGCTTTCCGGGTGCGATCGGGGGATTGTTTTGACGACCAAGCAAGCCGCTGATGGTGAACAGAATCAGCCTGCAAGGCGGGGCGCTCGAGTACTAGAGGTACCGCTGAACTCTGCCGACGTCTGGGACCGGCTCAACTCCTATCTGACTGAACCGCGCTAAAAAATTATCGGAAATAAAGTGTCCGTATTGTGCTGGTTTTTCCACAGATTGACGCCAGGACGCGAAGAAGGCTTCCGATGAGTCGTCCAGCGTCTAGCCAAATGATTTGTTTTTGTGATGATAGCCGCTCGGAGACAGTTGTGCGGTGCTGGCCATTCAATTGCGCTTGACTCCTCTAGTCCGACGCACTACTTTGCTGTCGCGTCTGCCGGTTGCGAGCGAGCATCGAAGAAACCAAACGGCTGAGTACTAGGAGACCCTTCACATGGCATGGCTGATTCGCAAGCTTCGCATTCCCGCGTCGGAATCGTCGATGGGCATTGTGCTGACCTTCTGCGTCATAACCATGGGCTTAATGTCCGTGGCGCTGATCTGGCAGGCACAGATCATCGCCAACCAGCGTGAGGCGATCCGCTGGCTGGAAACCCTGAAGTTTGGTGGATAGGCTCCTGCCTGGCCCCAGCTAATGCCAGGCGCGTTCCCCTCAACGCGCCTGGCATTCCCCTCGTCTTCCGGACTGCACTCCGCCAAAGTCCGCGCCGTCGAAAAACTCCGAGACTTTTCCTAATGTTGTGATTCAATAATCTCGCAGGGGATTTACATTGGGAGAATCATTGTGAATCGAACTTTTTGTATCTTTGCGCTGGCCGCGGCACCTGCATTCCTGGCTGCCAGCACCAAAGCCGTAGCCCAGCCCCAAGCAGCGACGGCGACCACGGTAACCAGAGGCCCAGGACAATCATCGAAACGTGCCTCTTCGCGTCGTCATCACCATAAGGGGCGCGGCAGCCACCATCGCCACCGCCAGAAATCCGGAAACCGCTAGCGCACAAGCAAAAAGGGGAGCCGGGCGGCTCCCCTTTTTTGTCAATTTGCTGTGTCGCTTCGGAAGCGCGCTAATTGCACGTATGTTTCACGAGCGACTCGCACCGCAAGAGCGGTGTGTTCAGCGGTTGTTCAGCTCTAAGCCCGGTGGAGTCATGTCCCCTCCGGAGCTCCGTGAGCTCACACCCCCTATGTACTCCCGTGTGGCGCTGAATGCAAGCGGAGAGTGAGAAAAGCCGGGGGCTCGATCCCCTGCCGCACCCCCAAAGTCCACAGAGTCTGATTTTCTTACTTGATGAAAAGTGTTTCGCGGAGTTGGTCACGGCTCACAAAGGACTTCATGGTGCGAAACCGGCTGAACAGGTCCTGAATTTCGCGGTTTTGATAGACCTTCTGCGCCGGGCAGAGCACGGGCGAGGAAATAATCTGTAAGGAGTTGGAATCGGCAATCCGATAGCGTTGGAAACCCTCGGGCTTCTTGCTGTGGAAAAGCCCAAAAACCACGCCGCCGGGACGCAGTAGGTCCGTCAAATTGGCGATGGCCTGCTTGGCGAGGGTCGGCTCCAGATAGTCGAGCAGGTCCCAGACCAGGACCGCATCGAAAGATGCGCGGGAATATTGAAAATTGGCAGCAAGGAAACGTTCGGCGCGGCCCGCCGGCGTCATGTCCAGGGTCTCCGCAGCGACACCCACTTCCTGCAGCCGCTTCTCGTCCTCTGCCAGAAAATCCTTCCACTCGCGGAGAATATCTTCGGAAGACACACGGAATCCGCGTTCAATGAAGAAGGTGAGCGTGGTCTGCCAGGCCGGACCGAGATCCAAGAGCGTGCCCCGTCCCAACCCATCGAGATTCCACAAGAATTCCTTCAGGCCGTTCGAGACGCGCGTAGAGCCCGGCGCCTCTGGCAAGCGCGGCGAGCCCACGGCCGGAATTGGCGCTACATTGCGCGTGCCTCTGGTTTGAGGAATGGGGCGGGTCGATTCGCGCGAGGTGCCGGAACCTGCGCCAAGGCCAAGTTTGTGCAGGAAGCTCATTTAGTCCGCTGCCGTTCCGGAGCCCATGGTAACCGCACTGCCCCCTTTTGTTCCCGCGGCCGCGACGCCCGCGGCGACAGCATGCTCCTCGGCGCCCTTCCCGGGTTGCTTGCCCGCTTCAACTCGTCCACGCAGCACCGCGCCGTCCTCGATAACCAAGCGATCCGTCTGAACTTCTCCATTCACATGCCCAGTGCTTCCGAGGACCACCTTGTCGCGTCCCGAGACCTTGCCTTCGACTTTGCCGCGCACCACGATCTCGCGAGCGGTTACGTCGGCCTTTACCTGTCCATTTGGACCAATGGTCAGGCTGCCATTCGTCAAGCTCAGTTTCCCTTCCACTTGGCCGTCCACGAACAGATCCTCACTGCCCGTCACTTCACCCTTGATCCGGATTCCTGGACTGATGCCGGCTGCCTCCGCACGCGGTGAAGCCGTTGAACTCGCATGCGCGACCGGTTCGCGAACAGGAGAAGGAGTCAAAGCTGGCGAACTGGGGGTATTCATTGTGACTGCATGGGTTGTGGAAATCTCCTGCCCCGCGTGGGACTTCGCATCTTCTTTTTTCCACATCGGACACCTCGACACCGATCTTGGATTTTCGAAGCCGCTGATCGAATGCTGGGGTAGGAGCCGCGACTCAGAAGCGTGAAGATAGTACAGGACTTAGCGGCTGTAAACAAGTATGCGGGGTAGCAAATCTAGGGTGTGTCCTGATTCGCTACACTATAACTGGTAGTTTGCATGCACGAGTCTCCACTACCGATTGCGTTGGCCTGTACGAAGGGCCAGTTTCGAGATTGCTTTGCGAAGCTGCGGCGAAGGATGCCGGATTGCCATGCTTCCTAGTTAGATATATTTATGAATATTTATTCTCTTGTTGCTTTGGAAGGCATCTTTAAAAAAATGCAGGTCAGAAGCAAGAGTTTTGCAACAGCAACAATCTTCTCTAGGAGTTGGGATCCAATCCTCGTAACTGCGCCGCGGCCGTTTCCGGCAACTCCGCGTTGAAGTAAACTTCCTTGATGCTGTACGACTTGCTGCGTTTTTCGACGATCGGCATGATTTCAATATGCCAGTGATAGTCGTCGGCCAGGGTTTTCCAATAGCCGGCCAGCTCGCCTTTCTTGCTTTTGGTGTTCGGCGCGGTATGCACCACAAGGTGATAGGCGGGGGCAATCTTTTCCAGGCGGCGTATGACCCGCCCAAGGAGCGCAGCGAGTTGGCGGCGGTTCGCGCCAGGCCGCGGCTGCTCGAACACGTGATTGTGCTTGCGGTGCATGACCCACACTTCGTAAGGTACGCGCGACGCGTAAGGGCATAGCGCGTAGTAGTCCCCCTGCACATCTACGATCCGTTTTCCTTGTTTCTCTTCCTGACGGACGACGTCGCAAAAGATGCAGCGCTCCTTGCCCTTGAACCAGTCGTGGGCCGCATGCAGCTCGTACTTCAGGCGGCGCGGGACAAATATGGTCGCCGCGACCTGGGAGTGCGCATGCGCCCATTCCTCACCGGCCAGCACACCCTGGTTCTTGAACACGCTGACATACTTGAAACGCGCGTCCTTCTTTAAATCGGCAATGCGGGCGGCCCAAACTGACAAAACGCGCTCGATTTCTTCGTCGCTAAGCTGAGAAAAGTGTTTTTCGTGTTCGGGAGTTTCCACGACGATTTCATGCGCGCCGAGCGGCCCCATTTTGTCGTACATGCCCTCGGCCACGCGTTCAGGATCCAACTCGACGCGGTACAACGGTTCTGGGTGGGGCACGACGCGCACTTGCCATGGCCCTTCGGAAGGCCAACTGAAGATGGGTTTTAGGTTCGCGATCGTTTTGGGGTCGAATGGGCAATCCGCGGCGGATTCAGTGCCGACTTCCCGCTGGCCAAGTATGATCCAGCTTTGCGTGATGGGATCTTTGCGGAGTTCCATTCAGGCTTCTTGCGTAGATCTGGGAGATTTTCGGCGGCTCGGCAGAAGCGCGCGAACGCGTGCAGCAAGTGCGATTTGCGTCAAGCAAACAGATTCGAAGAGCATGCGCGTAGTTTGTTTCGCGGCTGCGCAATTGTCAAGCAACCGGAGAAGAGCATTCGCTTTGCCGTCTCGTTCTGAGCTTTTTGTTCCTGGCCGGCTCTTCCTTCCCTCAACCCTTTCGTAGTTGGTCCATTTTTCTTTAGCTCTGCGTGCTATGCTCTGCTTTTTGATGGATCCTGACGTCCAATTCATGCGCCTTGCGCTCGAGGAGGCTCAGTCCGCCGCGGCGGCCGGCGAAGTCCCAGTCGGCGCTGTAATCGTGAGCGAAGGCAAAATTCTCGCGCGTTCTGGCAACCGCACGATCCGCGATTGCGACCCCACGGCCCACGCGGAAATCATCGTCCTTCGCGAAGCTGCGCGCCTGCTCGAAAACTACCGGCTCGCGGACACGACCCTGTATGTCACGATCGAGCCTTGCAGCATGTGTGCCGGCGCGATGATTCAAGCGCGCATTGCGCGTTTAATTTATGGAGCCGACGATCCGAAAGGCGGCGCGGCTCGTTCCTGTTTCGAAGTTCTCAGCAATCCCAGTCTCAATCATCAGGTGGACGTCGTGTCCGGGGTCCTGGCTGCTGATTGTGCAGCCGTTCTCCAATCCTTCTTCGCTAGCCGCAGGTAACCTTCCTGTTGGCGAGGGTCATTGCCGGAATTAGCAACCCTTGCTACGATTGGGTTTGTAACGGCCGCGGAGAGGTGACTGAGCGGTTTAAAGTACTCGCCTCGAAAGCGAGCGTGCGGGAAACCGTACCGTGGGTTCGAATCCCACCCTCTCCGCCATA
>DATJAD010000176.1:0-24920 GCA_035516615.1 Candidatus Acidiferrum sp.
GGCGCCGGCGGATTTCGCCGTTTGGAAATGAGCGGCGATGTCTTCTACGAACACGGTCAGGCTCTGTGTGCCATAGCCGATTTTCCCTGGGGTTTCGCGGTTGTTGCTCGCGCGGTTGAGCATGATCCAGGCATTTCCCAAATGGATCTGTGCGCCGCTTAGTGGATCGCCGTAGCGATAATGCTCGGAGAAACCGAAAGCCTTGCTGTACCAGTTGATCGCCGCCTCCACGTCCTGAACGATGACGTGGGGCAGCAAGACATCCGTGGGCACGGAACGATTCGAGATCACTGGATTCCCCTCCCCATCCGGATTGCGCAGGTCTTATCCGACAACAGAATTTCGCAGTCGAAGATAGCGAATTGCCGCGAGCCTGTATTGTAGAAAAGGGTCAGACTGCGCGCTGCACGACGGGGACGTGATTGCGCTGCTTAGGAGAAGACGGGCGATACGCGGTCGGCGTCATTCCGGCGAGTTCGCGAAAATCATGGATGAAGTGAGCTTGGTCCGCGTAGCCGTGCGCGGCCGCGATCATGCACCAGTCAGCCGCTGCGGAAGCCGGAAGCGAGCGCACGATGCGCTGGAGCCGCCGGACGCGGGAAAGACGTTTCGGCGGAAGGCCAGTCTGGGCGCAAAAGCGGCGGAGAAATGTTTTGGGCAAAAGGCCGGTGCGCGAAGCCGCCTCCGCGACGGACAGGCCGCGCTCCAGGAAGAAAATGGCGGCTCTCATCGCTGGATCCCAGGGGCGGAGGAAATGCTCAAGGAGTACGATTTCGAGGACGCTGAATTTGTCCGCCGGAGTCCGCGCCTCGCACAAGCGCTCGCGGAGCAGGCAGCCATCGCCTGGCCAGAGATCGCCGAGTTCGACAGCTTGGTCATTAACCTGGCTGAGTGGCATGGAAAAGAAAGCCGCCGCGCCGCCGATCTTGAATTCGATGGCGACGAGCCGCCGCTGTTCGCGAGTGTCAATGGCCGTAGACCGTCCGTGCGGACCCGCCAGCACCGCTCCGCGCATCCTGTGAATCGAGGAACAATCCGGTCCGCTGTAAGTTCGAAACTGGTCCTCTTCCAGATTGACCATGAGGTGCGCTTGGCCGTTCGGAAGAATGCGCTCGACGGCATCAGGAAGCTTGCCTTCGTTGTAATGGAAAGCAGCGATGAACGGCGCGAGAGCGGAAGAGCGCGGACGAGCGGCGATGTGGAGCACGATTTAGTGAGTATAGCACGCGCGCTTCGGCGAGATTCGAGGCAAGGCGCCGTATGGCGAAGCCGCTGGATGGGAAGACGGCGAGTTCTGTTGTACAATGTACTTTGTACGGTAAAGATTCTGGAGAACATTTACCGATGACGATTTTCGACCTGATCTTCCTCCTTGCGGTCGCCACGACAGCTCTGACCCTTGCCGTCGCTGCTGCCCTGGCGATTCGAGGACACCGCGCACTGAGTATGAAGATTCTCGTGTACTGCGCCGCCGCCGCCCTTCTCTACATCCTGGCTGGAATCGGAGTTGCATACCTGAGGCCCCAGCGCGTGCTGCAGGTGGGCGAACCCTGGTGTTTTGATGATTGGTGTCTGACCGTCGAACACCTGAACCGGACGCCCGACCAACTTGGCCTATCGTATCGTGTTGACCTGCGCGTTTTCAGCCGGGCAAGACGTGTTTCCCAGCGCGCTCGTGGAGCTTGGGTCTTTCTGATTGATGATCGAGGCACGCGCTATTCTCCCGATGCGGACCCCTCCGCTGTGCCGCTGGACGTTTTGCTTCAGCCGGGAGGATCCGTCCGCACGTCACGTGTTTTTCGAGTTCCGAGCAGCACCCGGGGTCTCGGCCTCATCACCGGACACGGAGGCGCGTACTGTGGAGTGATGTCCTTCCTCGTCATCGGTGAGAGCGGATGCTTGTTCAACAAACCCACCATGATCCGAGTTCAGTGAGGCGCGATTTTCGCTCTGATTCCATTCGTGCCTAGTTCGAAATCGTATTTGATTGCAGAAGTGGCTGCGGGAGAGCCCGGCGCTTTTGCAGCATCCGGAGAATCCAGAGTCCGGCGGCGCCGGCGGCAAGGTGTTTTAGGGTGTGGCCGCTGACGAGGTAACCCCACGAATAGATCTGACGGTCAGCCAGCTCAAAAATCTTCGCTACTACATAGAAAGCGGCAATCCAGGCCAGATCCGAGTTGCGAGTGTAGCGAGGAGGAAGGAAGAGCGCGGCGAGCACGGCAAGGCCCGCAAAAGCCTGAACCGCGGCGTAGAAGCGGATGTCTGCCACGCCATGCAATACGGATTCGTGCCACTGCAGAACGCTCGCCACGCCGATCGCAGTAAGGATGGGCAAAGCCCACAGCCCGATACGCACATTGACGCGCTCTGCGATGAGGGCAGCAACGAATGGCATGAAGACGAAGATCATGGGCAGCCGGTCCCACACCAGGCGCTGATTGTCGGGCGCAAGGTGATAGTAAGAGGAGCCGAATGCGGTCCAGATGAGACCGATAAAAACGAAAACGTAAGGCCATTTCTCGCGCCGATCTACGAATCGCGTTTGGCTCAAATCGCTCGCCAGGAAAAAGAGTCCCCACGCTCCCGCCACAAGAAAGAGGAGATTCGAAGCGACATCCCCGAAATTCGGAACGCCCAGCCAGGTGCGTGTATCGGCGAAATGGTGATAGGAGACCGGAAGATCGGTCCGGGGCGCCAGTAGCGCCGCGGCTGCGACAATCGCGGCAAGACCCAGAAAAAGCCACACACCGAATCTGCGAGGAAGCACTCCCACATCCTTTCGCGGCGAGAGTATAGCCTCGAGTGTTGACTCCAGCTAGAGACACAGAAGAGAGAATCCGGCAAAGTCGTTCAGGACCGCCTCTCTAGGTTGTGCGCAGACCACTCTCGAAGCATCTGCCGTATTCGCGGGCGGCGAAACAGCCTAAGATCGCGGAACCATTTGCATCAACCTCAGTTTGCCGCCAAGCCAGGCGCACGGCATTGCTGTCAAAGTGAGAGCTACCGGATACCAGTGCGGTCCCATGGATGGAAGATGGTTCCAGGTGGCCACCGCCCCGACGATATTCAGGATCAAGCCAATCACACCGCCGACTAGCGCGTGGCCCATTGGTCCAAAAGGCGCAAGACGGGCAGTGATGTAACCGCCGAGTATGCCGTAAATCACGCGATAGATGGTGACCAGCACGAAAAGTGAGTTGCTCATCGTTCCCTCGAGCGCGGGGAGCACTCCCGCGAAATGCAATGCCAAGTCCGTGCCAATCGAGAGAAGCACTACCATGAGAAAGCCGGCGAGAAGGGCCCAAAAGCTTTTGAAGAAAGATCGCGGATGCCCGCTCGGGCGGGCGCCTTGCGTCGCGCTCATGTCCTTGACCTGTTTCTAAGGACGTCCAGAATCTGGGGGTCCCGAAATTGCAAATGAATGTACCTCATGCGCCGGGAATTCCCACATGAAAAAGAGACCATGGACTGGCGACGGGCTTCTTGACTCGCGGTGCGGCGCGAATTAGGCTCTGGGCATCTCGACTGCTTTAGGCGCAGGGAAATAGCGGTCTTCTGAGTGGAGACGGTCATGAAACGTGCCCTAGGCTTGCTGTACGGAATCCTTTGTTATCTCTTTTTCCTAGGGGTATTTCTTCGAGCCATCTGGTTTGTGTGGACGATGGATGCCTTGCCGGAGAAATCTCCACTCGGCATGGCTTTCTTGATTGACGCTGCGCTTTTGGGACTTTTCGCCATGCAGCACAGCGTGATGGCGCGGCAGGGATTCAAGCGCGCCTGGACGAAGATGGTGCCGCAACCCCTCGAGCGGAGCACCTATGTGCTGGCTGCGAGCCTCTTGCTGCTAGCGGTGGTGGAATTCTGGCAGCCGATGGCGCATACGATCTGGAGCGTCGTCTCGCAGCCGTGGGTGGCCATATTCCAAGCGCTCTTCTGGCTGGGCTGGCTCCTGTTGCTGGTTTCCACGTTCTTGATCAACCACTATGACCTATTCGGATTGCAGCAAGTGTGGAGATATTGGAGCAAGAAAGAGTACGAGCCGCCGAAGTTCGCCACTCCGGGGGCTTATCGCATTGTGCGGCATCCCATTTATCTCGGTTTTGTGGTGGCCTTTTGGAGCGCGCCACACATGACGCTGGGGCATCTTTTCTTTGCGGTGATGTGCACCGGGTACATTCTGCTGGCGATTCGGTTCGAGGAAAAGGACCTGATCACATTCCACGGCGAGAGTTACCGGATTTACCGAAGCGGCGTCTCCATGCTCGTGCCGTGGCCGAGCAAGAAGAAGCGGGAAGCCTAGCCAAGCGAAAGTGAAATTCGCCTACAACGTGATTGCGGGCCAGAACGCGGAGCGCCTGGCGGCTCTGAGCGACGGCGTGTTTGCGATTGCCATGACCCTGCTGGTGCTCGATCTTCGCGTGCCAGCGAGAGAATCGATCCACAGCGAGCATGATCTATCAACGGCGCTGGTGCACATGGCGCCACGTCTGCTGATATGGATGATGAGCTTCCTCACTCTGGGGATTTTCTGGGTGGGCCAGCAGACGCAGCTGAATCACCTGGAGAAAACGGATCGCGACCTGACCTGGATTCACCTGACATTCTTGCTTTCCGTGACGCTCATGCCCTTCTCCACCTCGCTGCTGGGGGAATACATGCAATTGCGCGTGGCGCTGCTCGAGTACTGGGTCAACATTCTTGCCTCCGGCGTGTTGCTCTATTGGAGCTGGGGGCATGTAACCCGCAAAGGGTTGGCGAAGAGCGATATGCCAGAGGATGTGCCCGCGGCGATTTGCAGACGGATCGTGATTGCGCAATCGCTCTATGCTTGTGGGGCACTGCTGTGCCTGATAAGTACGTACTGGAGCATCGGGACGATCGTGCTGGTGCAACTGAATTACGCGATTGCGCCGCGGCCGGGCAGGAAGCAGAAAGAACCGGAGGACTGAAGCTCGCCCTTATGCAGGACGCATGAGAGCTTGCGAAGGTTATTTCTTGAAGAGGTTGTCGAAGGCCTGGCGGGCGTCCATGGGCCGCGAGGGCGAAACCTCCGGCTGAATCTGCGCGGGCTGAGAGTAAGAAGTAGGCGCGGTGTCCTTTTCGACGGTCGTTCGGAATTCGTAGAAGGTGCAATTGTTCTTGGCGTCCTTGGGAGAGATGCGCTCGGGGATAGGCTGGGTGCACTCAAACTGGGCGCCGCTATCGAAAAAACGGCACTGTTTGCAGCAATGAAGTTCGAAGCCGCACTTGGGACACTTTCCGTTGGGATCGAAACCCGGAGCGAGGACGGCGCCGCAATTGGAACAGCGGGCTCGTGTCACGGTGCCAACCATGCGCGGGGTTCGGGGCCCCAGATGATCGTTCATCCCGCGGGGACCGCCCTGCGGCGGCTTGCGATCGTGTGGCCGCTCCTTCTTTTCTCCTTTTTCGGTATCGCGATAACCGCGATGGCCATACTTACGATCCACGGAGACCTCCGTAAATGAGCAGGCGGAGAACGACTGAGTCAGCCAGCAAGGGCTGCCACAGCAAGAACCTGGAGATACACACTGATCCGCACTGCACTCTGGTTTGTATCCAATCGGGTTGCTACACTCGGGGCGGCTACAGCTACTTCCCTGGGGTTTGCGGAATCGCCAGCGCCCGAGCGCAGGAGATGGGACAACATTGTTTGTAGCGCTGTGGGAGCACGAAGTCAAGCCCGGAAGCGAAGCCCGGTTTGAAAAGCTGCACGGCCCGGAAGGCGACTGGGTCAGGCTCTTCCGGCATAGCCGGGCCTACAAAGGGACTCGGCTGCTGCGGGACGCAGGCCGGCCGTGGATCTATGTAACCATGGATTTTTGGGAGTCGCGCGGGGAATATGAACAATTTCTGAAGGATTTTCAGAAGGAATACGGCACCCTGGACCACGCCGGGGAAGAATTGACCACGCAGGAGAGATGCGCGGGATATTTTCAAGGCATCGGAGAACGTTGAACGCAGATCAAGAATCGCGCAGAGAATCTCGAACGCGGGGCCTGAGCCAGATTATTGGACGACCTGTTCCATGCGGCCCGCGGGATTGGCCGTGAGCGTGTGCACTTTGCGGGCGTAATCCGTCAGGACGTCGCAAAGTAATTCACCCGTGTCGTGAACGTTCTTTCCGTGCCGGAAACTTTCGTAGTGATCCCCGCCATGCGCCACAAAGCTGCTTACGACGATCTTGTACGTGCGGTCATCTTGAAGAGGTTTTCCGCCTACAGTTACGGAAACCAGCCGGTGACCGGCCATTTGACTCAAGTCATACGTTGCATTTAACCCGGCCACCTGGAGCATGCCGGCATCGAGCGTGAGCGATTGCTCGAGGGCCGAACGGATGTCCGCGCCACTAAGCTCCATTTCGACTGCGGTGTTCATGAAAGGTAGCGCTGAGATTGCGTCACTCCTCGTAAGTATGCCACGAGGAAGATCGCCACGAATCCCTCCGGCGTTTTCGAAAGCCATTTCCGCCCCGGTTTGCGAGAGCATGGCGTCGGTTACCAGAGCTCCGATGAGAGATTCTGCGTTGTAATCACGGGTGAATGGAACTGCAGCCTCGCCGATTGGCTTGCGGCCTTCCGCCTCGGCTTTTTCTTCCCACGAAGTAACCACAGCGGCGACATTCGGGGGTGGAGAAAAAACGCCGTCCATGACGCGGACAAGCGCGCCCCGGTGTGCGATGACGCGATGTTCAGCAACGTTGACGGTCAGCCGGAGGACGCCGATTGTGGTACTCAGACCGTAGGTCTGGACGACGATCGTGCCTGTGGCCGGGCTGACCCAAGGGACTTCGATACCGCGATGCGCATGGCCGCTGATCAGCACATCTATGCCCGGTACGGCAGCGACCAGGGCTTTGTCGGTGTCGAAGTTGCGCTGGATCTCTGGATGAGCCTCGGCATCGGATTGCATGGGGCCGGGAAGCCCTTCATGGGCAAGAACGATGATGAGATCCGCCTGCTTTCGAAGTTGCGGCACGAGTTCACGAAGGATCGGCACGGGATCACGCGCTTCCAGAGTGTCCCAGGTCGAGATCGTGGTTGTGAACTTGATTTCCGGGCCAAAGATGCCGATGACGGCGATCTTGATCCCGTTTCTCTCGACGATAGCGAAGGGTTTGGCGAATGGAGCACCCGACGATTTACGGAAGAGATTAGCGGAGAGAACAGGAAATGGCTCCTCGCGGACATAGCGCAGGGCGCCGTCAATGCCGTAATCGAATTCATGATTGCCGAGGCAAGTGGCGTCGAAACCGATCGCCTTCCAGATGTCCACAAGCGCCTGGCCGCGCGTCAGAAACGAAATGGACTGCCCGGTGTAGAGATCGCCGCTATCGAAGAGAAATGCGTTCGGTTCCGTGCGCCGAAGCATGGAAATCCATGCGGCGAAATCGAGGGCGCCGCCAATTTTAGGGCGGTCAACCAGCCAGGTAGCGGTGACAGGTTCAACGGCTGCGTGAAAGTCGTTCGAATAGAGAAGCGTGATTTCTTTTGTTTGCGCCGCGTCTTTTGCGGGCAAAGTCCACGCAAAAAACAGAAAGGCAAAAGCGAGGAATGTCAGCAGAAAAGCACGGCCGAGAATTCGGGAGATGGCGTTGGAAACTAGCGTGGATGCAGCGCATGAGATGAGCATAGCGTGACCGACTCAGCCGGGACGACGCTAAAACCCCAAGCGCCAAGTCGTTTGTATCTCCTTGAAAAAACGTTCCGCGGATTGCGAAAGTGATCCTACAACAGACAACCGGATCGTCTCGGTCCGAAAATGGAACAGTGCTGTGGAAATTTCTTTACGTGAACCAGCGGACGAGGCCGTCAAGGGCTAGATCGGGCTGAAGAATGGTGTGCGGGGTGCCAGCTGTCCGGAGGACAGCTTCCGCTGCGAGGTAGCCGCTGCGGACGGCACCCTCCATCGTCGCGGGCCAGCCGGTTTGCGTCCAGTCGCCGGCAAGAAACAGGCGCCGGATTGTCGTTTCCTGCGCGGGACGCCAACGGTCCACGCCCGGCCCCGGAGAAAATGTCGCCGCCGCCTCCTTAATGACCGTGGCCTTGACGAGCTGGGCTTCGCGCGCCGCGGGGAGCGCCTGGCGAATTTCCTGGAGACAAAGCTCGATGATCTCCTCGCGCGATTTCTTCAGCAAATCGTAGGAAGCGCTGATCACGAGTTGCAAGTATTGCGGCGAAACATTCGCGGGGGCATCGTTCAAAGCGTAGAGTAGCGATTTGTTGAAGATCCACTGCGTCGTGGTGTCGAGGAGGGTGACGAACGGTTCGGTCATCACCGGGCGGTCAAACCACAAATGCACGCCCGTGATCGGCGAGACCTTGATCTTGTCCAGATTTGCAAGCGCTGGATTTGAACGCTTGGTCCTCTCGGGAAGAAGTTCGTCGAGCGACGTGTGAGGAATGGCCAGTACAAAGGCGTCCGCGATTTCCTCGCGCCCGCCATCGAACTGCACTGCTGCCAGCGCGTCGTCCGCAAAGCATAGCTCGCGAACGGGCGAGCGCAGGATGACTTCCCCGCCCTTCTGCTCGATGGCAACGCGGCAACCATCGTAGAGCTCCGCGAGCGGAACCGTAGGCACACCCATGCGGTAGCCAGTTCGGTTCGAAAGAAACGCTTTCCAGAAAACATCAATCCCAAAGCGGGCATCGGTGCGATCGAGCTCTTCATCCAGCGCACTGACGAGCACGACGCGCCAGAAACGCTCGATGCCTCGCGGGGTCTGCTTCTTGAGCCGGAGCCAGTCGAGCATGGAAAGGGGCGGGTCGTTCTTCAGTTCCGGAACCCGGCGAGCGGAACGGACGATCGCCAGCATCGCCCGTGCAATGGAAAGTTTGTCAGCGAAAGAGAGTGGCGCAAAAGTGAGAAACGATCCCAGCATGTGAAACGGCGCGGGGAAAATGCCAGCCCGCATGGCGCCGGTGCGGCCCTGCGGATCGAGAAAAAGAAGCCGGTCGAAAAACCTGATTTTTTCCGCGGAGCCGACGCGGCCGTAAAAATCCGCGAGATTGGTACAGCAGCCAAGTGTAACGTGCTGGCAATTGTCCACGTGCTCGCCGTTGGGCAAGACGTAGGAAGTTGCGCGGCCGCCGAGGTAGGGGCGCTGTTCGAACAGCCGGACCCGCCAGCCGGAGTCAGCCAGCGCGACGCCGGCCGCCAGGCCCGCCAGCCCGCCGCCGATCACGATCACGTTTTTCGAGGACATTTTCCTGGGAGATACGCCCAAAGCGAGCCCGGGCCATGAAAATCATTTTTTCCGCTTTGCCAAGGCGAACTCGTTCGCCGAAAACGGCAAAATCGAGTGATTCGATGCGTGCAAGGAGCGCGCTGTACGTATGCGCGAGCAGCCAGAGCGCGGCACGGCTATCAGGCCCGATAAGATCGAAAAGGGCCGCGCCTTCCTCGTAGAATTGCCACGCACGTGCGGCTTCGAAGCGAAGGAGTTCGCGAATGCCGAGCGTGGCTTCGCTGCCGCCGAAGTCCTCGGCAACAACGTTGTAGCGCGCGAGATCCTCTTCGGGAAGATACACTCGGCCGAGTTTGTAGTCATCGTGAACGTCGCGAATGATGTTGGTAAGCTGGAAGGCGATGCCCAGTTTTTCGGCGAGATCGAGCGCGCGCGGATCGCGGAAGCCGAAAATGTGGGTGCAGGTGAGGCCAACGGTACCGGCAACGCGGTAGCAATATTCGCGCAGCCGGTCGAAGGTGGGATACGAATCCACGGTGAGGTCCATCTCCGCGCCGGAAATAAGATCATGGAGATAACGCGCGGGCATGCGGAAGCGCCGCATGGTATCCACAAGAGCCGGTAGCACTTCGCGTTCGCCTTCGAGAAAATTTCTCGAGAGCGGCTTGACGGTGTTGCCATCGAAAATCTGCGACTGACCAGTGATCGCTTCGTCGAGTGCGGCGCGCCATCGTGCAAGGCCGCGCTGCTTGCCTGCCAGATCGCCGCTTTCGTCGGAAACGTCGTCAATTAGGCGCATGAAGGCATACAACGCAAAGATCCCGTCGCGCTTGTGTTTGGGAAGAAGAAAAAAAGCGTAATAGAAATTGCTGTTCGCCTCGCGCGCTATCCGGTGGCATTCGTCGTAGGAAGCCGTCGTAGGCCACTCGGAGCCGGAAACGGTTGGATCTCTAGCAAGCGGCGGGGCACTCGCCTGCGGACCGGGAAAGGGCTTGAAAGCCTGTCCCAGAAGAACGCGCGCGAGGAGAAGGGCTTGCTTGCCTTTGCTGATGGAGGGCCGGTGATTGAGCGTGTCGTAGCCCATATCTTCAATCGCATCCAATACCGCAATCCCGCCGCGGCTGAACATTGCAATGTCCACGCGCAGCCTGCCTTCCACCAGTTGTGCGAGCGGGAGGCCTTCCTCAAAAAGTACGCGCGTCCGCGCAATCAGGTCCTTCATCAGGGCGACGTATCGGTCGCTGAAGCGATGCTCCACGATCTCTTTTTCTGCGACCTCATGCGCCGCGGCGACATCCAGCGGGATGTAGATGCGGCCTTTTTCGAGGTCGCGCGCGACGTCCTGCCAGAAATTCGCGAGTTGTAGCGCAGTGCATGTGGCATCGGAAAGTTGCTGGCGCTCTTCGTCGCGGTACCCACAGAGATAGAGAACGAGGTGCCCAACGGGATTCGCGGAATAGATACAATAGCCCAGAACCGAATCCCACGTGGCATAGCGCTTGACCCTCTGGTCCTGGCGAAAAGCCTTGAGCAGATCGGCGAAGGGCTGCCGGGGAATGTCTTTTGCCAGGATCGTCTCGCGAAGGGCGACGAAAACAGGATGCGAAGGCTTGCCCTTGTAGCAGAGATCGAGTTCGCGCTCCCACCAATCGAGCAGTTCGAGGGCGCGCAGAGTTTCAGGAATTTCGTCGCCGAGGTCGTCGGCCCAGCGGCAGTAGGCATAAAGATTGTAGAAATGCTGGTGCAGGCTTTTGGGCAGCAGCCAGGAAACGACATTGAAATTTTCGTAGTGGTGCGTCGCAAGCCAGTGCGTGTATTGCTGCGCGGTCTGCGGGGAGCAACCTGCGGGAGGCAGATTCCGGGCGATCTCGAGTTCACCTGGGCGAAGCATGGCTCAGTCTATTTTCGCATCACCGAACGGGAAAAGCAGACTCCTCGCCGGCGACGCGGGTTCGGAACGGCAAATGGAATGGCCGCGCGTTACAACGCTCACGGCCGGACGGCGAGCTTGATCTCGCCGCTGCGCGACTTCATGCGCGCGAAAGCCTTCGGCAGATCCGCCAGGCTGATTTCCTCGGTGACAAAATCCTGTGCAGACAAATCGCCTCGGCGCACAGCTTCCAGCGCTTCGCGGATGAAACGCGGAGTATGGTGGAACGGCGAAATAATCTTGATTTCCGAATAGTGAATCGTAGCCGGCTCGACTTCGACTTTAATCGCCGAAGGCAGGCCGCTGAAGAAATTGACCACTCCTCCACGGCGAACCATGCCGAGCGCGAGAGTCCACGTGGCGGGATTTCCAGCGGCTTCCACGACCGCGTCCGGCCCGCGGCCATTGTCGGTGAGGGCTTTCACCTCCGCGATCACGTCGGGCGAATCGCTCACGTTGATCGTGGCCGTAGCCCCAAGCTTGCGCGCGACGTCCAGCGGTGCGTCGCGGCGGGCGAGTGCAATCACGCGAACTCCCCTGCGCGAGAGCATCCGAACAAACTTCAGGCCGATCGGGCCGCAGCCGATTACCGCGACAGTGTCTCCGGTGCGCAGCTCCATTTCATGGATACCGCGCAGAACACAGGCGAGGGGCTCGACCAACGCGGCGCTTCGATCGTCCACCGAATGCGGCACCTCGAGCATATTCTCCATGACGATCCGGCCGGGAATGCGCATGTACTCGGCGTAAGCGCCATTGTTGAACAGCAGATCTTCGCAAAGATTCTCCTGGCCGCGGCGGCAGTTATAGCAGCGCAGGCAAGGGGCGGAATTGGCGGCGACAACACGCGTGCCAAACCGCCAGCGGGCATCCACTCGTTTGCCCACAGAGACGATCTCGCCCACGACTTCATGGCCGAACACCGCGGGCGGCTGGATCATTTTCGCGTGATAGCCGCGCTTCCAAACTTTCAGGTCAGTGCCGTCGGTCAGAGCCAGACGCACACGCAGTAGCACTTCATCCGCAGCAAGAGAGGGAACATCAATCTGTTCCACGCGCAGATCCTCGCTGCCGTAAAGTACGGCGGCGGTCATCTTTGCGGGCAGAACCCGCCGGGCAAGGGATACGACCTCGCCGATGGCCTCTTCGATCTTTTTTGTTCCCGGCATTTTCATACGTGGCTGATCAAAATTTTCAGCGATTCCGCAGTAGGCCGAACCGCAAGTTCCAGCGCTTCCTGAATCTTAGCCAAGGGAAAGCGGTGCGTGACGATGTCCATCACGGGGAGTTTCTTGGACAGCACCAGATCAGCCGCCTCTTCTTGGATGTCCTGAGCGGCGCTATAGCTGCCCAAAATTTCTTTTTCGTCAATGCCCACGGCAGCGGCTGGAAATTCGATCCGAGTGACGGGGTCGTTGGCAGCAAATAGCAGAACGCGTCCGCCGGGACGGACAGTTGCCAAAGCTTCCTCCACCACCGGGGGATGGGCAACGGCTACCAGGACCGCATCCGCCCCCCGACCCTCAGTTCGAACTTTCACGTCTTGCACAAGCTTACCACTTGTCGGGTCAAAAGACTCTACGGCGCCAAGCGTAAGGCTCTTGGCGCGGCGCTCGGGCATGGGATCACTGGTGTAGAGGCGCCCGCCCTGGAGCTTGGCGACCATCAGAAGCTGGAGTCCGATGGGGCCACAGCCAATGACAAGAACGTTCTCTCCGACTGCCACGCGGGCCTTCTGGACAGCCTTCAGAATGGTGTTGATAGGCTCGATAAACGTGGCCTCCTCGAACGAAACGTTGTCTGGAAGAGGAATGATCCCTCGTTCGGCGACCCACGGCATCGCTTTGACGTATTCGCCAAAGCCTCCGCCGTTGGGAGTGAACCCCGCGGTCAAGCCAGTGGTTTTGTACTGCTTGCACTGGGAAAAGCCGCGGCGCTCGCAATAGAAGCATTTGCCGCACGGAACGTGGTGAAAGCTCATTACCCGGTCGCCAGGCTGAAATTTCATAGCTCCGGAGCCGACAGCCACGACGGTTCCGGCGAGCTCGTGGCCGAGGATCTGAGGAGGCTCGACGTAGCGCTGAAAAATCTTCTTGATATCCGTACCGCAGATTCCGCAAGCCGCAACTTTAATGAGTACCTCGCCCGGACCGACTTCGGGGACTGGAACCTCTTCGACGCGCACAATTCCCTTTTCGCGGTATACGCCGGCTCTCATCGTCTTGGGGATCGGACCAAGCGTCAGGACTGATTCAGATATGGTGCGCGTGGAGCTCATCTCGTCAGCGCTCCCGCGGACGCAGAAGCGGGAATTTCACGCACCAGGCCGAGCACGTACCTTTCAAGGAACCGCGCCAAGCCGTTCGCCGCAGTTCGGCTCTGCCTGCCGAAACGCACAAGCGAGGGTATGGAGCTGGGCGCCGATGCAATTTCTCCCAAAACGCGCCTCACGCTGACATCTCCCAGCTCGCTGGTTACCTTATTGAAGTCTATGGGCAGATCCTCATCTGCCGTATCGCTGATGGCGCGAATGGCCACGACCTCCGCGCCGAAGGCGGCAGCTTCCAGCAGAATCTCTCCGCTCTCCATCTCTACGGCATCGGAAACCGCGCCCAACTTTCGCTTTTCTTTTGAATCGAGAATCACCCGATCCGCCGTGTAGAAGGAGGAAACTTTCTTCGCCCCGTGAGACGTCGCAGCTTCAACCAGCGACGGGCTGCACTCAATCACCTTGTCCCACTTTGACGCTAGGACCTTTTCCGCCACGAGAATCTCACCGAGGCAGTGATCTTTGCGCAGAGCGCCCGCCAGACCGCTGGAGATGCACAAATCCACGTCGCAGTCCCAAATCACTTTTGTCGACTCGACCCAGGCCTTCTTGCATCCTACTCCCGTGAGCAGGACGCCGATCTCTGCGCGGTCAAACCTCGACAAAAAATAATGTATACCGCTCCTGGAAAACTTCTCGAACTCGCGTAGCTTTCGCCACGGGGCGAATTCGGCATCAACCGCGAATGTGACCAGGATGCGCATTCAAGCCGCGTTCGCATGCATGAGTTTCTTCGCGCGGCGCGGGGCGATGTAACCGTTGTCTTCATACCACCGGACGGCGCGCTCCAGCGCCGCGGCCACCGGTCCCGGCTGAAAGCCGAGTTCGCGTTGGGCCTTCGTGCAATCCACAAACATCGTGTGCTGGGCCATCTTCGCACCGTCAATGGGAATCTGCGGCTCACGCCCCAGAAGCCGCGAAAACGCCGTCTCCGCATAGGCTACACCCAAGGCGAGTCCGTGCGGAATTTTCAGCCGGGGCGCCGCCAAACCAGTGATGTTCGCAAGCGTATCCAGAAACTGCTTGAGCGTGAGATTTTCCGCACCAAGTAGATAGCGCTCGCCGATCTTCCCTTTGTCCGCGGCGAGCAGATGCCCCGCTGCGCATTCCTCCACCCCAACGAAATTCAGGCCCGTTTCGACGTAGCCGGGCATTCTGCCGTTCAAGAAATCGAGAATCGTTTTTCCGGTCGGCGTAGGCTTCCAGTCGCCGGGCCCCACAGGGGTGGTAGGCATGGCGATGATCGCGGGGAGCCCATCGGAAGCGGCGCGGAGAACCTCCTGTTCGGCGAGCCACTTCGAGCGCTTGTAGTGGCCGATCATTTCGCCGAGTTGGGCCTCCGTATTTTCGCTGGGACGCTCGGCGCGGTCCACCGCGACGGTCCCGACAGTGCTGGTATAAATAAATTGTTCTACGCCGGCGCGTCGCGCCGCTTGGAGAAGATTCTTCGTGCCCCCAACGTTCGAATCGTAGATATCTTTCGAGCGTTTGGCCCACAACCGGTAATCGGCCGCGACGTGGAAAACGCGATAAATGCCTTGCAAAGCGCGGTCAAGCGAAGGTGGATCGCGCAGATCGCCGGTGACATATTCGAGAGGAAGATCGGCGATGGCCCGATTGCTGCTCGAAGGCCGCAGCAGGACCCGGACATTCTCTCCGCGTGCGACGAGCTGCCGCGCTACGTGGCTCCCGAGAAATCCTGCCGCACCGGTGACCAGCGTGGCCATGGCCTCACGCGCTCTCTTCGCAGGCATCCGCCTGCCCGCCGCTTAATTCCTGGCGTTCCGCTGCAGGGGCGGGTTCCGAGTATGAAGATTCGAGCAACTGCGAGAACCGCGTCCAACGGCCGCAACGCACCAGCGCCTGGACCTCCAGCAACTTTTCCTGAACTGCAAGGTGTGCAGATGGGGAATTTCGATTTCCGCCGGAAGAAACGATGAAACCATCTACATCCTTCGCGTCGAGAAATTCGAAGAGCTGCCCGATTTCCGCAGGCTGCGTTTCGCCGGTGACCGTGAGGTGCGCGCAGACAAGGAACCCGGAAAGCTTGGCGGCGCGGATGGCCTCGAGGTTGCGGCGGAAACAGCCCGGCTGCGGCACAATTCGGTCGTGGACGGTTTCGATGCCGTCAAACTCAAACGTGAGGAACAATCGGGAAACCGGCGCAAACTCATGAATGCGCATCCGCAAGCCGGCGCCGCTCGTGTGAACGAAAACATGGCGCCCCGATGAGGTGAGAGCGGACGCCACTTTGCCAATTTCAGGATGCAGCATCGGCTCAACGCCTCCTACCCACACCACGGCGGCGCGCTGGCTTTCGGCAAGGCGCACGCACTCCCCGGGAGAATGCCAAGCAAACTCCGCTGATTGCTCCTCGATCCGGGCGCCACTTGCGGGATGGGCGACGAGCAGAGAAAGCCGGAAAATGGGCGGCGAGGCCGCGCCAGAAAGATGTCTGGACACTCTTGCCCGCATTAAATCGGCGCTGAGCCGCAGAGGAAACTGCATTTCTGGACCTTACACTCCGCTTCGCTGGCGGAACTCTTCAGGCTGGAATTTGAAGGCGCAGAATTCTTCGGCTTGCCGCGATTCGTTCGAAAAGCGCGCCAGGGCATAGAGCGGGAAAGAATTCCGATACAAGTGGTATTTCAGGTAAAAAACACATGGAAAACCCGTGCCCGTGAATTCGTCCTCGCTCCAGGAACCATCTTGATTCTGCTGATGGATCAGGTACGAAGCGGCCTTGACGATGGCGGGAGCGCCCGGCTCCGCCGCCGCAAGCAACCCGATCAGTCCCCAAGCAGTCTGCGAAGGCGTGCTGTTGCCCTGGCCTTTCACGTGGGACTGGTAATAACTGTTCAGGGATTCGCCGAAGCTGCCATCGGGCTTTTGAACCGCTTTGAGCCAGGAGGCGGCGCGGCGGGAATAATCCTGCGCGGTCAGTGAAATCGTTTCGAGCGCGCGCAGCACTCCGCTCGTGCCGTAAACGTAGTTCACGCCCCAGCGCCCGAACCAGGTACCGTCGGAGCACTGGTCCTTCACGAGAAACTGTACCCCCCGGCGAACCACCGGGTGGTCGGCGGACCAGCCGAATCGCCCCAAGCATTCGAGAACGCGCGCAGTTACGTCCGCGGTCGAGGGATCAATCATCGCATTGTGGTCGGCGAACGGAATGTTGCAGAGCAGCTTGCGATTGTTGTCGCGGTCGAACGCGCCCCAGCCGCCATCGCGGTTCTGCATGCTGATCAGCCATTGAACACCACGCCGAACGGCAGCCTGCATGCGTTCCTGGTCGGGATACTTCACGCGTTGCAGCGCCATAAGCACGAACGCCGTGTCGTCCACGTCCGGATAGTGGTCGTTGCGAAACTCGAACGCCCAGCCGCCCGGTTCCGCGTCCTTGTTCTTCACTTGCCAGTCGCCGGGTCCGAGCACCTGCTTCGAAAGCATCCAATCCACCGCCCGAACGAGAGAAGGATGGTCGGGTGGAAGACCAACCTCTTCCAGCGAAACCATGGCGATACAGGTATCCCAAACAGGCGAAACGCACGGCTGAAGTCGGATCGTTTCCCCTTCTTCGATTTCGAACCGCGAGAATTCCTTTATTTCGCGCCAGGTCAGAGGATCGTCGGGACCATGCCCCAGTGCCATCAGCGCGAAAATGGAATTCATCATCGCCGGGTAAATTGCGGCGAGGCCGTCGGTACGCTCAATATGCGCGAGCAACCATTGTTTGGCTTCCCGGATGGCCCGCTGGCGCAGCGGCTTCCACGGCAGCTTTTCATAGAACTTCAAGGCGCGGTCGAGCGCCAGAAAGATATTTTTCCAGGAGATGAGCTGGCTGCTCCAATCGAAAGCCGCATCCTTGTGCGAAGCATCCTTGAAAAGCTCGTCCACACGGGCGCGCTCTGGCAGGCGCCAGTCGGGACGAATGGCACTGAGAATCGCCATCGGAATCACAATCCCGCGCGTCCATGACGACATCTCGTAAATGTTGATGTAGAACCAATTCGGCAAGAGCATCAGCTCGGGAGGGATCGCGGGAACCAACTCCCAGCCCAGCGCTCCGACCAGCGCAAGATAGAATCGCACATAAGAATTGGTACGCTCCAGCCCGCCGAGCCGGTGCACCGTTTCGCGTGCTTTAGCCATGTGCAGCGTTTCCGGATCGTCCCCGGCAAGCTTCAGTGCAAAGTAAGCCTTGCATGTGGCGTTTAATTCCGATGGACCGCCGGGGTAGATGTTCCATCCGCCGTCGGGGAGCTGCTTGTGTCGGACGTAGTTGGCCAGCTTGGCGATCCGAGTCCGCTCCGCTTTGCCAATCACATGCAGGTAATAAATGTAGTCGGATTCGAGAGTGGAATCGGCTTCCAGCTCGCCCAGCCAGAATCCTTCGCGATCCTGCAACGAGAGCAGATGTTCCGCACCCCGCTCAATGGCCTCGGCGAGTTTCCGCGACCATTCCTGCTCCAGCCACGGGATTGGCGCAGGAGCTACAGCAGTTTCTTCTCCCATTCTGGCGAGTGAGGCCATTGTTGCTCCCCTCAGAGCAAATCACCCTTTAGAAGTCTTGTCGCGGACAAGCATCTCCGCGCACCCCCGACTCCTTTGATGCAGGTCCCTTAGACCAGGTACACGGGCAACGCCCAGATTTAGCCCGAGTACTAACTAATTATCGCCGGGTTTCCCAGGACGGTCAACGGACAAGTTGTACAATTGTTTGGATATATCGTATCAGGAAGCCTGCACCTGCGTTTCGAGCCTGTGCTTGACAAGCTGCCGAAGCGGCTCCGGAAGCGGCTCACCTTTGCGTTGCACAAAGGACGGCTTTTCCCGAAGAAAACGTTCCGGGACCGCGCTCCAGGGAGGGTTGGCGGCGCCAGCATCCTCCAGTCCTTGGCGAAAGATGTAAGCATCGGCGCGATCCAGTACCAGCCGGGCCGAATCCTTGAAATCGGCCTTTGAGGAATCGAGAACCGCGAGGTAGAGAGAGGGTTTGAGAAACTGCAGGAGCGAATTGCTTTCCACAATCACATTCAGTGGAACATTGCCTCCTGTCCCTGAGCTCGCTTCAAGAAAAGCTTCGCGCAGAAGCGGCAGCCCTTCCGCGAGATAGCCTTGTTTTGTGCGCAGCCAGAACGATCGCCGCGCCCCCGCAGCCAGAAACCGGGCGCTGTCCGTGCCGGAATCGCGCGAACTCTCCCAGCTGATGGCGCAAACGTGCTCGTCCGGCGCGCAATCGCAGTCGTGGCCGTTCTGCGCGCATACGCCGTGCCCATACTGCGTGATTTTTCCCGCGATCCAGGCGCCGTGCGGCAAAGCGGCAATGATGTCGCAGACCAGCTGCGTCTTGCCAATGCTCCGCGTGTGGCCGCCCACCACGACCATCCGCCAGCCCGGATTTCCCGCCTCTTCAGCCGCCAAGTTTCGCCTCTAATTCTTTGATGCGCTCCGCAAGTTCCGGGAGCCGCGCATACCAGGCGTAAGCTTCCTTGAACTTGCCGATCTCCCGCGCCGGTGTTCCCCACACCGTCTGCCCCTTGCGAATCGTTTTCCCCGTGGGAATGCCCGCTTGCGCGCCGGCGATGGCGCCGTCCTCCAGAGTGCAACGATCGGCAATCCCCACCTGTCCTCCCAAAACCACATGATGTCCCAGCACGCTCGACCCGGAAATGCCGGTTTGCGCCGCCACAACAGTATGCTCGCCAATCTGCACGTTGTGTCCGACGTGAACCAGATTATCAAGCTTCACTCCTTGCGCGATGCGCGTGTCATCCAACGATCCGCGATCAATCGTCGCATTTGCTCCGATTTCCACGTCGTCCGCAATCTCCACGATCCCCGCCTGTGGAAATTTCCAGTAACGTCCTTCGCCGTAAGCATAGCCGAATCCATCCGCTCCGATCACCGTTCCGGCGTGAACCTCCACGCGATTCCCCAGGCGTACTCCGGCATACAGCGTGACGCGCGGATGCAGGCGGCAGTTTTCTCCGATCCAGCATCCAGCGCCGATCACGCAATGCGCTGCGATCTGCGTGCCTTCGCCAATATGTGCGTCCTCTCCGACAACAGCGTAGGGGCCGACGCTCGCCGTGGCTCCTACGCGCGCCAAAGGAGCGATAATTGCCGTCTGATGAATTCCCGCGGCTAAGGGTGGACGGTCGCGCAACAGCATCGCCGCCTTGGCGAACGCAACTTTGGGCTGCGCGATGCGCAGCACCGTTTTCCCTGCACAAACGAGACCCGGCGGCGCAACAACGCACAACGCTGCGGAAGCCGCCGCGCGGTCAACGTGTTTCTCCGACTCCACGTAAATCAGATCGCGCGATCCGGCGCGTTCCGGCGCGGCAACGCCGTACAACTCAAGGGCGGGATCGCCTTCGAGCGTGGCTTGAACAGCTTCAGCGAGTTCTTTTGCGGTGCGATGCATATTTGCCTCACAGAAAATCGTACAGCGGTGGCTCGTCTTTCGGCCGAGTCTTCCAACGCGCATGGACCCAAACCCACTGCTCCGGATACTTGCGGATAATCTCCTCGATCACTTTGGCAAAGCGCTGCGTGTTCTCGAACACATCACGCTCCGCGTCCCCGGTGCGGTCCAATTCCAGCGGCGGCTCGAATCGCAGCCGGTACTTGCCAACTTCCTTGTCCCAATAAGCATAGCCGGGAACCACGGCTGCTCCGGTGTGCAGCGCGACGCGTGCGATTCCGGTCGTCGTGCAGGCAGGCTTGCCAAAGAAATCCACGAACATTCCTTCATCTCGCATGGTGTTCTGATCGGCAAGAATTCCGATCGTTCCTGATTCCTTCAAAATTTTCAGAGTAACTCGGGCGGATTCATTCTTGAAAATAGGCCGATTCCCGGAAAGGCCGCGGTAACGGTTCACCAGATTATCCACGCGGGGATGATCGAGTGGCCGCGCCATGTAGTGGTGAGGGAAACCGTAGAGTGCGTACGCGAACGAAGAAAGTTCCCATGCGCCGATGTGGCCAGTAAGAAAAAGAACTCCCTTTCCGAGCTCCTGGCCCGCGAGAAAATTCTCTCGCCCGTCGAGAACGATCACATCCTTGATGTTGGCTTTGTTGTAGCGGGGAAAGCGCGCGAACTCCACCGCCATCCACGCAAGGCTGCGTATCATTCCCTTCACGATGGCCCGCCGCTGCTCATCATTTTTCTGAGGAAACGCGATCTGCAGATTGAACAGCGCCGTCCTGCGCAGCTTCGGAAGGAAAAGAAAAAACAGCCGGACAAAGCCCGTTGCAAGCACACGGGCCACCGGCCTCGGCAACATTCCCAGAAACTTCAGCAGCAGCCACACTACCGAATATTCAAGCCATTCCTTCATTGGCGGACATTATGCTAGAAGTTAGAGGTTCGCGGTTAGACGTTCGGGTCGAAAGAGACTTTCTTGACACAATCAGACGCGTCGCGCGTTTCGCCAGCCACTCATTCGAGTTCTTCCCTTCTCGCCCGCATTGGCTGGGCCACGCTGATTGTCGTCACGCTGTACGTCTGCTATTTCAGCCATCTGGGAGCGATCGGCTTCGTCGGGCCGGATGAGCCGCGCTATGCCTGGGTGGCGCGGGCCATGGCCGAGACCGGCGACTGGGTCACTCCTCGGCTCTACGGGAAGCCCTGGTTCGAAAAGCCGGTGCTGTACTACTGGGAAGCGGCTGCAAGCTTCAAATTGTTCGGCGTGAGCGAAGTGGCGGCGCGTCTCCCGAGCGCACTCTCCGCGCTCTTCGCAACGCTTGCGCTCGCCTGGCTCGCTTGGCGCACTTACGGATCAGAAACAGCGCGATGGCTGCTGCTTCTCCTGCCCAGCACCGTCGGCATGATCGGCTTTTCCCACGCCGCCGCAACGGACATGCCCTTCAGCGCCATGCTGACCATTGCGATGGTCTGCGCGGCCCTTGTTCTGGGACTCGCGAGCAACGAAAAAACTCCGCTCCTTCCGCGCACGCCTTGGCTCGCCCTGATTTTATTTGGTTTTTTCCTTGGCTTAGCCGTCCTCGCGAAAGGCCCGGCAGGAATTATTCTTTCCGGCGGCGCCGTTTTTTTCTGGGCGATTTTCACCAAACGCTGGCGCGACGCATTTCGCCTTCTTCATCCCGCCGCCATCTCTTCGTTCTGTCTCACCGCCCTGCCCTGGTACATCCTCTGCGCCTTGCGCAATCCCGCGTTCTTTCACGTCTTCATCATCGAGCACAATTTCCAGCGCTACATCACTCCCGAATTCCAGCACCTGCAGCCCCTCTGGTACTACTTCCCTATCTTTTTGTTAGCCATAGTTCCCTGGATCGTTCCTCTGATCGTCTTCCTTCGCGACGTTGCAAAGCGCTGGAGTAACAATCCGCTCCGCACGGATACCCACGCTCTTTACCTGGCATGCTGGTGCGCCTTCACGATCCTGTTCTTCTCGGCCTCCAAATCCAAGCTTCCCGGCTACATTTTGCCTGCTCTGCCGGCGTTCCTGTTGCTTCTCTCGGCCAGCGTCGCCCGCCGTTTCAATCCTCAAGCAAAGAAGAACCGCTGGATCGGCATCGGCTGCGGCTTAACTTTGATTGTGGTGGTCGTTTGCTTTGGACTCTCTCTCGATCACATCCCTTTCGCCGCGGACTATCTTCCTCCGAATCCGTTGAACCTCGTCGCTCTTCTACTCGCACTTGCCAGTCTTTCGGTTATCGTTTTAGGAATCCTGAGGCGGTCCGCCGCGGCGCTTGCCGTGACGGTCCTGGCCATTGTCGTCTGCCTCGCGTGGTCCCTCACTGGCGATGCGCGCTGGGCCCTTGACGAAGGCATCACCGCGGACTTTACGAGCTATACCACCCCTCAACTCCAGGCCAGATTCGCAGGCAAGCCTGTTTACGCCTTTAAACTCAAGCGCTCTTTTCAGTACAGTTTGAACTTTCGCTTCCACCAGGAGCTGCCGGAATGGAGCCCGGACGTGGAAGGTCCAGCTTGGATATTTACTTCGCCTCCGGAGATGCAGCGCCTCAGAACGCCTGGCATTCGATGCCCGGCCTACGTTGCCTATCCCGCCGTGATTGTCTGTGAAAGCTTCGGCTCAGTGCCCCAGCCCGCCGGTGGCGGGAAGATGCAGTAGAAAATACGTCACAACGCGGTTCTCGTAGGTGCGCTTGTCGTCGTCGGAAAGCTCCACGAAATTTCCGTGCGGGATGACCGCTTCTTCTTTCGGATCGGGAGCCTTCAGAAAAATCTGATGTGTGATGAGGGCCAGTTCGGGATCGTCCTGGGCTTCGATGAACAGCTTGGGAACCCCTGCAAGCGCGCCAATATTTTTGGTCAGCGGCGGATCCTCGCGATGATCGTAATTCAACCATTCAAAACTGAACTCCGCGGCCCTCACCATAAACGGAAAACCGCCAAGACCGGTCTGCTCCACTTCGTATTTCACCATCTGGCTCGGCTGATCGTAAACGGAATCAAGCGCAAGCGCGTGAACGCGTTTATCCGATTCCGCTTCGCGCAAAATGGAATACGCCCCCAGGTTGTAGCCCCACAGCCCAAAACTGCCGGGGTCCACGTCGTTTCGTGAGGCCAGATAATTCAACCCCGCGCGCACTTCGTCGGCTTCCTTATAGCCGAAAGTCGTCACTCCGCCGTTCGCGCCGTGCGCCGTAAAATCGAATACAAACACGTTGTATTGGTGGTCCTGCAGCGCTGAAACCAGTGTGAGCAGCTCTCCGCGGCTCGATCCGTAACCATGGCAAAGAACGATGGTCGGCGCTTTCAGCAAGCCGGGAAAGAACCACCCCTCGCGGCTGCCGATTCCCGGCACGTCGAAATCCACGATCTCCGGCCGTCCCGGAAAACTTTGTACGTTGATTTCTGAACTTGTTCGCTGCGGCTTCACGATCCGGTACACCAGAAATCCCGCAATCGCCAGCGTCGCCAGTCCCGCGAAGAACACCACCGCGACAATCGCCGTGAAAACCTTTGTGTACCACTTGGTTGGATAACGCAGCTCAAAGAGGATGGACATGCGTGGTATTGACCGCAGAAACGCGCCCTTTGGGTGACCTCACGATTCCCTTGCCATGCAAAAACAGCGTAACACAAATTTTTCCCCCCGCTCGGATCTTGGGCCTCCCCGTGTGTCGCAAGAATATCTTTCCCGCCCGCCGCCGCGGGGAATGCATCCGCTGTTGGGCTATGATAGGGTCTCGCAGCGGGGGCTGTGCGCATCCCGACCCTTCATGAAAATCGTTGATCTGCGGCAAACCACAGTGCGCCAATTGGAGCCTCTCCTCGAGGAAGAGGCCATGCACTGGCGCGACGAATTGCATTGGGATTACCGTGGCGCGCTCGAACTGATCAAGCGCTTTCTCCAGGCCCATGCGCTTTCCGGCTGCGTGGCTTATGAGAACGGTGTCGCCTCGGGCTACACCTTTTACGTCCTGGAAGAGCACAAGGGCCTGATCGGCGGCTTGTACGTCTCCTCGGAATTCGATCAGGAAGCCATCGCGCGAAAACTGCTGGAAGAACTCCTGTTCGGCCTGCGCGCGATTCCCCATCTGACCCGCATCGAAGCGCAGCTCATGCCTTTTGGCGGCCCTGTGGACGAAACGCTCACCGCGCAGGGATTTCAGCTGCACACCCGGCAATTCATGCTGCTTGATTTATACAAGATGAAAGAGGAGGCGACGATCGGCACCGTCGGGTTGCGGCTTTCGCGCTGGCACGACCGTTATTTCGATCCTTGCGCCAAGCTCATCTATCTTGCCTATGCGAATCACATTGACGGCGACATCAACGACCAGTATCGCAGTAAGGCGGGCGCCTTACGCTTTCTGAAAAATATTATTTTGCTGCCGGGATGCGGCCAGTTTGTTCCCGGCGCTTCGTTTGTGTTACATGAGCCGGGCAGCGACGACCTGATCGGCGCGGTGCTGACCAGCGAAGTTTCCCAGGGCGTCGGGCATACCACGCAGCTTTGCGTCTTGCCGGGCCATCAGGGGCACGGCCTAGGACGCGCGCTCATGCTGACAGCTTGCGATGCGCTCCGCGGACTCAAATTCCATGAACTGACTCTGACGGTGACCAGCGCCAACCACACCGCGGTACAGCTGTACGAGAAACTGGGCTTCCACACCTTGAAGTCGTTCACCGCCGGCGTCTGGCCGCGATGAGCGGACGCCTTGTGGGAACTTGCCCCCCAAGTCAAACTTGACCGGTGGTCATATATGACCGCGGGTCATATATGACCACCGGTCATTTTTCTGCAAGCTTCCGGGCCGCCTCAAACTCGTCCCCCGGCTGCCACTGCACCTCCGCCGGCTGATCCGCCGCTTTCAATCCGAGCTCGTATCCAAACTTCGCCATCTTCGCGAGCCCGCTGAAGTCCCAATCCGCCTGGAATTCGTCGCTCGGCTGGTGGTAATGATTCTTCACGTAATCTTCCGCCTGCGCTTCTCCCCATGCCAGGTCATGT
>DATJAD010000177.1:0-18551 GCA_035516615.1 Candidatus Acidiferrum sp.
TCGAAATGGCCGAGCACCCAGCCGTCGAGCGTAGCTTCGAGCTTCAGTTCGCGTGAGACGATCAGCGCGCATCCCGCGGATGGACTGATGTGCGTTTCGAGAATGAGCTGGTCTGGCAGTGAGCTAATATCCAAGACGGAACCAAAACAAAGCGAGGGCGCCTCCGCCGTGCCGACCTTTCCCAATGCGCCGCTTTGCCAGGTTTTGCTCTTGCGGTCGAAACGCTCGACAAATAACGGCGGGTTGAGCTGGCCGGAGCCGTCGTCGAGGTAATACGCAATGACAAATTGATTGGCGTCATCCAACTCCGCGCCACTGGTGATTTTATTGTCCAGATTGGGCAGGGAAGCGCCTTCGAGGACAACCTGTTTACCGGCAAGGGCGTCGCGAAGCGTTTGCGCTCCGGCGGCGGACACGAAGATCGTCGCCGAAAGAAAAACAACGGCCAGGGAGGAGAGCCAGCGAAGTTTCAAAGATTTCTTCACATTCATTCCGAAACGGGAACGGAAGTGCCTGTCCCGGAAACTGATCTCATCGGGGCCGCACAGGTCGCTCGAAACTAAGCGCTCCGCGGCCTGAGACAGCGCCCGCAATGTTACCACTATACCTTGTAGCGTTTTCTCTTGACACCACAGGTTGCTGAGAGCAGAATTCCCGCCATCTTCGACGTTCCGGCTGCCCTGGGGATTCCCGCTCACGGGATCGGCAGCCTCTGAGGGAAACGCCATGCAATATCTGCCCGGCTGGACCGTGCAATGCATTAATCCTCAATGCGCCGCGCGTGGCCACTGGCTGCGCGCGCATCTTTCCGGCCCCAATGCAGGGTTGGAGCGATGTCCCGATTGCGGAAGCATGCTGCAAGCGGTGCCTCCGCCGATAGGTCCCGGACTGCGTTTGCGGCCGCGGCCACTTGCGGCGCGCCCGCCGCTGCGGCCTCGCCCGCGCTGAGTTTTCCAGGCCAACGTGTTGTGCAACTAACGTAACAAAGAGGCCGAGAGCAATCGCCCCCGGCCTCTTTTTTTCTCCAGTTGGTTTGATCCTAGCCTTCGATGAGACCTTTTTCGACCATCTCCTCATCGGTAAGCCACAGATCGGGGATATTGGCTGAGCCTAGCCGAAGAATATCTTCAAGAGCGTCGCGCACTTCGCGCACGCGGAAATCCACGCCGATTTTGTCCAGCAGATCTATCAGCGCCTGGGCGCCTTCCGCGAGGGCGGGCTTGGGCACGGCCGTTTGCGCGTCTACCTTGCGATACGTCAGCACATAGAGAGCGGATGGTCCCGCGCCATGACGGACGATGTGGAGGAAGCCCCGCGTTCTCGCCGACGCAGGAGCTGCAATTTTCTCGAGTGCGGTACGGGCTGCGTGTGCGCTCATCGCGACGCTCGCTCCTCGCCGTCTCGCTTCAACTGCACCCGCTTGTGCTGCCGCAGTTTTCGCACTTGTAGCAGGCGCCGTTAGGAACCATCAGCATGCCGCATTCGCTGCACGTGGGTGCGCCTTCATAGGCGTTGCCAAGAGTGTTCGAGGCCGGTTCTCCCGCTTTCCTGGAGGAGGGCGCCGCAGGAATTGACATGACCGCCGCTGTGGGCGGGGGCAGAACGCCGGCTTCCGCCGGTGTGGCCCCGTTCAGTTTCAGATAATCCGAAGAGATGAAACGGCCACCCAACCACCGTGCCAGATAATCCAGCACGGACGAGACGAAGCGGATGTTGGGATTGGCGGTGATGCCGCTGGGCTCGAAGCGCGTGTTCACGAGCTTATCCACGAACACTTTGAGGGGCACACCGTACTGCAAGCCGATGGAGATCGTCAGGGCCAAGCCGTCCATGATGCCGGAAAGCGTCGACCCTTCCTTGGACATCTTGATGAACACTTCGCCCGGGCGGCCATCTTCGTAGAGGCCGACGGTGATGTAGCCTTCGTGGCCACTGATGCTGAACTTGTGCGTGACGGAGGCGCGTTCGTAGGGCATCTTCTCGCGTTGAGCGCGAGAGAAGAGCTCTCGCTGGATGGCTTCGGTCACTTCAGCCACAGGTTCCGTTTTTCCTTCTTCTTTCTTGCCGCTGGCGCTAAGCGGCTGCGAACGCTTGGAGTTATCGCGGTAGATGGCTACGGCCTTCAGGCCGAGCTTCCAAGATTCCACGTAGGCGTCCATGATGTCTTCAAGCGTGGACTCCTCGGGCATGTTGATGGTCTTCGAAATCGCGCCAGAGAGGAATGGCTGCGCCGCTGCCATCATTTTTACGTGGCCGGTCCAGGTAATCGAGCGCCCGCCGCCGGCCGGGGTCAGAGAGCAATCGAACACTGGCAAGTGCTCCGCCTTAAGGTACGGTGCCCCTTCAATCGTGCCGTTCTTGTCAATGTGCGCCACAATTTCGCTGGTTTGCTCAGGCGTATAGCCGAGCTTCATCAGCGCCTGAGGCACGGTGTTGTTCACAATCTTGATCAAACCGCCGCCGACGAGTTTCTTGTACTTCACCAGGGCGAGGTCCGGCTCGATGCCCGTCGTGTCGCAATCCATCATGAAGCCGATGGTTCCCGTGGGTGCCAGTACGGTTACTTGTGAATTCTTGAAGCCAAATTTTTCCCCAAGATGCAGAGCGGTGTCCCACGCTTCCCGGCCCGCGATGAACAAGTCGGCCTGCACGTGGTCCGGCTGGATTCCGCGCATGGCTTCGCGGTGCATGCGAATTACGTCCAACATCGGCTCGCGGTTCACCTCGTAGCCCGGAAACGCGCCCATGCGCTCAGCAATCCGCGAGGATTGCGCATACGCTTCGCCGCACATCAGCGCCGTGACCGCCCCAGCCATGTCGCGGCCTTCATCAGAATCGTAGGGCAGGGCCATGGACATCAGCAGAGCGCCGAGATTCGCGTATCCCAGCCCGAGGGGCCGGAAGTCGTGCGAATTCTTGGCAATTTTTTCGGTGGGATAGCTGGCGTTGTCCACCAAAATTTCCTGCGCGGTGATGGTCACGTCCACCGCGTGGCGAAACGCTTCAACTTCAAACTGCCCGTTGCCACCGACAAATTTCATCAGATTCAGCGAGGCCAGATTGCACGCCGTGTCGTCTAGGAACATGTATTCGCTGCAAGGGTTGCTGGCATTGATGCGCGCGGTGTTCTTGCAGGTGTGCCAGCGGTTTATGGTCGTGTCGTACTGCATGCCCGGATCGCCGCAGTGCCACGTGGATTCCGCGATTTTATGGAGCAGATCACGTGCCCGAAGTTTTTCCACCGGCTGGCCGTCGTTGACGTTCTTGGTCCACCAGTCCTTGTCTTCCGCGGCGGCGCGCATGAATTCGTCCGTCACGCGCACGGAATGGTTGGCATTCTGGAAAAACACCGAACTGTAGGCCGCGCCGTCAATGGCTGCGTCGTAGCCCTCGCGCACCAGCGCGAATGCCTTTTGCTCCTCTTTATATTTGCATTCGATAAATTCCACGATGTCCGGATGGTCAATGTTCAGGATGACCATTTTCGCCGCGCGCCGCGTCTTGCCGCCGCTCTTGATCACTCCGGCAAAGGCGTCGAAGCCCTTCATGAAGCTCACCGGGCCCGAAGCAATGCCGCCGCCGGAGAGCGTCTCCCTGCTGCCGCGCAGCGTCGAGAAATTCGTGCCCGTTCCCGATCCCCACTTGAACAGCATGCCCTCGGTCTTCGCCAGGCTCATGATGGAATCCATGCTGTCGTCCACGGAGTTGATGAAGCACGCCGAGCATTGCGGCTTGGGCTGCACGCCGACGTTGAACCACACCGGGGAATTGAAGCTCATTTTCTGCTCGACCAGGAGGTGGGTGAGCTCGTCCTTGAAGGTGTCGCGCGATGCGGCGTCCGCGAAGTAGCCGCCCGCTTCGCCCCAGCGCACAATGGCGTTCACCACGCGGCCAATCAGTTGCCGCACGGAGCCTTCCCGCTCTTTCGTTCCCGGCTTGCCGTGGAAATACTTGCTGGTAACGATGTTGGTGGCGGTCTGCGACCAGATCTTCGGCGCTTCGACGTCTTCTTGGCGGAAAATTGTCACGCCTTTTTCGTTGCCGATCAGTGCGGTGCGCTTTTCCCATTCCATCGCATCGAAAGGCGAAATGCGCCCGTCGGTGAAATACCTTTCAAACACCAATCCTGTTCGCGCGCCCGACTCGGTATGGGCGTTGGCCTCGATCGCTTTGCCATTCAATACCGGCTTCACAGTCGCCATCCGGTTCCTCCCCCGCGGCTCCCCTTCCTGCGGGGAAACCTTTATTTTACTCCTCTGCGCAGAGCAGAGTCGTCATGTTCGCGATTTCTCGCCAGGCTTTAGAAACTTGATTCAGTTTTTCTGTGGAAGCGGCCAGCGAAACTCCAGCGCAGCAGACAAAAAAGCGAATGCCCTGCCCCGGGCTGGTTTCGTAACACGCAGCCGCACAGCAGGTTGCTTGCTCCGCACGTTCGGGCGCGGAGCAAAAACTTCGCGCTCGGTTTTTTCGCTTAAAACCCGGGCCGGTCTCGTGGTTTCTGAACGAACCCTCGCCGTCCTCGACAGGGTACGTTTGGCGCTTCCACGCTCCCCCGAATCTGGAGACGCAGTATCAGCGCATGCGGAAAATCTGTCAAGAGGAAAAACGCAAAATGTCGGTGACTTTTTCGTACTATGTCTATACCTAGTGGTGCTCTTTCTCATCCGTGAGCCACTTCTTTCGCTGCCCATTCGCGATCGCACGGGCTAAACTCTTTGCATCCAATCCCGTATGCATCGCAAACTGCTCGCAGCTTCGTTCCTTGCTTCACTCTTTTGCGCGCTGGAAGTCTCCTTTGCGCAGGCGTCCGCCAGCGCAGCCACGCCCGACGTTTCGTCCGCTTTCGGCGAAAAGCTCTCCGTTCCTGGTCTTGTCAACGCCGGAAAGATCTCCGGTGCGCTTTTTCGCGGTGCGCAACCTCGCCGTGAAGGCTTTCTTCAACTCAAGCAAATGGGCATCACGGTGATTGTTGATCTTCGCGCGGAAGATGCGCACAAGCGCGAATGGGAGCGGCGGCAGACCGAAGCCCAGGGCATCCGTTTCGTCAGCATTCCGGTGGGCGGTTGGAATGCTCCCACCGACGCACAGGTCGCGCAATTTTTCTCTCTCTTTCAGGGCGACGCGAAGCAAAGAGTCTTCGTTCATTGCCATTACGGAGACGATCGCACTGGAGTCTTCGTTGCCGTCTACCGAATCGCTTATGACCATTGGTCAGTCGACAACGCCATCAGGGAGATGCACTTCTTCGGCTTCCGCGGCTTCTGGCATCCCGCGATGGAATCCTACGCGCGGAGCTTTCCGGAGCTTTTACAAAACGACCCGATTCTTGCGCCTTTTCGCAAGGGTTCTCCGCCATTAGCAAGGACCGCCAACTCCGGTGCGCCGCGAAACCCTCGAAACCGCTAAAATTAGCCTTTTCTTATGCTTACGCGCGAGAGAAGGCCCAGTACGGAAGTACGCTCAGAATCGGGACTTCTGCTTCATTCCCCAAGAGCTTGCGGAACTCTAAGCTTGGCGTGCAGGGAGTTCTGTCCCCGGAGCTTTCGACTATGCAAGTTGGCCGCTACCAGATTCTCGATACCATCGGCACAGGCGCTTTCAGCCGTGTCGCGCGAGCCTTTGACCCGCTCATTGGCCGCACCGTTGCCGTCAAACTCTTTTCTTCGGAGCTTGCGCGAGGCGAAGCCCGCGACCGCTTTCTGCAGGAAGCGCGCGTCGTCGGGCAGCTTTCGCATCCGAACATCATCACGATCCACGATATGGGCATCGAGGAGTCCACCTCCACGCCCTATCTCATCATGGAATTCTTGGATGGCCAGGCTCTGGACCGTATCCTGGAAAAAGGCACCGTGCCCTTTCCGCGCGCCTGCGCGTGGGTCGGCCATATCGCGGAGGCTCTCGGAGTCGCTCATCGCCGAGGCGTCATTCACGGGGACGTCAAGCCCGCGAACATCATTATTACTTCGGAAAATCGCGTGAAGCTTACCGACTTTGGCATGGCGCGCCTTTCTCGCCGCGACGGCGCCAGTTCGGGCAACGGCCTTCTCGGCACGCCCGCCTACTGGTGTCCCGAACAAATTCTCGGGAAGCCCCAGGATGCACGTTCGGATCTCTTTTCGCTGGGCGTCGTTCTTTATGAAATGGTCACCGGCATTCGGCCCTTCGATTCCGATTCGTTGCAGGGCATTTGTCATCGCGTGCTTTCTTCCACGCCGCGGCCGCCTTCGCACATGATTCCCTCGTTGCCCACGGGATTCGACGAAATTATGGCCCGCTGCCTCTCGAAGAACCCCCAAGGTCGCTATGAGTTTGCCGAATCTCTTGCGGAAACGCTTTATCCCCATGCGCGCCGCAAGACCTTGCCACCCACCCAGCCAAGTTCTGGGGCTTCCTCCCTGCGCGACCGCGCCGTCCGCCTCCTCCGCTCGGCCTAGCCACGCACCGACACGTCGGCCCTTTCACTCTCGAGCGATCATCCGAGAAACGACTCAGTCAGAAGAGTTTTTACTCGTAGCGGAGAGCTTCGACGGGATCGAGCTTAGCCGCTTTCATCGCCGGCCACACACCGAAAACGAGCCCAACGCCGACACTGACCGCGATGCCGAGCGAAGCGGCCCAGACGGGAACCACTCCCGGCCACTGCAAGGTCACACGGATGAGGAGCACGAGCAGATTCACCAGGACCAGCGCAATCAATCCGCCGACGCCGGTGAGGGTCATGGCCTCCAGCAAGAATTGCCAGGTGATATCGCTGCTGCGCGCACCGATGGCTTTGCGCACGCCAATCTCGCGCGTGCGTTCCGTCACGCTGACCAGCATGATGTTCATCACGCCCACGCCGCCGATCAGCAATCCGATCGCGCTCAGCACCAGCGTGACTACATAAACCATGGCCATGATCTTGTGGAATTCCTCCACCTGCTGCTCCGCGGTCATGATGGAAAAATTGTCCTTGCCGCCAAACGGCACGTGGCGGCGCCGCTCCAGAACTTCCCGCGCCTGGTCCACGGCCTGGTCGAGCATTCCGGTATATGCCTGCATGCGCATTTGCACTTCATCCGCGGCCGGATAAGTCTTCTCAAAAGTGTTGTAGGGAATCAGCACGCGCTTATCTTCGTCACCCATGCCGAAACCGCCCTTGGGCTTCTCCACCACGCCGATTACTAGAAAATCCGAACCGTCAATCAGAACGTCCTTGCCCACGGCATGCCCTTCGGGAAACAGCACCGGAGCCACGTTTTCGCCCAGCATTACGACTTTTTCCCGGTGGAGATCGTCGCCTTCGCTGATGAACCGTCCTTCCAGTGTCGCCGCGTTGGCGTACACAATGCCGAAATTCGGCTGCACACCGCGGAAATCAATCGCGGTCACTTCGCCCGCCTTGGTGCGAACGCTGTGGGTCTGGTCCCAATGGGTCTGGAGAAACGCGGTCACGTTCTTGATCGCCGGACAACCGTCCTCCAGCGCTTGCTCGTCCGCTATGGTGAGAGGTTTGCGCTGCCGCTCCTCGAGAGGAGGCGGCCCGCCCTGGCGGCTCTGGTCCCACTTGGTGATGAAGGCGGTGTTGACGCCGAATTGTTTGATCTGCTCCTGAATCTTTTGGTCGAAGCCAGTCAGCAGCCCGGCCACGAGCATAATGACGCTTACACCCAAAACCACGCCGAAGACGGTCAGCGCGCTACGCATTTTGTGCGCGCGCAACGTGTCCATCGCCTGCTTCAGATTTTCGCCGTGCGCTTGTGCCATTGGCGTTCCTTACCCGTCCGCTCGCAGCGCCTCGATCGGGTCCAGCTTCGCCGCTCGCATGGCCGGGTAGATTCCGAAGAAAAGGCCCACCACCGTGGAAACGACGAGCGACAGGATCACTCCCGCGATGGAAGTGCTCATCGGGAAGGAAAACGCCGCGTTGATAACATACACGACGAGGTACGCGGATACGATTCCGATGAATCCTCCGGCCGCCGCCAACACCGCCGATTCGGTCATGAACTGCAGCAAAATATGTTTCTTCCTAGCCCCCAGCGATCTGCGAATGCCGATTTCCCGGGTACGCTCCGTCACGCTGGCCAGCATGATGTTCATGATGACGATGCCGCCCACGACCAAAAACACGCTGACCAGTGCCATGGCCACAAACGCCAGGTTCCCTGTCAGGTCGTGCCAGAGCGCCATAATGGAATCCGATCCGAGGATCGCAAAATTGTCCGGCGCATCATAGGGCAAGTGGCGCCACGCGCGAAAGAGCATGCGCGCCTCGTCTTCACATGCCTGCATCATCTCCGCATTCGGGGCTTGCACAAAAATGGCCACCCAATCGCTCTGGCGGTGCCAGCCTTTCCGGTACGTGCTGAGCGGCATCATCATGAAATTGTCCTGGGACTGGCCAAAAGCGCTGCCGATGGTGGTGGCCACGCCAATCACCTGGTAACTGTGCGTTTCCGCACGAATCGTTTTGCCGATCGGGTCCACATCCGGGAAAAACTTTTTCGCCAGGTCCGAGCCGATGAACACCACTTCCGAATGGTGTTCTTCGTCGGCGGGGGTCAGAAAGCGGCCCGATGCCACATCAATACTTCTGATGTCGGCAAAGTTCGGCGTCACCCCCATCACGCTGGTGTTTTCCATCACCTGGTCGCCGCTCCGGGTTTGCGCGTTGCGGTCCTCTTCTCCGGCAACGGCCTGCGCCGTCGTCATGGTGTCGCGCAGGCGTTGGTAATCCTCGAGCGTAATGAGCGGGCGCTTTTGCGCCTTAATGAATGCGTCATAGCTGGTGATGATCCCGAAGCGATCCACGATGAAAACGTTGGCCCCGAGATTCGCAATGCGCGTGGAGACATACATGTTCAAGCCAGCGATTGCGCTCATCACCGTAACCAGGGTGGTCACGGCAAGAATCACGCCGAGCAAGGTCAAGAAGCTTCGGAGCTTGTGCGCGCGCAGGGAATCAATGGCCAGGCGCAGGGTCTCAATAAGCGTGACCAGCGACCGGCGGAGACGCTGCAGACGAGTCATTTCCAATCCCGCCGAAATGGCGGCTTGGGCCTCAGTCCAACGATCCATCGGCGCTACGCCCACACCCTGCCCCTCTCTTCTCTACCTTCAATTACGTACAAACCGGGCCCTTTGTTGCTATTAGACGCCAGAAAAAGCGCGGGAGCTTTCTACTGGAGGGTAGTTCCGGTCAGGCCTGCCGAGTCCATTTTACTACATTCGCGAGCGCTGCCGAATTTTGCATAAACGGCGTCGGATGAGCGCGTTACGCAAAGTGGACAGCAAAGAGATTCCGCCCAAGCCTTCCGGCACGCCCGTAAGCTCAAGCTGCGCTAGACTGGATTGCGGGCTCGGAGCAATCCCCGGGAGGCATCCAACCGTGCAACAGCGGTCTATTCGTCCGAATCCAACCCCAAAAGGCTCTTGGCCTGGGTCAATACCGATGTTTCGCGTGGAACGCTTTTCCATCCTTGCGGTTTGCCTACTTCTGGCTGGGGCATCTGTTTCGGCGCACCCGCCTTCCTCCCAGGCGGCTGAGAGTTCCGCGCCTGCGGAGGATTCCCGACGCCTGTCGCAAACGATTTCAGGGCTGAAGGCCAGCGAGCAAGCGATGTACCTCTATGAGCGGATTGAACGAGTGGAGACGCGCAAAGAAGCCCAAGTCGCTCAGCCAACAGAGGTCAAGGTCTCGCGCGTGGTTCCCGCCGGGACTGGACTTGATCATATCCCCCTGGGCCTCGATGGGTACCCGACCGATCCCGCGGCTTACCGGGCCGAATTGGAAAAATTGGTGAAGTCCTTGCAGTGGGCAGTGGAGACGGGACACGACCAAAAAGAGGCCTACGGAAAAGTTGAAAAAAAGATCAAGCAGCGCGAAGAGCTCATTGACGATACGCGCGACGCTTTTATTTTCACTTTTGTCGGGCGCGAGATGCGTGAGGGACGCTTGTTATTAAAATATCGCATGGACCCCAATCCTGCTTTTAAACCTTCCAATCGCTCCGCGGCTCTTTTTTCGAAGGTGAAAGGCTACGTTTGGATTGACGAAGCGACGTCGCAACTGGCGCGCGTCGAGGGCCAGGTCGTTCACGATATTTCCTTTGGATTATTTCTCGGCAAAATCTACAAAGGCAGCAGTTTCATGCAGGAGCGCTACGAAATGGCTCCAGGCCTGTGGCTTCCCACGTTTTCTCAATACGATTTCGACGGGCGAAAGTTTTTTTCAAGCATTTCGATCCACGAAAGGACTTTTTACTCCCATTACCGGCGCGTGGGGCCTCCCAGCGAGACTCTGCCCATTATCCGGGCGGAACTCGCGCACCTGGGATCTGCCGGCTCAAACGCGCAAGGGAGCGACCCGTAAGGACTCCAGGTGTTTGCGGCGGGACACAGATTTCCGCACAGTGGCGAGCTACGGCCCGGCTGGACAGGGCTTGGCGGATTGCGCAAACGACCAACAGATGGGAGAACGCGAGGTTCATACTGAAATTGAACTGGTCTCACTCCATGACGCGATTTTTCCTGGTGATTTGGCTTCAGTTGCTTGCGACAGCGGTTCCTGCTTCCGCCGCAGCTCAGAATTGCTCCGTCAAACAAGATGCATCCCAACCTGCGAAGCAAGAACCGAAGAAAGCAACGGCCAAGAAAGTCTGGACAGAAGATGATTTGAGCAAGCTGAAAGGCTCCGTTTCTGTGGTGGGCGGCAAGAATCCTCCCCGGACCGCCGCAGACTCAGATGCAAACGGCAGTCCAGACAAAACATCGTCCGCGCGCGAATTGCGGTTGCAACTCGCCAAGCTGCAAGCCCAGATAGATGATGCGGACCAGAAGATTGCGCAACTCAAGAACATCCAGAGCGGCGAAACTTCCGGCAATTCCGGAATGCAGCTCCACCACGGCTATAACATGGAATCTCTGCCTGACCAGATCAAGAAACTGGAAGACAAGAAAACTCAAATCCAGGCGCAAATGGACAAGATCTACGAGCAAGCGAGAAAGGACGGGATCGAACCGGGTCAATTGCGTTAGCCGGCTTTGTCGGCAGGCTTCTCGCAGCTCGGATGTGAATTCCGGCCGTTTCCTCGGGGCCGGAATGGCGCGCGGAATCACGGCTTGGAATCACCTTTCTCCAAGGCGTTCAGATTCTGCCGTGCGAGTTGATGATTCGGATTCAGTTGCAGGGCGCGTTCGAAGCGTTGTTTCGCCTCCGCGATTTTCCCCGTCAGAGCCAGCGCGCTACCCAGATTTGCCTCGGCATCGGCATCATCCGGCTTCAACCGCGCGGCCACGCCAAATTCCTTGACGGCGCCGTTGTAATCTCCTTGCGACGCCAGCGCATTGCCGAGATTGTAGTGCGCGTCGAAATAGTCCGGGCGGGCCTGAATAGCAGCGCGGAGATGCTGCGTTGCTTCCGGCAAGTTCCCGGAAGCGAGCAGCGCCCCTCCCAAGGCGTTTTCCACCGTGGCATCGCCGGGCCGCAACTGCAGCGCCTGTTCATATTGCGGAATGGCTTCGCTGGCGGCACCGCCGGCCTGCAACATTGCGGCAAGATTGTAATGAGCCTCGAAGTCGGCGGGATTGTTTTCCACATGATGGCGCGCGAGGGCTTCCAACAAAACCATCCGCGGATCAGCGGTGTCCCCCGGCGCAGCATGCGGCAGTACTTGCAGCCAAAGGTGGGCCATTTCGTCCGTGGCGCGGTTGCCGGCGAGGATGCGCTTGGGAGGATCGTTGGGATTGAAGATGTTGTCGCTGGAATTGTCGTAGATATAGCGCATCGTTACTTTGGCGCCGCGCGGAAGCGGAATCGCATGCGTGAAGTGAAAGACGGCTTGCCAATTCTGGTCCCAGCGCGGAATGTGCAGCAAAGTTTTCGTCGTACCATCCGGCAAAATCACTCGAGCGAACATTTCCCGGCAGACGTAATGGGCATGAGGATAGATGGCCATCAGATCCACAGCTTCGGGCAGCGTAAACTGATCGGTCACGACAAAATTTTTGGCTCCTGGAGGAATATCCAGCGCGCGGTCATTTTCCAGCTGCATCAACACCGGAAACTGTGTGGCGGCCTGATCCGTGAAATATAGTCCGATGCTTGGCTGAATGGTTTCCGGCTTGCCGGAAGGCTGCAGATGCGTATTGAGGACGAGGTCGTCCCCGGGATCAAGCCGCATGGCCATTCCCTTGGGCTCCGGCTCGGGCACGAGCCCGGGCTTCCAAAAAAAGAAATGCCCGTCTGGATCGAAGGTCTCCGACTCGATTTGCAACTCCATGCCCGGGAAGCCGCAGCCCCGGCATTTCTCCTCGCGCCGCGCCGATTCTGCGCGATCCACAAGAAGATTGGCGTGGTGCACGAGGCGCCGCTCTGCGGGATGGATCTCAATGGCTTTCACCCAGCGGGTTCTTTCGAGCGGCGTGCGAAAAATGAAGTTCCAGTATTGGTCGCTGCCGCTCGCAGGCAGAGTAATGGGCTGCTCTGCCCGCAGAATCAAATCCGGTTTTCCGAGCTGCCAGCCCGGCGTGAATTGCGGTTCCCGAGGCAAATCCCGCGAATCGCCTTCCTGAAGTCCATCGTCCACCCATTGCTGGAAAAGGGCGATCTGTGCATCGGTGAGGTGATCGTCCCCGAGGAACGCATAATCACCGGGGCCCGGAAGCCACGGCGGCATGATGCGCTTTGCGGTGATATCTGCAATCTGCCGGGCGTGCGATTTCGCGTCGCCGTATGTGAGCAAGTTAAAGGGCGCCGCTTCTCCCGTGTGGTGGCAGGGGGCGCAAGTCTTGAAGAAGATCGGCGCGATGTCGCGGTCGAATGTGACCGGACGGGAAGCCCTCGTCGCTTCATGCTTCTCGCTTTGGCGGGCGACTCCGCGTTCGCTCCAAGACAGGGCCACCGTGATCATTAGCACGAGAGAAAGGATAATTTTCGTTTGGGATGCACCCATGACGGCAATCAATTGAGGTCGGCGATGTAGCAACCCACAGCGTGCTCTGTGGGCAGTGTCGCAGGCTTGCCAGCTATCGCGGCTGTGATAGCGTCCCTGAGGTCGTGGATTGTGGGGGCGGCGCGCTTGCGGCCGAAGTCCACAAACCAGTTGTCAATGCGTCCGTGATAGACAAGATGGCCATCCGCCGCAAAAACAGCCGCTTCCGGAGTAATCGTGGCTCCCCCCAACTTCACGAGGATGTGCTGGGGGTCGCGAAGAGCCGAGAGCGTGTAACGATAATCGCGATCATGAGCGCGAATTGCTTCCGGGGATTCATCCTTATCCGGGTATACGAGCCAGAACTTTGCTTGCGCGGCAAAGGCGGCGCTCAATTGGCGGATGGTGGGCGCATAGCGGTTCGATACTGGACAATCGGTGCGGATAAAAAGGAGGACGACCACTTTGCCTTTCGAGGCCTCGAGCGGATCCACAGGTTTCCCGGTCAAATCATAAGCCGAGGGGCGAGCCCGTCCGGCTGCTTGGGACTGCGTCGAGAATAGAATTACACCAAAGGAACATAACAGAAACACGAGCAAGTGCCGGAATGGGTATTTGCCGAGGCACATAGCGGCGGGTTTTCTCCTGCATCAGAGCCCATTCATTCTACACTCTTTTTTCGGGAAGAGCAGGAAACCTGAGAATCGTATGAAAGCCGCCGAGAGATCGCGGAAGAGAGGAACTTGGAAGCGCGAATGCTGCAGGGGGAGAAAGAAAAAGGCCTCCCGGGACGACCTGGTATCCCAGGAGGCAGCGATTACTTTCATTCAAGATGCCTGTGCTCAGCGACAGGGTCAAACGAACTGATAGTCAACACCAAGTCAACAGCCAAGCAACAGAATTAAATTGACTTATTGCGTTCAATGAACCAAGCTCACGAAAGAAACAACTACCCATCCGGTGCGATGGTTATCGCGGAATGACCCTCTCAAGCACAGACCGTAGGATTTGCCGGTTTGGACTCTATGAGGCCGATCTGGCTGCCGCACGCCTGACCAAACAGGGCATACCCATTAAATTGCAAGAGCAGCCCTTCCGCATCTTGGCCCTCTTGCTGGAACGAGCTGGCGGCATGGTCACCAGGGAGGAATTACGCACCCTTCTCTGGCCTCAAGGCACGTATGTCGAATTTGACGGCAGTGTGAACACCGCGCTGACAAAGCTGCGTGCAGCTCTGAATGATGATCCGGACAATCCGCGCTTCATTGAAACCGTGCCTCGCAAGGGATACCGGTTCATCGCTCCGGTGCAATTTCTGGAGGGAAATGAGGATTGGGCCAGAGGAACGCTCGCGGTGGCGCAACGGAGCACAGAACCAATCGCGGATCATGGAGAGGATAGCCGCCCCCCCGGCACTGAAAGGGCTAGAGACGCCCGAAGCTACCGCGCACGATTCGGCCTGACCCTGTCCACAGCTGTCCTTGCAATCTTGGCGGCGGTTCTTGCCGCCTTGCTTTGGAGGTATTGGCCCGCCGCGCAACCTGAGGTCGTGCGCGTAACCGCCCTCACGCACACAGGAAAAGTTGCGCCAGGGAGCAGGATCGTGACCGATGGAGCGCGCGTATATTTCGTCGCGGAGCAAGAAGGAAAATGGGAACTCCTGCAGACTTCCGTTCGGGGCGGAAGCGCGGAGAGAGTCGCTGCGCCTTTCGATAGCACAGCGGTTCTGGATGTATCTCCGGATCACTCTCAGCTTCTGATCGCTCCTTTCTCGCACATCCGCGAGGCCATGCCGCTGTGGCTATGGCCGGCGCACGGAGGAGCTCCTCACCGCCTTGGTGACGTTACCGCGACCGAAGCTACCTGGTCCCCGGCCGGCCAGCTGATTGCCTTTGCGCGAGAGGACAAGCTTTTCGTGGTAAGGCCGGAGGGAACTCAGATGAAGGAGATCGCCAGTTTTTCTTCTCCTCCTCATTCTCTCGTCTGGTCTCCGGATGGAGAATCCCTGCGGTTTACAGTGAGTAGCCTGAACAATAGGTCGGACGAGATCTGGGAAATCACGAAGGACGGGAGAAACCTTCATCAACCTCTGGGGGGAGAAACGGACACTCATGAACTAGGCGGGGCGTGGGCCGATCATGGCCGATACTTTCTTTTCACGGCGGGTTTGAACTCGCATGTGACCCTGGCTGTTGACACTCTCTCAAACATCTGGGTGGAGCAAAGGAAGAGATTTTTCTTTCGGGCGGCCCGCGAAAATCCCCTGGAGCTCACGCACGGGCCAGTTTCTTTTACTCAGCTTGCGGCTTCGTCTGTCGGGACCCGCATCTTTGCGCTGGGAACGCATCCTGAATATCAACTGATCCGGGTTGGCACGAAATCGCAAAACGTGACCAGGCTCCTGGATGATGCCGGCGCGACCACCGTCGATTACTCTCCGGATGGCGCGTGGATTGTCTACGCTCTTCGCCAAAATGGTTCGATCTGGAAGAGCCGCAGAGACGGGAGCGGTCGCGTCGAGCTGACCTCCACTCCACCCGGCGCCTTCGCCCCTTCTTGGTCGCCGGATGGCAAGAAGATCTTGTTCACTGCATTTTCGTTGGGAAAGCAACCACAACTGTATGTGATACCAAGCGAAGGCGGAACACCGCAGCCGGTCCTGCCGCCAGGAATCGCCGGCTCAACCATCTCCGGAGACTGGTCGCCGGATAGCCGTGAAATTGTGATGGACTACATGGAACCCGGGAAGGATTTGCGTCCGCATCTTCAAATTCTGGATGTGGCTACCGGTAAAATCACCGAACTTGCTGGAACCGAAGGATGGAGCCAGCCGCGTTGGGCGCCCGATGGAAAGCACTTCGCTGCCGTGGATCAAGGAGGGCATCGCATCCTGATGAGCGATGGGGAAGGCGAGAATTGGAAGTATCTCGCGGAGGCAAAAAGCCCGCGGGAAATTTACTGGTCCTCGGACAGCAAGTTTGTCTATTTCCAGGACACGGGAGACGAAGAGCAGAGCGTGTTCCGGGCTTCGGTTGAAACCTCCAAAACCGAAAAAATTCTCGGTTTCAAGGACTGGCTGGAAAATGGCGCGGCCCAATGCCACTTTACTGGAGTCGGCCCGGATGGCTCCATCTATGCGACAATTGATCACGGAGGAACGGATTTATACGCAGTGGACGTGAAACTCCCCTGAGCCATCTGCGCTGCAAAGTATTCCTTTTCTCGACAGGCTGGGAGAAGTTTGGCGACTGGATGCCTTCCAAATAATCTTCCTGCAACTCTGCGGGTAATTTTCGGCTCTCGTCAGCCCAAGGTGAAGCTGAGTTGCCCGCCTGTCCGGATGTACAGTGCTCCCTCGCACACACCCGTACTCTGCGAGCCTACCGCGGCGACTGTTAGCGGGACAAACTGTTCCCAAAGATGACCGATTCAGTTTGAACAATTAAGGAGTTTACATGCGCAAACTAATGATTCTTGGAGCGTGTCTTTCCGCCATTTTTTTGTTGGCCCTTGCGCTTCCTCCCACTGCTTTGAGCCAAACTCCGGTGGGGACGCCAACGGCCACCTCCCCGGCAACGGGCACAAACCCCGACAGCGCGGCTCTCCCGACCGTCAAAGAGATCCTGGAAAAGAGCGAAAAAGCAACAGGCGGCGAAGCAGCCTGGCAAAAGATGACCACGCGTTACATGAAAGGAATTTACCAAACGCAGGATGATTCGAGTTTCTTCGGCATCGAAATTTTACAAAAAGCGCCGAATATGTCCGTCTATCTCTACAAATTTCCCAATGACATTGTGGTGCGCGATGTTTGCGACGGCAAGTCTGCCTGGCTCGAGGACCCCCGAGGCGGATACCACGCCTATACCGGCGCGGCGCTCGCCAGCAGGTTGAAACAATCGGAATTTTCGGATCGCGCCAAGACCCTGTTGCTTGCGGCCACCGGCAAACTTCTTGGCACCGAAAAAGTCGGCGCGCACACCGCCTACATGATCGAGTATTCCCCCGACAAAAACGTAACTTCAAAGGTCTACTTCGATACCGTAAGCGGCCTTGAAGTGCGCAACGAGGATACCTACACCACGCCCGATGGCCCCTACAAAGTGACGCTTGACATGGAAGACTACCGGGACGTGAATGGCGTGAAGCTGCCCTTCCGCATGCGCCGCACGGAAAAAGGCGCGGTTTACAACATCCGGTTGACGCAAGTGAAATTCAATACGCCGGTTGACGAAACCGAATTTGTAAAGCCGGAATCGGCCTCGAATTAGGCAGCCACCTGCTTTCTGAGAACAAAAAAGGGACGCATATGGCGTCCCTTTTCTTATTGCTTCAATCTGAATTCCTTCTCTGATTACTTCGCAGCTGCAGCCGAGATTTCTTTTTCGATCGGCGCACCGACCAGATTGCCCCACTCGGTCCAGGAACCATCGTAGTTACGCACATTCTGGAAACCGAGCAGGTACTTCAGCACGAACCAGGTGTGCGAGCTGCGCTCGCCGATGCGGCAATACGCGATGACTTCTTTATCGCCATGGACGCCCTTCGCGCCATAAAGCTGCTTCAGTTCGTCGGCCGATTTGAAGGTGCCATCTTCTTTGACCGCCTGCGCCCAGGGGATGTTGGCCGCAGTAGGAATATGGCCGCCGCGTTGTGCAGTCTCCGACATTCCCGGAGGAGCAATAATCTTGCCGGTGAACTCGTCCACGGAGCGAACATCAACGAGCTGAACGGCATGCTTCTCCACAGCTTCAAATACCTGGTCGCGCTTGGCGCGGATCGCGGCGTTCGGCGACTTGGTTTTGTACGTGGCGGCCGGGTAGGAAGGGACAGTCGTCGAAAGCGCTCGCTTTTCTTCGAACCACTTCTTGCGTCCGCCATTCACCAGCAGAACCTTGTCGTGGCCGTAGTATTTCAGTTGCCAGAACGCCCAGGCGGCAAACCAATTGTTGTTGTCGCCATAAAGCACGATCGTTGTGTCCGGCGAAATTCCCGCCTGCCCAAGCAGCTTCTCAAAGGCCCTGGGCTCAGCAAGATCGCGACGGATCGCGTCCTGAAGCTCCGTTTGCCAGTTCCATGCGATGGCGCCGTCCACGTGGCCTTGCTCGTAGGCGGTGGTGTCAACGTCCACTTCCACGACGCGAATGCCGGGATCCTTGGCATGAGCCGCAAGCCACTCAGTCGTTACCAGAACTTCCGGATGAGCATATTCAGACATGGTCTTTAGTCCTTCCTTTGGAGGTACCCGAAAAGGGTAGCGTAAACCGGAAGGGAAATCACCCTATTTTTAGTCGAGATTCCCAACTCCGGTGTCTTGTGACGCAAGCCCTTTGAGATGTCATTCGGGAGGAACCAGTTTACCGTCCCGCGTCTCCCATTCGATGCGCACAAGCCAGTCGAAGTGCATGCCCTCGGTTTTGAGCCATGCTTCCAGTGCTTCCCGGGACTCCGCCCGAAACTCCGCAAACATTTTCCCCTCCACCATGTTGACGAGCACGCGCTCGGCTCGTGCTGTGCCTCCAGATTGCATGCGCTGGGCGAGCGTTTCGGCACCTTGCCGCGTCAGACAGGCGAGTGTGTGTTGCGTGAGGTATCGTGGCATCGGCACTCCGCAGAATCGAATGGAGCCTAAGTATTCCA
>DATJAD010000178.1:0-37546 GCA_035516615.1 Candidatus Acidiferrum sp.
CAACAGCGAGGTCAAGGGCATCGTCGAAGCCATGGTGAACGACACGCTCGGCTCCTATCTTGAAGAAAACCCCCTCGTTGCGCGCAAGATCGCCGAGAAGGGGTTGAACGCGGCGCGCGCCCGCGAGGCAGCGCGCAAAGCGCGGGAGCTGACGAGACGCAAGGGCGTACTCGATTCAACCTCTCTTCCGGGCAAGCTTGCGGACTGCCAGGAAAAGGACCCGGCACTCTCGGAGCTCTTCATCGTTGAGGGGGACTCCGCCGGCGGCTCGGCCAAGCAGGGCCGCGACCGGAAGAACCAGGCCATTCTGCCGCTCAAGGGCAAAATCCTGAACGTCGAAAAGGCGCGTTACGACAAGATGCTCGGCCATGAGGAAATCCGCGCGATCATCACGGCGCTTGGCACCGGCATCGGCAAGGACGATTTCGACGCAGGCAAGCTGCGCTACCACAAAATCATTCTGATGACCGACGCGGACGTGGACGGATCGCACATCCGTACGCTGCTGCTGACATTTTTCTTCCGGCACATGAAGGAACTGATCGAGCGCGGGCATATCTACATTGCCCAGCCGCCGCTTTACCGCGTGAAACGCGGTAAGAGCGAACGCTACATCCGGGACGAACGCGAATTCGCGCGGGAGCTGATGAAGCGCGCGACGGAGGATCATATCGTCAAGGCGAAAGAGGGCGTGACCATGCAGGGCGCCGGTCTGACGACCTTTCTCCTGAACGTGCAGGAGTATGAAGGCGTGACGGCCAAGCTGACCCGAAGGCTGAAAGAGTCCAAGCTCGTCGAAGTGCTGGCCGAAAGCGGGCTGGACAAGAAGGCGGACTTTGAAGAAAAGAAATCCGTCGAAAAGCTGCTGAAGGAAATTGACAAGCTCAAGCTGAAGAGCGAAGCCAAAGTGGTGTTCGACGAAGAACACAGCCTTTACGAAATCCAGTTCGGCCCGCCGAACAACCAGAAGATCAACTGGGCGCTGGCTTCCAATCCGGAGTACAAGCGGCTGCGCACCCTGGCGAAGCAGATTGAAGAATTCGACAAGCCGCCGTTCACCATCACGCGCAACGGCGACAAAGCCACCAAGGAAAATGCGCAGGATGTTTTGAGCTATGTGATGGAAGACGCCAAAAAAGATTTTACGATCACGCGCTTCAAAGGTTTGGGCGAAATGAACCCCGAACAACTTTGGGCCACAACCATGAACGCCGACTCGCGAACGCTTTTGAAAGTGAAGCTTGAGGACGCCGTAGCCGCGGAAGATATTTTCACGACGCTCATGGGCGAAAACGTGGAAGCGCGGCGGAAATTCATCGAGGACAACGCCCTCGACGTGGTCAACCTGGACATTTAGGGAAAACGGTTGCGGCCAGATGGTCTATCAACTTGGCTGGACGACGTTGCCGGGATTGCGGGGATTGAGCGTGAGCGAGTTTCGCGCGACGCCGGCGTCCGCGCCGGACAACGAACGCGGCGTGGCTATTGAATTTGCGAGCGAGCAAGAGTGCGGTGAATTCCTGAAGCGGATCGAAGAGGAGTTCGCCGAGCGGCGGTTCGGCAATGCGGCGGACGCTTTCGACACAGTAAAAGCGTACATCCTAGAGCGAGCGGGATCGAAGTGAGATTTCTCGCTGCGCCCGGAATGACTTGGAACGGCTTGCGTGAGCTTCTTTCAGATTGCGGTTAGCGAGAGCTGAGGACACATGGCGGACGAACAGACACAGTCGGTAATGATTCCGGTTGATATTGAAGCGGAAATGCGGAAATCGTATCTCGATTACGCCATGAGCGTAATCATCGGGCGCGCTCTGCCCGACGCGCGCGACGGCCTCAAGCCCGTGCACCGGCGGATTCTGTTCGGCATGTACGAACTCGGACTTACGTCCACCAAGCCCTACCGCAAATGCGCGAAGATCGTCGGAGAAGTTCTCGGCAAGTATCACCCGCACGGAGATACGCCGGTTTATGACGCTCTGGTGCGCATGGCGCAGGATTTCAACATGCGCTATCCGCTGGTGGATGGGCAAGGCAACTTCGGCTCCGTGGACGGCGACATGCCTGCAGCCATGCGGTACACGGAAGCGCGGCTGGCGAAGATCGCCGAAGAGCTGCTCGCGGACATTGAAAAGGAAACTGTTGATTTTATTCCCAACTTCGACGAGACGGAACGCGAACCGGTGGTTTTGCCGACGCGAGTGCCAAACCTTCTGGTGAATGGCGCCAGCGGCATCGCCGTGGGCATGGCGACGAACATTCCGCCGCACAATCTTCGCGAAGTAATTGACGCGACCGTTCTCCTGATCGAAAAGCCCGAAGCCACGCTCAAGGAAGTGCTGAAAATCGTACCCGGGCCGGATTTTCCCACGGGCGGCTACATCGCGGGGCGCGAGGGCATCGAAGCCGCATACAAAAGCGGCCGCGGCAGCTTCACCATGCGCGCGAAAGCCGCCATCGAAGAGGTCGGCAAGGACCGCGAAAACATCGTCATCACCGAAATCCCGTATCAGGTCAACAAGGCAACGCTCATCAAGCGCATCGCCGAACTGGCCCAGACGAAGAAGATAGACGGGATTGCCGACGTGCGCGACGAAAGCGACCGCGACGGCATGCGCATCGTCGTGGAACTGAAGCGCGGCGAGGAATCGCAACTGGTCCTGAACAATCTCTACAAGTACACGCAGATGCAGGAATCCTTCGGCATGATCCTGCTGGCCATTGCCGGCGGACAGCCGCGCGAAATGGGCTTGGTCGAGATCATCCGGCTCTTTATCGAGCACCGCCGCGACGTCGTGCTGCGGCGCACCCGCCACGAACTGCGCAAGGCGCGAGAACGCGAACACATTTTGGTCGGTTACCAGATCGCTCTCGACCATCTGGACGACGTGATCCGCATCATTCGCGGATCTGCAAGCCGTGCGGAAGCCAAGGAGAACTTGCTGAAGTTCTTCAGCGAGCAGGACGTCACGATCACGGAAAGCGGCAAGTCCAAGAAGATCGAAGGCGTGAAGCTCGACGGAAGAAAGTACAAGCTGGGCGGCATCGAGGGCGAAACCTCCGCGCGCGGCGCGACGACGGGCCTCACGCCAGTCCAGGTGGACGCCATCCTCGAGCTGCAACTGCATCGTCTGACGCAGTTGTCTGTTGATGAAATCTTAAAGGAATTGAAGTCCATCCGCGAACGCATCGCCGAGCTTGAGGAGATCCTTGCGAGCGAAAAGAAGCTCAAGTCCGTGATTATCGCCGAGCTGCGCGACGTCCAGAAAACCTATGGCGACGACCGCCGCACGCAGATCGTGGACAAAGTAGACGAGATCAAGCTGGAAGACCTGATCGCCGATACGGACATGCTCATCACCGTGAGCCATGCCGGTTATGTCAAGCGGACGTCCGTGGACATTTATCGCCACCAGTCGCGCGGCGGAAAAGGCCGCATCGGTGCGCGCACGAAGGAAGAGGATTTCGTCGAGCATCTCTTCATTGCTTCGGCGCACAGCTATATCCTTTTGTTCACCTCGAAAGGGCGCGTTTACTGGTTGAAGGTGTATGAAATTCCGGAAGCCGCGGCGGCCACGCGCGGCAAGGCTCTTTCCAGCCTGGTGAAATTCCAGGAAGACGAAAAGCTGACCGGTTTGGTTGAGGCCCGCAATCTGGAAGAGGAAGGCAAATTTGTCTTCATGGCCACGAAACAAGGCACGGTGAAGAAGTCCACCCTGACGGAATTCTCGAATCCGCGTTCGACCGGCATTATCGCGATCAACTTGGATGGCAAGGACGAATTGATCGGCGCGAAATTAACCGACGGAAAAAAGATGATCTTCCTTGCCAGCCACGAAGGCCAGGCGATCCTCTTCAGGGAAACTGAAGTGCGTCCGATGGGCCGCAACGCCGGTGGCGTAAACGGCATGGATCTGGACAAGGAAGATTACGTCGTTTCCATGGACGCCGTGCAGCCGGACTTCGAAATCATCGCGAAGGAACACAAGCAGACCTCGCAGAATCTTGAGGAACTTGAGAACGAGCACATCAAGGACTCGCTCACGACATTGATGCTGACCATCGCGGAAAAGGGTTATGGAAAGCGCACTCCGCTGGCCGAATACCGCATCACCTCGCGCGGCGGCAAGGGCGTCGTGAACATGAAAACGACGGAGCGAAATGGCTCGGTCGTCGCGACGCTCCAGGTGACGGAAGAGTCCGACGTGATGATCATCACCGAACACGGAAAAGTGATCCGCGTCCACGCGAATGAAATTCGTGAAGCGGGGCGCTCGACGCAGGGCGTGCGGTTGTTGAAGCTCGATGAGGACGACGAGGTCGCCGCCGCTGCCGTCATTCAGGAAGAAAACGGCGAAGAAAAGAAGTAAGCTCGCTTTCCGCCTGAACTTGATGCGCAATCCGATCTGCTAGTGGCGCCCGCCGAGATACGCAGTTTTCGCCGGCCCGGTGCTACAATTTCCCCGCCATGAAAATCACACGTCGAGCTTTTCTGGTTTTTGCGGTCCTGGCGCCACTGTCCGCAAGTTTCTCCGTGCCGACAACGGCGCGGCCACCCGAAAAAAACAATTACTTCGTTTACGTGGGCACGTATACGGAGAAAACGCAGAGCAAGGGGATCTATGAGTACCGCTTTGACGCGGCCAGCGGCAGCATTTCTTCCGCCGGCGTCGCGGCAGAGACTGTGAATCCCTCGTTCCTCGCCGTGCACCCCAGCGGGAAATATCTTTACGCCGTCAATGAAGCTGCCATCACGGACGGGGACAAACACGGCGCCGTGTCCGCATTTTCCATTGACCCCCAGACCGGCAAGTTGACTCTGCTCAATCAAGTGTCCTCACTGGGAGTAGACCCTTGCTTTATCTCTTTTGACAAGACGGGCAAGTACGCTCTCGTCGCGAACTACACGAGCGGCAGCGTAGCCGTTTTCCCGGTTCTGGGTGATGGAAAAATCGGCAAGGAGACTGCATTCATACAGGACAGCGGAAAGCTGGGCCCGAATGCGAAGCGCCAGGAAGGTCCGCATGCCCATTTCATCGCGACGACTGCAGATAACAGATACGCCGTCGAATCCGACCTGGGATTGGATGAAATCCTGGTCTATAAATTCGATGCGAGCAATGGCACATTAACGCCAAACGATCCGCCCTATTTCAGAATCAAGCCCGGTTCGGGTCCCAGGCACATCGCCTTTTCTGCCGATGACAAGTTCGCATACGTCGTCAGCGAAATGGGCTCGACGGTGACTGCCCTTCGCTTCGACGCGAGAAAAGGCTCGTTCAAGCAATTGCAGGCAATTTCCACGCTACCTCCCGGCTACAGCGGGCGCAATGATGCAGCGGAGATCGCCATTCATCCGAACGGAAAATTCCTCTACGCCTCGAACCGTGGCAATGACAGCATCGCCATCTACGCGATTGACCCGAAGAAGGGCACGCTCACGCCCCAGGGAGGAATTCCCACCGGCGGAAAAGAGCCCCGGCACTTCACGTTCGATCCATCGGGCAAATTCATGTTCATCGAGAACCAATTCAGCGACCAGATCGTTGTAACGCATGTTGATCCCGCAACCGGCGCACTCTCTTCTTCCGCGCAGACCATCCAGGTTCCGTCACCCGTGTGCCTCGTTTTCGTACCGATGCAGTGACGGTCGGGATATTTTGCATTTCTTATAGATCGTCAGCTTATGCGCGATGTGAGTTAGAATTCCGCGTTCGTTCCTGCATCACGGAGAAAATCATGACCCGCCACATTCTGTCGAAGACCTTTGTCTTTCTACTTGCTGTGATGGCAGCCGCTGGCGTTGCTTGGGCCAATGGAGAAACGGCTCCAGGGCGTGACTCCAAGCAGGCTGTGGACGAGGCGTACTCCGCGAAAATCAAAAAGTACACCACCGAGCCGTACTTCACTTCGCCGCTTGTGGACTATCTACCCGCGTCGAAGACGGTGCCAACTCCGGAAGTGGTGCTAGGGGATGTTGCCGGCGCGCCGGGAATTCTTCCCTATGCAGAGCAGGTGTACAAATACATGCGGCTCCTCGAAAAAGCTTCGCCCCGCGTGAAGGTTTATTCCATCGGCACTACCGAAGAAGGCCGCGAAATGATCGCCGTGGCCATCTCCTCGGAAGAAAACATGAAGCATCTTGAGGAAAATCGCGCCTTGCTCGATAAACTGGGCGATCCGCGCACCATCAAATTGGACGATGCCGAAGCGGACAAGATTGCCGCGGAAGCCGTGCCTGTCTACTACATCACCGGAACGATTCACTCGACGGAAACCGGCGCGCCCACCGCGCTCATGGAAATGGCCTATCGCCTCGCCGTGGACGACAGCCCCTACATCAAGGACATCCGCGATCACATGATCACTCTGATCACTCCTGTCGTCGAAGTGGATGGCCGCGACCGTATGGTGGATCTCTACAAATGGCATCTGGCGCATCCCAAAGAGTTTTATCCGCCGCTGATTTATTGGGGCAAGTACGTGGCGCATGATAACAACCGCGACGCCATGGGCGTGACGCTGAACCTGACCAAGAACGTGCTGAACACATACGTCGAATGGAAAGCCCAGGTGCTCCACGATCTGCACGAATCCGTACCCTATCTCTACGACAATACCGTCGGCGACGGCCCCTACAACGCCTGGGTGGATCCGATTCTAACCAACGAGTGGGAAATGATCGGCTGGCGCAACGTAGCGGACATGACCAAGTTCGGCATGCCCGGCGTTTTTACTCACGGTGATTTCGATACCTGGTCGCCGGGCTACCTGATGTTCATCGCCGCGATGCACAACGGCATCAGCCGGCTTTACGAAACCTTCGGCAACGGCGGCGCGGACACACGGGAGCGCACCTTGGAGCCGGATGAATATGCCCGCACGTGGTACAAGCAGAACCCTCCGCTTCCCAAAGTGCTCTGGTCGCAACGCGACAACAATAACTACGAGGAGACGGGGCTGCTCACTTCGTTGCACTACTTCAGCGACAACCGCGTGATGTTCCTGAAGAATTTCTATCTTAAATCCAAGCGCTCCATCCGCAAGCCTTACGAGGAAGGCCCAGCCGCCTATGTTTTGCCGGGAGACGATCCGCGTCCATCCTTGCAGGCTGATCTTCTGCGCGTTATCCAGCGGCAGCACGTGGAAATCTCGCGCGCGACTTCTGCTTTCACTGTGACTTTGCCCGCCAAAAAGGAGAAGAAGCCGGAAAAAAAGCGTGCCGCGAAACAGCCCGAGAAGAAGAACGAAACCATGGAGGAAACCGTTACGCGTGAATTCCCCGCGGGGAGCTACATCATCCGCATGGACCAGCCTTATTCGCGCATCGCCGATGCCCTGCTCGACTATCAATACTGGAGCCCTGATGACCCGCAGAAAACGCCTTATGACGACACCGGTTGGACGTTTGGAGAACTTTTTAATGTCCAGGTGGTTCGCGTGAAGGATGTGAAAGTGCTCGACGCGCCGATGGAGCGCGTCACCAACGTGAACGCGCCTGGCGGCGTCCAGACCAGCGGCACGATCTTTGCCATCAACAACAACGCTGAGCCTGCTCTCGCTACGCTGCGTTACCGCTTCAAGGACGCCACCTTTGACGCGGCGGAAGACGCTTTTGAAGCGAACGGGAAGAAATTCAATCGCGGAACATTTCTGATCAAAAACGTGGACCGCTCCGCTCTGGACGCCGCAACCAGCGATCTTGGCCTGCAGGCCTACGCCCTCGCCACTGCTCCGGAGGTAAAAACCCACCCGATTCGTGCGGCCCGCATCGCTTACGTACACACCTGGATCAGCACACAGATGGAAGGCTGGTGGCGTATCGCGTTTGACAAGCTCGGAATCCCCTACGATTACATGAGCACGCAGGAAATCGCCAAAATTCCCGATCTCAACGCAAAATACGACGTGATTTTGTTTCCCCCGGTCGGCTGGAATCTCCCCGCCACCACGATCGTTGACGGCTATCCCACCTCTTGGGGCAATCCGCTTCCTTGGATGAACACGCCGCTCACGCCCAATCTCGTTGGCAAGAACGATTCGACGCCTGACATGCGCCCGGGCCTCGGCTGGGAGGGCGTCGCAAAGCTCCAGGAATTCGTGGACAAAGGCGGCGTGCTTCTCACAGCCACGGACACTTCCAATTTCGCAATTTCCCTCGGTCTCGCCAACGGGGTTAGCGTCACTTCACCTCAGAAAATGAAGATCATCGGCACGGTAGTCGAAACCCGACTCGTTGATCCCGCCAGCCCTATCGCTTACGGTTATGGCGACAAGCTTGCGGCCTACTGCGACAACGGTCCGATCTTTTCTCTCAGCAGCATTGTCGGTGAGCACCACTGGCGCCACCTTGGTCCGGAAATGCACGAGCGTCCCACTGGGCGAGGTAGGAAAAGTGATCAGGATTTCGTCGTCGGCCGGCCGGACGTGACTCCTCCCGAAGAGCCGGAATCGGAGCTTTGGCAGAATCCTCACGTGACCGACGAGGAGAAGTACAACAATCCTCGCGTCATTCCCCCGGATCTCCGCGCCCGCGTCATCCTGCGCTACGCGGACGCCAAGGATCTGCTCGTTTCCGGCTTGATGGAAGGGGGAAACGAAATCGCGGAGCACCCTGCGGTCATTGACGTACCCGCTGGCAAAGGCCACGTCGTGCTCTTTTCCATCAATCCCGTGTACCGCGGCGAGACCGAAGGAACCTACTCCTTTGTACTCAACACCATAATGAACTTTGACAACCTGAATGCCGGCCGCGAAGACAGCGAAAAGTAGCCCGGGACACTTCTCCTTGCCATTGGGAAAGGTTGGAGTACAATCCCGGCGCAATGGCCAAGCGCACGGCGAAGCGGACAAGCACGCGAAAGGCGAGGAGAGTGGGCTCCGGGAAAATGCCGAAGAACGCGCTCACGCGCATCGTGATCCTGCGACCCAAGGAGGGCCAGGAAGTCCTCCTCGAAGCGGAACTTCACGCCCTGGCCGGGCCCTCCCGGAAGGAAGAGGGTTGCTTGCTCTTCGATCTCCACCGTTCGCTCGAAGGGCCTACTGGTTTCCTGCTTCACGAAGTTTGGGAATCGCGGGACGCCCATACCCGGCACACGAAGACGCCTCATTTTCTCCGTTGGGATGCCCGCAAGGACTCTCTGATCGTCACCCGCGAAGCCGCATTCTGGAAGCAAATCGCGTGACTCAACAAAGGGGAGCTAGGATTCGGGAGGTGCAAGGTAATATCCCGGCCGCGATCGGACCTTCAAGTTTCCGCGATCCACCGACACCTTGATTTCGTGATACCCCGTATCGCTCGTTCCCGTGGGCGTGTAGCTCAACGTGTATTGCGCATGCAATTCCCCGCCGATTTCATCAATCGCTCTTTCAATCGAACGGTCTTTGTAGGTGGCCACGTGCATGCCGCCGGTGGCGGTGTCGGCCACTTCCAAGGGATTCCCTGTGACCTTGTCTTTGGCATGAATCACCGCCCATTTCGCCAGGGCCATCAGATCAATGGTGTTCGTCACGCGAGGATCTTCCTCGACGGGTATCGGTGGCTCGCCCGGGATCGGCGGCAGTGGGTAAGTTCCAGGGGGAGAGATGGTCGTCTGGGATCCGCTGGGTTTGGCCTGCAGCATGGCGCGCGTGCTGGAAAGTCCCACACTATAAATCGTCACGTTGGCCAGTTGCGCCTGCCTCAAAACCTCGCCAAGTTGTGATTCGCTGCCCTGGTCGGTCGCCTCGGAAATCACCAGCAATACGCGCCTTCGTCCCGGCTTGTGGGGCGTGGCCTCCGGCCGGTCGCTGAGCATTTCGACGCCCGCCGCCATCGCATCGTACAACTTTACTCCCGATGTGCCGAGCTTCAGGTGCGTCACGGCATCCTGAACCTTGTCCGCGTTCGACGTGAAATCCAGAAGATGATCCACGGAATCGTTGAATCCGATGATGGCGGCTTCGCCCGTGGGGCCCATGACCGTATCCGTGATTAGAATGCCGGTCTTTTTCAGCTCAGGTAGCAAAGGCTCGACGTTGGAACTTGTCTCATATAGGACGACCAGGGAGATGGGGTCTCCTCCCACGTCGAAGTGCGTAATCTTTTGCGGAATGCCCTGATCGGTGAGATGGAAATCGCTAGCTTCAAGGCTGGTGACCATTTCGCCTTTGGAGTTGCGGACAGTAACGGGCGTATTGACCAGCGTCACGCGGCTGACGATCTTGGTCAGCGCTCCGGGAGGCGGCTCCTGGATCGTTGTTCCGGGAGTCGGAGGCAGCGGTCCCTCGGGCGCCTGGGCAGACAGAGCCGAAGCCCAAACAGTTGCCGCAAGCGCCACAGTCACCCCTTGCTGGATGGCCCTGAACATTACTTCTCCTTTCCCCGTTCGCAACAAAGGTCGCGTGGCTGCGGGCGAAACCTGCGTTCCTGACTATACTCAATTCGACGCATCGCGGCCCATGGACGTTGCCGGAGCTTGCCTCGCTTCCTACAATGGTAGTTTGCGCCATTTGGAGGCAGGGTGATGTCCGCAGATCCTCACAGGTTGAAACCGCAGCACGCACCAAAAGTTCCTCATGAAGATCCCAAGTTCCTCGACAGCACACCTGCGCGGCCTTTGCGCATCCTTGCCGAGTACTTGAATCCGCTGGTTCAGCTCAAAAAGGAAGGCATTGGCGATACCATCGTGATGTTCGGCTCCGCACGCATAGATTCCCGCGAGACCGCTCAGGCGCGGTTAACCCGGCTGAAGAGTGTGAAAACGAACAAGCTTTCCGCACCCGAACGCGCCCGGCATCGTGCGGCCTTGCGTAACGCGAAAAGCTCTTACGAGATGTCCCGCTATTACGAAGAAGCTCGCCAGCTCTCGCACCGGATCACAACGTGGGCCCTGTCGCTCGGGCCGCGGCCGCGGCGCTTCGTCATCTGTTCCGGAGGAGGGCCCGGCATCATGGAGGCTGCCAATCGCGGCGCCTACGAAGCCGGAGGAAAATCGCTCGGCCTGTCCATTGAATTGCCGCACGAGCAGTTCGCCAATCCCTACATCAGTCCCGAGCTCAGCTTCAATTTCCACTATTTTTTTATGCGCAAACTGTGGTTCGCGCAAATTGCGAAGGCGCTGATCGTTTTTCCCGGCGGTTTCGGCACCATGGACGAACTGTGGGAAATGATGACGCTGCTACAGACCGGCAAGCTCGCGAAGCACAATCTGATTTTGATCTACGGCAGGAAATATTGGGATGAGGTGTTGAACTTCCGCGCCATGGTGCGCTGGGGAACGATTAGCGATAATGAATACGGTCTTCTGAAATTCGCCGACGACGTTGACGAGGCCTTCGAATTCATTCGCGCCGGCCTCGAGAAATATCACATGGAAGCGGACCCTTTCCTGCAAGCCTACTGAACAATCTCCACATCCGGAGACTATTTCCGCAATCACCCAGCTGGGCTCGAAAAAAAGAAAGGGCGCGAAGAAAATCTCTTCGCGCCCTCTTTGATGCGTCCCGCAATCAATGCGGAACCGGAGTCAGCTCATCCAGAAAAACCGCTTCGAAGCGCCGCTTTTCATCCTGATCGTGCAACATCACTACCGGAACTACGCGCAGCCACTTCTTGCAAGAGTGGCACTGCGTCGCTTCGCCTTGCAGATCCTGCAAAAAACCATCCGTGAAATGATACTGCGTCCGCTCGCGCCGGGCTTTTTTCTGGCCCCGTGCTCCGCAGTGCGGACAGACATATTCCACTGTGTCCTGCTGCGGATCGCGGTCCAGCGCTGCCCAGCCCGTGCGGCGCACCCCGACAACTTCCGGATTGTGCCGGTCCATGGGCCTACCTCCTTGGATCCACGTCCAAAAGGATGGATGCATCCTTTGCCCCTTTGGGTACACCCTCTCTAACTTATTGTAAATAATGTATATAGATTAGTTCCGAACACCTCACCCTCCGTCTTTGGCCATATTTGACCCCGATTTGGTGTCCATTCTGACCACCTAGCTACGCTCTGGGAACATCCACTGCTTCCCGGTGTCAAAATGTGGGGAGGACGCGCGCACCTCACATCCCTGCGAGCGCCGCGCCGGACTCTGCAAGGCAATCTGCAGAGTTCGGCGCGGCTAAATCTCAGTTTCACGCTTGCAGCATCTTGTTTGGAGGTGTGTGATGTCCGTCGAACCTGCGAGTGCTTCCCGGATTGACGCCGGAACTTTGCGCGGTTGTCTCGTTGATGGTGATTTGCAACAACGCACTCTCGAGCGCCGCGTCCGCCGCCGCGCCCTGGTGCTGTCCATCGTCCTTCAGAGCGCGGCGATCGCCGCTCTACTCATCTTTCCGCTGTTTGGAAAATCTCCGCAAATCGTTGCCCGCGAGTACATCCCGATTCCACCGTATCGTTTTCATGCTGGAGACAACCGGTCGAATCTGCACCGGCAGCCTCGGTTGCGTCGTACGGCCTGCTTCTATTGCCCGACGGTAAGCCTTCACCCGATTGTCCAACCGCTTCCCCCGGACGCAGACGATCGCCCAACTTCGCCCGATGGCAGCGTCAATATCGGCCCGGTGGGTCCCACAACCCCCGGCCAGATTGACATGTTCGACAGGCGCCAGCCGCCTTCCCCTGTTCAGCCTCCGCGCGCGCACCATCACCTCGTCCACACCGGAACAATTGACCCCGCGATGTTGACGCACCGAGTGGAACCCATCTATCCCCCACTTATGCGGCAGATTCACAGGGATGGCCGCGTCGAACTCCGTGCCATCATCTCCGCCGACGGCGACATTGAGTCTCTTCAAGTCGTCTCCGGCGATCCCGGCTTTTATCAATCCGCGCTCGATGCCGTACGCCAGTGGCGCTACAAGCCAACGTACTTGAATGGCGAACCCGTGGAAGTTGAGACCAACATCACAGTGATTTACAAGATCAACTGATTCCACGCGCAATCGCAAAAAAGCGCGGGGACCATGTCTGCCTGTACCTCTTCACGGTCCCCCTGCCTGCGCCCGGCAACCGATTTCTTTTATGCAACGGCAACGTGTCAGAAGCGAAACACAATTCCCGTGGATATCCGGAAATTATTCTGATTCTGCGCGCCTGTTCCCGTTTCGTTGAAGCGCGTCAACAGGTAGTCCACCTGAAACGGCCGGATCGCGAAGTGATGCGTAAGCCCGTAATCCACCCCACCTCCAAGTGCCATCGCGAAAGCATTTTCCGAACCCGTTGCTCCGAACGCGCTGGCACTGGCATGAGCCGCGCCAAAGAGCGCTTGTGCAAACGGAGTAAATCGTCCCGCATGGCGATACGAAACGCGCGGTCCAAACAGATACGTTGACAGCGTGGTGTCAATTCCTGTGCCGAGAATGTTGCCGGCGTGGTAGCCGCCAAAATCGGCCACGCCGCTCAGCCAGTTATTGGCGTTGTAAGCGATCGAAGCGCTCGCTCCCTGCAAATGGAAGCTGTCCGCTCCGCTGACGCCCGGATTCGCTTGGAAATAGGAATATCCTGCGAAAACATCCAATTTCGGCGTGTCCTGCGCGAACGCTTCTCCGCAGCTGAACGCCAGGAACGCAACTAGACACACGGCTACTCTGAGTCTCATACATCCTCCATTGGGTTTTATCCGGCAAGCGCGCGTGCCAGGAGCGCCAGCTTGCTTCTGCGGCACGCCTCAGGCAGGGAAGGCGGTCATCCGCAAGTTTTCTCGCATGTTCACTATAGAGATGCCCGGAACCTCTTCAAGGTTGTAAATTTTCTGAGATGCGATTTGTCGTTATAACAGTGGTTCGCCGGCGTGCCGGGCAATCGCTTCTCGTGTGGCGTCCCGCAAACGCACCACCTCGTGCCAATCCGCCGACTCCTCGCCTTGGGGCGGGTCCTGAGCAGAGGCGGCTTCCTTGGGATACATCGGCGGCGAGATAGTGATCGTCACCGCAGTCGGCCGCGGAATGTACGTTCCATCCCGCAAAAACTTTCTGGTTCCCGCCAGGGATACCGGAACGATCGGCGCGCCTGTGGTCACGGCCGCCTTGAACGCTCCAAGTTGGAATGGGCGAATTCCTTTTTCCGCCACGAACGTTCCTTCCGGAAACACAAAAACGGAATCCCCGGCCCGAACATAATCCTCCATCTCCTGCGCCGCCAGGCGCCTCGCCGCCGTGTCTAGCCGGTCAAAGGAAAGATGCCCCATCTTCCGCAAAAATGTCCCGATGAACGGCATTCTCTGGACTTCCATCTTGGCCACGAAGCGGTACGGAACGCCGAGCCCCATCATCAAGGGCAAAACATCGAAATAACTCGCGTGATTCGACGCGTAGATAATCGCTCCTGGCGTGTTCATGTACTCCCCGCCCTCAACGCGCACCCGAATGCCCGTGGCCGCAAACAAAACTTTCAACGCCCCCGAAGTGAATCGTCCCGCCTTCCGATGATCCTTGAACAACAAGACCATCCCCCACGTGGGCACAATCCACACGGCAAAAACCACGATGAAATAGATGCCGTACAGAAATTCGAGCCCGCGGCGAATTGCTTTCCAAGAACCTCTCCCGGCAATCTTCGCGCCGCTCGTCGCGCCCAATTTCAGGAATTGCGCCCAGGCAGGCGCGCGGCGCGCAGACAGTGTGCCGGCCAGATAGAGCTGGCGAGTTTCTTCGCGCCGCAATTTGCCGCTGGATGTTTTTGGAATACTTCCCGGAGGGATCAGCTCGACGCGATCGGGCGGCATGCCCAGTCCCCGCGCGACCTTCTCTGTAATATCCGCCGCGATGGCTGCACGCCGCGCGGAGCCCGCTTCCCGCGTTTCCGCAACGACCACGAGCTTTTCTGTCCCTGCTCCCTCGTCTGTCAAGCCGAACGCCACGATGCAGCCCTTCCGAATTCCTTCTGCGCGCGCCGCGAGTTCTTCGACTTCATGCGGATAAAGATTTCGTCCGCCCTTGATGATGATGTCCTTCACGCGGCCCGTGACGTACAACTCTCCTTCCGCCACGTACGCCCGGTCGCCGGAATTCACCCACGAGTCTCCGCCGTCGCTTTCCGGCCCGCCGGAAAACAGCTCCTTCGTCGCCACCTCATTGTTGTAGTAACCCGATGTGGCGGACGGTCCGCGGAACCACAAAAATCCCTCCGTTCGTTCCGGCACCTCTTGGCCCTTTTCATCCACAACGCGAATTTCGTGTCCCGGCACCGGTTTTCCGCAACAAACAAACGAGATCGCATTTTCCTCATCGCTCGAAGGCACGGCACGTCCTTGCGCCGTGAACTTATCCCGGTCCACGCGATCAATCTTAGGTCCCCGCTCAAGCGGTGGCACGGTCACCGCCAGCGAGGCTTCCGCGAGCCCGTACACCGGGAGTTGCGCTTCGCGCCGGAATCCATAGTTGGAAAATCGCTGTACGAACCGCTCGAGCGTCTCCGGATTCACTGGCTCCGCGCCGTTCAACGCTGCGCGCCAGGAACTCAGATCCAATCCTTCGATGTCCTTGTCCGCGATTTTCCGGACACACAACTCGTAGGCGAAATTCGGCGCCGCCGCGATTGTTCCGCGGTGTTTGTGAAACGCCCACAGCCATCGCTCCGGCCGCGTCAAAAACGCAAGCGGCGAGAGAACCACAAGTGGCACGCCATAGTGCAACAGTGTCAGCCACGCACCAATCAATCCCATGTCGTGATACAGCGGCAGCCAGGTCACTCCAACGTCGCCCGGTCCCAGCCGCACCGCTTCTCCAACGGCACGCATATTCGCAAGCAGGTTTGCGTGCGTAAGCCTCACACCTTTGGGATTGCCAGTCGAGCCGGAGGTGTATTGCAGCAGCGCAATGTCATTCCCTTTGCGGATGCGGCTTCCCAGAAGGTGCGCAGGTAATGCACCAGGCGCGGGAGGTGGAGCTTTGTCCGCCGTTTCCAGCATTCTCTCCGCATCCAACACTCTCTTCAGAGTTCGCACTCGCGGCTTCAGGAGTTTCGCCACCGCTTCCGCCCTGCGAAATGTCAGCAGCAGACAAACTCCCGCGTTATTCAAAATCGCCGCTTGCCGGGCCGCATATTCTTCAATCCGATCTGCGCGGAACGGCGGATAAATCGGCACTGGCACCGCTCCTGCCAACAAGATTCCCGCGTAGGCCACAAAGAACGCGCGAGAAGTAGGTAGCATCAGGGAAACGCGTCCGCCGGGCGGAACGCCCTGTCTTGCCAGTTCCGCTCCGCATCGTTGCGCCGCTTCGTAGAGCTCGCCGAAGGTCAGGCTCAGAATCCGCTCGCCGCTCTCTGTTTCTTCCGTGATCTGCAAATGAGTGTGATCGGCATTGTGCAGCGCCCGATAGCGCAATACCTCAAGCAGCGTTTCCGCGGACAAAATTCCCTTTTCCTGCGCCTCGCTGTGAAGTCTCTGTACCACCACCGAGGAACGCAACGCTGAGCCTTCGCTTCCCTCGTTGTCGCTCGCGCCCGGCGCATCCAGGATGGCGCTCGCCAGCGCTTCCGCAGTATCCGCCTCCGCCGCGACGCGGTCCGCAAGCCGCACCCCAAATCCCTTCTCCAGACGCGCAATCAATTCCACGCGTTCCAGGCTCCCGAGTCCTAGGTCCCGGTCAAGATTCGCACTCGGTCCCAGCATGGGCAGTGCGCCCTCGCTGCCCAGTTCGATCAGAACCTCGCGCAGAATCTGCAAAACGCGTTCCCGCGCTGTCGAGCGGTCGAGTTGTGCCGTGGGTGTCGCCACTGAGTTTAGGGAAGGGAACGCTTGACGGAGGCTACCATGGGGCTGAGCGAATTGCCATTGTCCCCCCGCTCGTTCCCGCGTTTCAGGCGCCTTTCTGCTTGAACTGCTCTGAGCTATAGCCACGCGGCAGCAGCGTAGTGGAGAGGTCCACTCCGGAAAGATTCGCTCCCGAAAGATCCGTCTCGCGCAGAATCGTCACTCCCATATCCGCGCCGGTAAACACGGCCCCCTTCACGTTGGCCAGGCGGAAGTTTGCATTGCGCAAGAGCGCCTTTCGGAAGTTCACGTTCGAAAGATCGCAGCGGAAGAATTCCACTCCACTCGCTTGCGCCTCCTCCAGGTTCGCTCCCGCAAGAACCGCTTCGGTCATATCCGTGTTGCGCAAGTCCGCTTTTCGCAGGTTCGCTCCGCTAAAATCCGTTGCGCCGAGCTTGGCCTTTCGCAGATCGCTCCCTTGCAGGTTGGCCCCGCGCAAAATCATTTTGCTCAGAATCAGCCCGCTCAAGTCCGCCCCGCTCAAGTCTGCGCCGCTCAAGTCCGCCTGCTGTCCTCCCGGCTTTCCCAGAAAGAACAATTCGTGCGCCTCCAGAATTCCCGTCAGCCTTTTGCCTTTTACCTGAATGGACTTTGTTTTTCTTAATCCCATAGCCGTTCCTCTCTTGTCTTCCTGTCCCATTTTACCGGAACGCTGCCTTTGAGGATATTGCCGGTTCTTCCTTCACATGATTTTCCGGCGCCGCGCTGGAGTAGAATGGATTTTGTTGATTCTGATGTTCGGCCTTTTGCCGATCTGAGGGCCCGTGAGATTCCGTACCTGCGCTGCCTTTCTGTTCTTCGTATTCCTCGGCACTTTCCTGTCTTGTTTCTCCTCCAACCGTGTTGAAGCCCAGTTGCCGCGCCAGCGCCCCGACGATGAAATTGTCGCAGCCCTCACGGGTGGCCGGGTCATTATTCACGTCTCGCGCGACAAAATCATATTCGCTGCTGTGAACCGCCCACTCGAGCAAGGTGCTCCTCCTCCGCGCCTCGCGGAGTTGGATAGCAGGCATGTTGGTGTGTTTCTCGGCGCCTCAGAGTGGCGCATGCCGGCCGATCCCGCTCCCGTTCGCCTCGACCGCGATGTTCCTCGCTTTGGTGCCCCAAATCCTCGGTATGCCGGATACGGCGAGAGCGGTGAACCCGATTTGGAGACCATGGGCATTGCGTTCCTCGAAAAGCTCCACTCGTTGGCGGGCCGCTTGCACCACAAACTCAACTTTCCTCCGGACCAGGCTCTCTTTGAACTGGTGGTCATCGGCTTCGGTCCCCAGGACTATGGTCCCGAAGTCTGGACCGTCGAATATCGCATCACCCAGGAAAACATTACATCTAACGGTGCGGACTACTGGGAGACCCGTGTCCTCCGTCCGCGCTTCACCCAACTATATCCTCCTGAAAAACATGCGCCTCACACCATTGTCGAGACTGGCTATCCAGACTCTGGAAAAAGCCCCTCCATCCAGGATTTGATCGAAAGCGATGATCCGCGCATCGCGCAGCTTTGTTCGTCCGATCCCCGCTTGGCAAAAGTTGACGCACTGATTGCTAAAGGAGACTCTCAAAAAGCGGAAACAACCGATTCCGTGGACTTTCTTCGAGCCCTTGTGCCTCTGATCTTTCCCCATCAAACCTTTTTCATGGGAACCATGGAGGAACAGCACGGGTTTGATTGGATAGTTCCGCCGGAAGAGCCCGTGGAGAGGGCTCGAGAGAAAACCAACAGCCAGCCGGAAGCGCCCAGCCTCCGGAAACGCCCGGATTCGCCATAACCGCTTTAATTATGAAAGGCGGTTCATTCCACGAGTTCGATTGGATCGCTGGGCCGACACCGCCCACCTCGCAATACACGGCACAGCATCCCCCTCCGGCCCACTAATTCGCGTCTCAATCCTTGCCGTATCTTCTCCAGTTGGTCGCACGGAGTGCAGACTTCGCTAACCTCCAGCAATGCCTCCCCGACGCGCAGCTTCTCACCGACGGCTAACCCGTTAACGTCTAATCCCTCGGTTGTGATGTTTTCGCGGATCACACCTGGTTTCAAGTTCATCTCATCCAGAGTCTCCAAGTCCACGAGGAGCACCTGGCGTTTGCTGCCTCTCTGACCGTGCGCACAATTCTCCACACCGTGATCTGTCACAAGCCTTGCCTCCGTCAGCTTTTCCATAGGAATGCGCCGCTGAGGCGCGCGGAATAGATGTACCACTCTCGGCAAAGCATCAATCTCCGGCTGAGTGCGCTCGCCCTACCGCCGCTCCAATATCCTTCCGATAGTGCATGCCCTCAAAATGAATCAGCTCTACGCCTTCATATGCCAGGGCTACGGCTTGTTCCAGATTTGCTCCAATCGCGGTCACGCCTAGCACTCTTCCTCCCGAGGTCACCGGCACTCCACCGCTCAACTTGGTCCCGGAGTGAAACACCTTTACACCGCTTAATGTTCCCAAAGAGGTTAGCCCCTCAATAGGGGTCCCCACCTCAAATTTTCCGGGATAGCCTCTGGACGTCATCACCACACAAACGCTTGCGTCCAGCTTCCATTTAATCTTCTCGGGCTCAAAGCGCCTCACAGCCACGCTCGAAAGTACCTCGGCAAGATCGAAATCCACCCGCGCCATGATTGCCTGGGTCTCGGGATCCCCCAAACGGCAATTGAACTCCAGGACCTTGGGACCGTTCGCGGTGAGTATCAGCCCAAAATACAGGAAGCCCTGGTAACGGATTCCATCGGCAGCGAGCCCGTGCAGGGTGGGTTCAACGACATGCTTCAAGATATCTTCACGCAGGCTGGAAGGGAGAAGTTCCTCAGCTGAGTACGCTCCCATGCCTCCTGTATTCGGTCCTTTGTTGCCATCGAGCAACTGCTTATGATCCCGCGTGGGCGCCAGCGGCGCGTACTTCTCCCCATCCGTCAAAATGATGAACGAAAGTTCTTCACCCTCCAAAGCCTCCTCAATCAGAATCCGCCGCCCCCCCGCTCCCACTTCGTTCTTCTCCATGATCCGGTAGATGAAATCCCTCCCCTTGGCTGCATTTTTAGCGACCAAAACTCCCTTGCCGCCGCACAGTCCGTCTGCCTTGATCACCGCAGGCCACGCCAGTTCATCCAACGCCGCATAAGCATCCCCTGCTGCGGCAAAAGTTCCAATCAGGCGAGCGGTGGCAATGTTGTGCCGTTGCAAGAACTCTTTACAGAAGATCTTGCTTCCCTCAAGTTGCGCCGCAACCTGTGACGGTCCCACCACCAGGAATCTGCGCGCGCGAAATGAATCCGTGATCCCGTTCACCAGCGGCAGTTCCGGGCCCACGACGGTTAGGTCAGGACGGATTTTCTCCGCAAGTCCCACGAGCGCACTTACATCTCCAGCGTCTACTTCCACACATTCCGCTTCCTCAGCAATCCCCGCATTCCCGGGGGCGCACCAAATCCTTTCCACCTGGGCACTCTGCCTGAGTTTCCACACGAGCGCGTGTTCCCTGCCGCCGCCGCCCACCACCAGAATTCTCATTGATTTCGCCCCGCAAACTTCTCCTTCGAACCATAGACGCGCGTCCGCGAAGTGTCAACTCCCGGGCATACGAAGAGGAGTTCACTTCCTGTATTACTTATAATATATATACTTAATCAGATACAGTGGTGGATGGAAAACCTCAGACGCAGCTGCGCCTCGCGGTCACGCCTGACTGAGCGCGCGAATCGGAATCGTCACGCCCGTGGCCGCATCTGAGGAGGTCAGCATGTGGCACCGGCCGTCGAAAATTCCTCCGGGATCGATTACCAGACAGGGAGAATGGACTTCGCCTGTCACCACGCCTTTCGCTTGGATCTCTACGCGTCCTTTCGCAAAGATCACTCCATCATAGCGTCCTGCGATTACCACGCGATTTCCTTCGATCTGTCCTTCGACCTTAGCATTCTCTCCGAGCACAAGAGTTTGCTCGGAGATGATATTGCCTTTGACATTGCCATCCACTCGGAAGGTCCCCTTCACTTGCAGCGTCCCTTCCATGGTCACGCCTTGATCGATGAAGCCGGTCCATTCCTCGCCGGACCCGCCACTCGATGCCCCCGGCCATTTCCAAGCCATTCGAACCCCCAACACAATTCACACTCTCACTCTATCGGCACGGCGCCCGATGTCAACCAGTCCGCGTCTTCGAAGTGTCGAAAGATGCGACTGCACGTGAGGTCAGTTTTCTTGCGAATTGCGCCGGAGTTATTTCAGCAGCCGGTCGTACAATCCCATGAGTTGCGCGTCGTCGTAATACTCGAGGATAAGTTGGCCAGCACGCATTCTTGTCCTCGGCCGTAGCAACACCTTTGTTCCTAGGTGGCGTTGCAGCTCCTCAAGCGCGGCGCGAACATTCGCATCCGAGTGAGATTCGTTCGGACCCTGGGCACCGCGCAGCCGCCTTGATGCCAGTCTCTCGATCTGTCGTACGGTCAGCCCGCCTCGCGCCGAGCGCTTCGCGTAGCGCATTCTGAGCTGCGGATCCACGACCGCCAGGAGCGCCCGCCCATGTCCCGCGCTCAATTTTCCTTCTTCAATCCATTCCTGGATGAGCGGTTCCAATTTCAAGAGCCGGATGGCATTCGCAACGGTTGCGCGATCTTTCCCGGTGCGTTCCGCCACTTCCTCTTGAGTCAGATTGAATTCCTCGCGCAACCGATCAAAGGCTCGGGCCGCTTCCATTGGATTCAAATCTTCGCGCTGAATATTTTCGACAAGAGTCATTTCCAGCGCGAGCTCGTCCGGAACTTCCCGAACGATGGCAGCAACTCTCATCAATCCCGCGCGTTGCGCCGCTCTCCACCTGCGCTCGCCGGCAATCAGCTGAAAGCGCTTGCCGATAGGCCGCACCACGATCGGCTGAATAATTCCGCTCGATTGAATTGACCTTGCGAGCTCCTCCAGACCCTCTTCACGAAACCGCGTCCGAGGCTGGTAAGGACTGGGCTCAATCAACTCGATATCAATCTGCTGAGGTCCGCTGGGTGCGCTTTCGCGGACCGGAGCCGCCGCCGCAGCTGCCGGTCCGGCCGCAACTGGGCCCGTGGGCACTGCTGGTGGCGCTTGCGGTTCAGGCTCCCGAATGAGCGCTCCGAGCCCCCGTCCTAACGCGTTTCTCGGCATTGGCAATCACCTCCTGGGCAAGTTGCGTATATCCTTCTGCGCCTCTGCTGTGAATATCATAGAAAATAATTGGTTTTCCGAAGCTCGGTGCTTCGGCAAGGCGCACATTTCTGGGAATCACGCTCTGCAAAACCTGAGTGCCGAAGAAACTTCGCAAATCCGTGGCAACCTGCCGCGAGAGTGTGGTTCTTTCGTCAAACATTGTCAGAAGAATTCCTTCAATCTCGAGGCTCGGATTCAGTGTGCGTCGAATTCGCATCAGTGTATCCAGCAATTCGGAAACGCCTTCCAGGGCAAGATATTCGCATTGAATGGGTACCAGAACCGCATCGGCGGCAACCAACCCGTTCAAAGTGAGAAGATCCAATGCAGGCGGGCAATCGAGGATAATGAATTTGTATTTTTCCCGAAGAGGCTGAAGAAAACCTTGCAGTTTGTATTCGCGATTTTCAGCCGTAACCAATTCCACCGCCGCACCGGCTAAATTTTTGTCGGAAGGAATGACATCCAGTGAATCCACCTGCGATTTCTGCAAGATCCGATCGTGAGGCTCATTCAAAATCAAAGCGTGGTAAAGCGTCCGCCGGGAGGGATCTTTGGCAAACCCGATTGCGGCGGTTGCGTTGGCCTGAGAATCGCAATCAACGAGTAGTGTGGACTGTTCTGCAGTTGCCAAACAAGCGGCCAAATTTACCGCCGTGGTAGTTTTCCCAACTCCGCCCTTTTGATTCGCAACGGCGATAATGCGAGCCAACCGATTGCCTCCACGTGGCGAAAATTTAACAAAGGTGTTCTGCGGATGCAAGATGTTTCACGTGGAACAGTCCGTCTTGCACGATCTGCATTGCTCGCGTATGTTTCACGTGGAACGCTCGCTGAGGAGTTCTGGCTTCGCATCGCTTGTTCCACGTGGAACATTCCTTGCCAGAACGTGACCGCCAGTTATTCTTCATACTGTCTGGCGACCGAGGCTTTGCCAGGGAGGTTTACTTCATTCCGGGGACCTGAATTAGGGAACTTACCTTCTTCGCCGGACATTGTGCGCAATATTTTTCTGGTCTTCCGACCATTTTACTACCCTAAGTCGTCGCGCTGACGTTAGTTACATCGCGATAGCCGACCAGAATGCTGCGCCGCAGGGATCGCGGGACATCCACCAGTGGGTCCCATTTCCAGCCCGGAATCGCCCGAATTCCATCCGCATCGTTCTTCCCGATCCAAAAAATCGCCTCCTGCGCGCCAACCTTGGGGTCTCCAGCCCAATTGAGGAACTCTTCGAACTCTCCCAGGGCCCGCGAACAGACCACATCAAGAGGCGCCACTTCCTCACTCAACTCCTCATACCTGCTTACCAACACTCGGGTGTCCGTAAGTTTCAGTTCACGAACGACTTCCGCCAGAAAGGTAGCCTTCTTGACGCTCGATTCAATCAGAAAAACGTAGTTGTCCGGCCGAACGATCTTCAGAGGAAGTCCCGGAAACCCGCCACCTGAGCCAACGTCGGCCAGCCGACATGATGTTCTTGGCAATAGAGCGGCACCGAACATGGATTCACAAAAGTGGCGATTTAGAATTTCCAGGGGATCGCGAATCGCAGTGAGGTTGACCTTGTCATTCCAGGCCAGAAGCATGGCCATATACTGCTGAATTTGCAGGACTTGTTCAGAATTTAAGGCCAGCTTAAATTCCTGGGCGGCGCGCAGGATTGCGCGCTCGGAGACTAATGGGGGCTGGTCAGTTGGCATTGTAGTTTATATTTACTCTAGAGTAATATACCCCCGTTTGTCGCACCTGCATTGCCCGAGACACCTGGCGCGAGGTACTTTGCACCCGCTACACCTGCCACCAGATCGATGGCCGCGTGCCAAAAAATCAGGGGAACAATACTATCGCACAGAATCCGCACGCCTCCGAATACCGCGCCCAACAAAATTGTTCCCGCGACACCGCTGCGCCCTTGATACAAATGGGCCAGACCAAAAAGGATGGCGCTCAAGATCACCACACTCCAACCGGGGAGGCCCGCCCGAAACAGAGCGGCCATGGCAAATCCACGATAGAGAAATTCCTCGCATAGCCCGGCCGTCAGCGCCAGGCAGGCGTAAGGAACAATCTCCACGCCGGAATGCGGAAGGATGCGTTCCGCAACCGCGCGCAATTGGCTTGGCTGGCGATCCACGCGTTTTCCGATGCGCCAAAGATTCCACCAATGCAAAGGACCCAGGGCAATTGCGCCAGCCACACCCAAGAGAATGAGTTCTTCACCATTTCTCCAGGCAAGCCCCAGCTCTTCACGGGAAAGTCCCCGCGCATAAACGCGCCAGGCCACAATGGCGACCGCCATCCACTGGAAAAGAATGGTAGAAAAATAAAGAGCGATGCGCCCCGCTCTTCCAACATGCGGCATCTCCAGCAAGCGCCGGAATTTTGCGCGCCCGCGCCACGGCAGCAGCACGCCAAGTGCAAGAAAGAGCAGCCAAAAGTCCCAGGGCATCGCGCGATGAAAGCACGTTTGCACGCTTCGGCGCAACTCGCGCGCAAAGAAAGCACAACATCCCTATAATACGAGCCTGTGAGGTGACGTCTTGGCAGACCGTGTGAAGTTGACCGGAATGTCCAAGGCAGCCGGTTGAGCAGCCAAGCTGAGTCCCGGGATTCTGGACTCCGTGCTGCGCCGCCTGCCGCGGCAAACTGACCCCAACGTGCTCGTTGGTTTCGATACCAATGACGACGCAGGGGTGTATCTGCTCGACGGCGCAATGGCTCTGGTGCAGACGGTCGATTTTTTCACTCCCATCGTGGATGACCCGCAGACGTTCGGCGAAATCGCCGCCGCCAATTCGCTCAGCGACGTGTACGCCATGGGAGGGCGTCCGATCTCCGCGCTTTCCATCGTGGGCTTCCCGGAAAAGGGCGATCCGGACCTCCTCGAACAAATCCTTCGCGGCGGGCTCGTCAAAATGATGGAAGCCAAATGCTCCGTTATTGGCGGCCATTCTGTCCGCAATGACGACATTTTATTTGGCTATGCCGTGACGGGGCTCATTAACCCCGCGCGCGTCTGGAAAAACGTTGGCGCCCGCCCCGGCGACGTCCTGCTCTTCACAAAGCCCCTGGGGACAGGCGTGATAAGCACGGCCTTGAAAAAGAACCGGGCAACGCCGGAATCTCTCTCCGCGGCTACGGCCGCGATGAACACCCTGAATCGCGCCGCCGCTGAAGGATTGCGCGAACTTGAGTCCAGCGCGGAAGAAGCGACTCCCATTCACGCGGTCACGGACGTGACCGGTTTCGGATTGCTTGGCCACGCGAGAGAAATGGCCCTGGGAGATCCAACTCGTGGCATCCCTGCCGTCTCCCTGGAGATCGAACATGCGGCCTTCGCCTACCTGCCCGGCGCTTTGGACGCAGCACGGGAGGGCCACTTGCCCGGCGGCCTGCACAACAACCGGTCTTTCGTTTGTGACTGCGCTGCATTTGCCGCGCCGGTTTCTCAGGAGTACCGCGATCTTCTCTTCGACCCGCAAACCTCGGGAGCCTTGCTAATCGCCGTTGCGTCCCGATCTTCGGGCGAAGCTCTGATGTCCCTCGAACGCCATGGAGTCGCGGCACGGCGCGTCGGCCGTGTTCTCGAGAAGGGCTCTCCGCTGATCTCCGTGATCTAAAGTTTTCGGGAGGTCCCGCAGAAAGCAGCAACCCAAGTACACTTGCAGCATGGACACAATCACGCACGGCATCGCCGGTGCCTTAATCGGCAAAGCGCTTTTCAAGGGCGAGGATATGTTCGCGCTGAAGCCCATGAATCGCGCTCGCGTGGTCACCGGGTGCCTCATGCTCGGCGCGATTTTTCCTGACATAGACGTGCTGCGCGATCTCTTTTCCCACAATCAGCTGCTCTTGATCACCTGGCACCGCAGCATCACGCATTCGCTCGTATGTATGCCTGTGTGGGCGCTTCTTCTTGCGGCGCTGACGCGATGGATTGTGCGTTGGCGAAAGTGGGAATCTCCTTCTTTTCTCGTCCTTGCTGGATTTTATGCCGTCGGAATCCTCAGCCACATTCTGTTGGATCTCGCCACCACGTTCGGCACCATGATCTGGTCGCCGATTTCCTGGGCGCGTCCTGCGTGGGACGTTCTCTTCATCGTGGACTTCACTTTCACCGGCATCTTGCTTCTGCCCCAGTTCCTGGCCTGGATCCATCTCGATGCGGCGCGCGCCAAGCGCCGGGCTCTTTTTATCTGGTTGATCTTTATGCCCGCCCCGTTCATCGTCGCTGCCATCGCCCGCACGGTTGGCGCTGCCATCGCCGATAGCTCAGTCCTGATTGCTGTTCTCGTTCTCACACTTTTGATTCTTTTGCCCGCCTACCGCGGCTGGGGGCCGCGCTTCGGCTATTTCGACTGGAACCGGGCCGGCTTAGCGGCGGCCTGCATTTACGTCGGCTTGGCTGTTTTCGCCCACCATGCCGCCTTCGGGCGCATTCAATCTTTTTCCGCGTTGGAAAATATCAACGTGAATTCCATCGCCGCATTGCCACTCCCGCCATCGCTCTGGCATTGGGATGGCTTGATTCTCACTCCGCGCGGCGTCTACGAGATGCGCATGGATCTCAGCGAGAAGTCTTCTCTGAGCACCCGGGCGGAGGCGGCCGCGAATCCCGCCGCCGAGGCTCCCATCGAATATCACTTTTATCCCGATGCGCCTGACAACTCCTACATCGAAGCGGCTCGCCGTCTGCCCCAAGTTCGAGATGTCTTATGGTTCGACCGCTTTCCGGTCACGCGTTTTCACAAGGAAGGGAATGAAGCCGTGGTGGAAATTCTGGACTATCGCTTCGCGCAACTTCGCCCCGGTCGTTCCCCGTCCTTCACGTACCGTGTGCGCTTCGATTCCTCAGGGCAGGTACTCTCTCAGGGTTGGGTGCGCCGCTAATTTCGCGGAAAAGTTCGGCTATCGGCTAGGCTTGCTCTGCGGAGCGCTCGCCGGGTGAATCACCACCTGCCGGTTTTCGCCCACTCCGATGCTCTCCGTCCTGACCCCGGGCATTTCCTTCAGTGCCAGATGCACGATTCGCCGCTCCCGCGGAGACATGGGATTCAGCCGGAACGGCTGGCGCGTCGCTCGCACGCGTTCCGCGGCCACGCGCGCGGTCATCTGCAGCTCTTCAGACCGCAGCGCCCGGTATCCGCCGCAATCAATGTGAATTTTTTCGTGCCACTCCTGCTCAAGCCGCAACGCTCGCATGGCCAGATGTTCCAGCGCGTTCAGAACTTCCGCTCCGCGTTCCAGCAAAATTCCCTTATCCCTGCCGTCGAGATCGGCCAGCACCTCTGCATCGCCGGCGCCGCTTTCTCCTTCTCGGGATATGGCCCGCACACTGACGTTCAAATCCAGCTTCGCGGCGCGCACCGTTTTCTCAAGGAAGTCCCGCAGGGCTTCGGCAGCCGCCAGCCGCTCGAGTTTTCCGTCTTTAATTAGGCTCGGTGGCATGAGGAAGGGCGATTCATAAGAAATCCACGGCTCTTCAAGCGACTTTCCGGCGCTCAGTTCTTCTTGCTTTTGCCAGCTTTTGCCGCCGGAGTGGGCAATGGATGCGTCTTGTTCAGATACCACTGCTGCCCGATGCCCACAAGGCTGCTTGTGAGAATATACACGGCCAGGCCGCTCGGATAGGGAATGATCACAAACATCCCCGCCATTCCGATGGGCATAATCTTCATCATCATTTGTTGCTGCGGATCGGTCGCCGCCGTCATTGGCGTCATTTTTGATACAAAATACATGGAGAGTCCCATCAAGATAGGGAGGATGTAGTAAGGATCTTTGGCCGACAAATCCTTGATCCACCAGAACCACGGCGCGTGCCGCAACTCGATGGTTCCTTGCAATGCGCGGTATAGGCCAAACCAGATGGGCATTTGCACCAGGGTAGGCAGGCAGCCGCCTCCCAGGTTGACACCTTCCCGCTGATACACCGCCATGACTTCTTTGTTCATTTCCGCTTTCCGCGGATCGTTCATCTTGTACTTCTTATACCGCTCCTGGATCGCTTTAACCTCCGGCGCCACGCGCTGCATTTTCATGGTGGTTTTGTAGCTGGAGATGCGCAGCGGGAACAGCACCATGTTGATCAGCAGCGTCAGAACGACGATGGCCCAGCCCCAGTTCGGGATGTACCCGTGCAGCCACTTCAGGGCGTAGAACAGCGGCGCCGCAATCACCTCGAACCAGCCGAAATTCACCAGCGACTGCAAAGGCGGCGTCATTTTCTTCAGTTCGTCGTAATCCTTGGGCCCCACGTATACGCGCAGCTCCGTCGGCGCCGTCGTCGTTGCGGTGGCCACCTCCTGCACAGGTTCCGTGGTGTCCTTTCCCTCGATCTGGACGGTGTGAAAATCGTTCCAGTAGCGTGTCTCAAGCGTTCCCGGCTCGGATCCATGCAACGGCAGAAATGCTGCCGCAAAGTAAGTGTCCTCGATCCCGGTCCAATCTTTTCCGCCCTGCCATACCCCTTCGCCCAGTTTGCTCAGATCTTCGAGTTTCTTGTGCGGCAGAGTGGTCAGCTTTCCACCCTCGGTGTAAAACACCTGCACCGTTTCCACGGGCCGGGGATTTGTCACCGTCTGGTCGCCAAATCCTCCCAGCCAGCCAATCCCCGCCGTGATCGGCTTGCCGTCGAGCTTGGCGCTGACCTCCGTCTTTACGACGTAGCTGTCATCGAACTGGAAGCTCTTGGTCACTTCCAGGTGCCCGTCACTCCAGGTGAACTCCAGTTTTCCCGGCGGTTTGATTTCCGAGGGCGCTTCGCCGCTTCCGGAAGTCGCTTTGTAAAGCGCGGAATTGGCCTCTTTCTCCAGCGCCGGATCGTTCAGCACCACGTCAAACGGCCATCGCCCGAACTGTTGTGAAACCTCCGGATGCACCAGATCCAGCACGCGCGGCGGCTTGGCGTCGTCTTTATATTTCTTCAGCAGCCAGCTCTTGACGACTCCGCCGCGATTGGAAAACTCCACTCGATAGAGCGAGTTTTCCACGACGGTGCTGCGCTCTTGCGCTGCGCTAACAGTAGGAACCACTTGCGCGGGTGCGCTCGGCGCCACATTCGTCGCGGTTGCAGCGGGCGCGGTCGTTCCTTCATTCCCGCTCGCCGGAGCGGACACAGCCGGCTTGTTTTCCTCGGTGGGATGCGCGGGCGGCTTTGGCGCAAAATACTTCGCCCACGCCAGGATCACCGCCATGGAGAGCAGCGAAGCGACCAGGATGCGCAGCTCCGGCCGCGAAGCGCCTCCCTTTTGCGGATCGCTCACGAATGCGCCTCTTTCTGGTTTGCTGTAGGTATCAGGTGGGTGTGCAGATCTTCTGAAATTTCCGGAATGGGATCGTAGCCGAATCTTCGCGAAAGCGGATGGCAACGCAGCAGGCGCTTCGTTCCCAGCCATGTGCCTCTCACTACCCCGAACCGCTCGATGGCTTCATAAGCATATTGCGAGCACGTCGGCTGGAACCGGCAAGCCCCTGCAAAAAGAATGGAAAAGTAGGTCTTGTAGAAGCGCAGCGCGAAAAGCGCCAGCATCACCGGCAAAGTCTGTCCAGCCCGTTTCGGAGCCGCAGCCTCTCGTCCCTGTTCTACAGTTTCAGCAGCCGCAATAATTCCTCCGCCAGCGCCGCATACGGCGCTTCCGCTGTGCTGCTCTTCGGGTGTATGACGATGTCCCATCCTGCGGGTATCTCCTGCCGGTGGCACCGCACGATTTCTCGCACGCGCCTTCGGATGCGGTTGCGCACCACTGCGCCGCCAAGCGCTCTCTTGATGCTGAAACCGAACCGGCTCTGCGGCAATTCGTTCGCCCGAAAGAAAACGGTGAAGTGGGAACTCGATCGGCGCTTCCCGGCGCGGTACACCGCGTCGAACTCCGCTTTGCGCACGAGCCGCGCGCTCCGCGGATACTCCTGCCCGCCGTGGCGGGCTTGCCCGTCTTTACTCGGGCGTAAGGCGATGGCGTCCCTTCTTGCGGCGCGCCGACAAGACTCTTCGGCCGCCCACGGACTTCATGCGTGCGCGGAAGCCGTGCGTCTTGGCTCGGCGGCGTTTCCGCGGTTGATACGTGCGCTTTGGCAAAGCAATCCCCCTTAGTTGGTACGTCCGGAATGGCGCATTTCTTTCATCCGTGCGCGCACCCGTTCACTGGCCGTTTCCCCGGCTCTTTGCGAATTTACAAGTGTACTTGGCCCCCGCGCACACGGTCAAGAAACCGCTTTGCCTTCAGAAGGAAACTCCCGCGGAAAACTGCATTTGACGTGCCGGAAGCTGGTTAGTAATTCCCGCGAGTGGCTGTCCAAACCCCGTGCCCGGCGTCGCTCCGTTGCCCCAGGTGCCGCTGTACCCCACAAAATTAGCGTGATTGAAAACGTTGAAGGCTTCCGCGCGCAGGTTCAAATGAACGCGCTCGGCAGCAAAGGAAAACGCCCGTTCGACAAAGGGATCAAAACTGTAGATAGGCCGGCCATGTCCGGTGTTGCGTCCGATGACAACGCCATTCACGACCGGGCGGTCGCTCGTCGCTCCCGTATCGCCGCTGTTGTTGACCCCGGTGGTGATGTTGTAGGGCAGGCCGGAGGCAAGCGTGGCGATGCCGCCGACACGGATCTTGAGCGGAGCGGTGTAAAACCCGCTAAGGACGAAGCGATTGCGCTGGTCGTAGATGGCGTTGCCCTTTTCCTCCGCGCCCGTGAAGTTCGGATCGTTGGGATTTTGGCTCGGGATGTCCGGGTCCACGTTGTCAATGGCATGCGACCATGTGTAACTCGCGAGCAACGCCATTCCGTTGTGGAAGCGATGACTCACGTCCAGATCCAGCGCGTGGTAAAAGGCAAACCCGTTGTTCACGTCCGTTTGAATCACCGAATAGGGCGGCTGAGGATTGCTTGCCGCCGCCGGATTGCACGTCATCCCTTCTTGCTCATACCACAGGATCCACAGCGGCCGCGTACAGTTGGCCGCCTGCGCCGAACGCACCTGCCCGGCTGCCGTGCGAATAAACGGCGTCGGTGGATCCACATCCAGCGGCCGGTTGATGCGCAGCGTATGCGCGCCGACGTAATCCGCACTGAGCAACCACCCGCCCCCCAATTGGCGCTGCACTCCAATCGTCCATTGCTCGGTGTAAGGCTGCAGCAGCGCATCGGGATACCCAATGAGCGAAGATGTCGACAAGAACTGATTGTAGTAAGCGCTTTCGCCGGGACGTATGTAGAGGCTCCGCAACGGCACTTGGGCGCCCGGAGGAAACGCCGGAAGCGGCGCTGCCGCAACGCTGGTGGGATACCCCGGCTGTCCCGGCGTCGCGGTGTAGTTGAAAACACCGGTCGGGCCGGTGAGGGCGTAGTTGGCCTCGGAATTGTCCACGATCTGTGAATAATAAATGCCGAATCCTCCACGGATCACCGTCTTGCCTCTGCCAAACAGGTCGTAGGCAAAGCCGGCGCGCGGAGCGAAATCGCGCGTCGAATCCGTGAACGTCTGCCGTTCGTAGCGCAGCCCCAGATTCACCGTCAAGTCGTAGCGCACGCGGTAATCGTCCTGCACGAAGGCCGACCATAGCGTATCGCCGACCGTATAGTCCGCGTTGCCGTAGCTTTGCGTGTAGCTCTGCACGTTGTTGATGTCGTCGAGATAGGCGGAGCTCTCGCACTCTTCAAGAGTCAAAGTGCACGCTTTGTAAGAGAACTTGCCGAGGTAGATGGGGCCGCCGAATTCCTTGCTGTTCCCTCCGTTGTGCGCGTGGATCATGTCCAAGCCGAACGTGATCGTATGGCGCGCATGCGTCGTCGAGACGGTGTCGTTCACTTCGTACTGCCGGTTCAGCAGCATGGCCGATTGCGACGTGCCCGACGTGAACGTCCCTCCCGTCGAAATCGGCACCGAAAATTGCGTTCCGTAGATCACCGGCGCAAACTGCGTGATGGGCGACGCCAGTTGAAATTGCACGCGCACATCGTTTACCAGCGAAGGATTCAGGACCGCCGTTTCGCCCAATTCCTCAGAATACGTGCGACGCTTGAATATGCGATCCACGCTCGGCAAATTGTTTCCGCCCACCGTTCCATTGGGGTTCGTGTCGTAGAAGCTGTCCACGTTGCTCCGGAAAAACAATTCGTTGCTGGCGTTGATCTCGTGGTCTATGCGCAAAAATCCCAGCCAGCCCCGGTAATTCCCGATGAAGTTGCCAGGCGCCACCGGCGAGATCACCGGCGACGCCCGGTCTTGCCAGCTGTACTCGCCATTCACGGAAAAGAATGTTCGTCCGCTTTTCCCAATCGGGCCCGAGAAGCCGATCGCCATCTGCCGCAGCGTGTCGTTGGTAATGTCATTGCCGCTTGTCGCGTTCGACGAATTGAACCCCGCCAACTTCGCTTCCGTGTCCGACGGCCGCCACAATCCAAAAAGGTCGCCGTGAAAGTTGTTCTCGCCCCTTTTCGTGACGATATTCACCACGCTTCCCGCGGTATATCCGTATTCCGCGGAGAACGCGTTCGTCAGGACGGTCATTTCCTGCACCGCATCGATCGGAACGTTGCTGAAAACAGTCTGACGGCCCCAGCTATCCACCGCGTTGCTGCCGTCCACTTCGAACCACGTTTGCCGCCGGCCTGTCCCGTTCGTCGTGAAGAGATTCTCGTTCATGAAAACATCGCCCTGGTTGATGGCCGGCCGGTTCGCCGCCTCCAGCAGCGGAAGATAAGTCATTCTCCGGTTCAGCAGCGGCGTTTCTTCCCCCTGCGCCGCGCTCAGATGGATTCCCAGCTGCGGCTCGTCCGTGCGCACTTCCCCGACGGCTCCCGTGACGGTGATCCGCGTTTCCGCGGCGGCTACGTTGAGACGGAAATGCAAGCTCACACGGACTCCTCCAACTACGGCAAGGTCGTTGAGTTCTGCCTTCGCAAATCCCTGGCGCATTGCAGTGATGTCGTAGGTTCCCGCGATTTGCAGCCCCGCGAAGATGAACGTTCCGGAAGAGTCCGTGGTCACGGTTCGTTCCACGCCGGTCAGAGAATTTTTCGCCGTAACCTGTACTCCTGGAACGGCGGCGCTGTTTTGATCCGTGACGTGCCCTTGGATGGTCGCCGTGTCCGGTGTCTGCGCTTGCATCGGACACGCGATCGCGAGACACCAAAACACAATCCCTAGCCAAGCTGTGTGATTCCTGAACATTTAATTTCCTCTGGGCCCCCGCCCGCATTTGGCCTGCCACAAAACGGTACAGCACCTCGCCCTCTGCGACAAGCGCACCATTCTTCCCGCCTTCGTCTTTTCCCGGCCTCTGTCTCGACCGCACCACTTGCATGCAAACTCTCGCATCACAACCCCGGATAACGCTTTTCGATCCAGTCCGTCCTATACGTTAGCTCGCTTACGGAATGCTCTTCGCTCGGGGAATCCTTCATGAAACGAATCCTTTTGCCCTTGCTCCTTGCCTCTCTGCCTTGTGCCGTGGCCCAGACGACCTTTCACGGCAACGTAGCTCGCACCGGCGTCTTTGATTCGCCCGGGCCCAAACAATTTGGCGGCGTCAAATGGACCTTCAAGACCGCCGGCCCAATCGTTTCCTCGCCCGCCATCGCCGATGGAGTTGTGTACATCGCCAGCATGGACGGCTACCTCTATGCCGTGGACCAGTCCACCGGCAAGGAAAAATGGAAGTTCAAATCGCGCATGCCAATTGCCTCTTCGCCCGCAGTGGCCGGAGGGAATCTCTACTTCGTCTCTTCCGTCGGCGCTCTAGCCGCACTCGACGTCGCTACCGGCAAACCCAAATGGGTTCTTCCCACCGAGTACGAAAGAAAATTCGAAGCCAGGAATCTCCACGGTTATCCATCCGCGGCCCAGACCATCCCCGATGCCTGGGACGTTTTCATGTCTTCTCCGGCGGTGGACAATGGCAAGGTGTTCTTTGGCAGTGGCGACGGCAATGTTTATGCAGCCGACGCGCAGACCGGTCTCCTACTCTGGAAATTTCTCACCAAAGATGTCGTGCACGCTTCGCCAGCCGTCGCCAACAATACCGTCTACATCGGAAGCTGGGACAGTTATCTCTACGCCCTCGACGAGGATTCCGGTCAGCAGAAGTGGGCTTTCAAGACTGGTGAGGATCTCACCATTCACAATCAGGTTGGATTTCAATCTTCTCCGGCAGTGGTGGATGGCACTGTCTATGTTGGCTGCCGCGATGCTCACGTTTACGCCGTGGACGCCGTCACCGGCCGCAAAAAATGGGATTACCCCACCAGCAAGTCCTGGGTGGTCGGCACGCCCGCTGTGCACGACGGCATGGTTTATGTGGGCACTTCCGATAGCGCCCGCTTCATGGCCCTCGATGCTAAAACCGGCCGGCTGCGCTTCAACTTCGATGCCAAAGCCTACATGTTTTCGTCCGCCGCAATCGCCGGGGATCTGGTCTACGTCGGCGATCACAACGGCAAGCTCTACGCACTCGACGCAAAGACCTTGAAGCTTGTCTGGGAGTTTCAGACCGAAGGCTCGAAAAAAGATCCTTTCAAGCTGCTCAATCCCGATGGCGGCCTGAATCGCGAAGCCTTCGCTCCCGTTTTCGGCGACTTCGAAGACATGTACGTGGACTTCTACAAATTCATCTCCATCGGCGCCATCATGTCCTCGCCCGTCGTGGATCACGGCTCCGTCTACTTCGGCAGCATGGACGGCAACCTCTACGCGCTCCAGTAGCTTCGCTATTTCGGATTCTCATCTTGAAGCTGGCGGCGCGATTGCACCGACTCAAACAGAAACGCCGAACCGGCTCGACAATTCCCTCCGGCCTGTCCTGGTAATCGTCAATGCCCGGCTGTCGAGTTCTTGAGCCACCCATCTGCGTTTCAGCGCCACGTTGAGCAGTGCCGCACCGATCGCGCCGCCGAGATGCGGCCGGCGCTCGCTCCAGTCCACGCACGCATACGCAAAGCGCCGCCGCAGCTTCCGGATCGCCTCGACATCAACTCCGAGGGCCGCAAACGCCTTCGTTCCATCCGGCGTGAGGTCGTATGCGTCACCACCGCGCGTGCCGCTCGAGAGCCATCGGTTTGCCTCGAAACAATCATGCAGCGCGACCCCCAGCGCGCCCGCGATGTGGTCGTAACAGGTCCGCGCCTCGCGCAGGCGGCTCGGCGTGTTCGGGACGAACGCTCCGCGCGATCCTCCCGCAAGTACGCTCAATGCTTCGAGCGCCGCAGCCACCTGCGGCCCTTCGATGCTGTAGTAACGATGCTTCCCCTGAGCCGACACTTTTACCAGTCGGCGCTCCTTCAGCCGCTGCAGGTGCACGCTCGCGGTGGACGGGGTCACGTCGGCGATCACCGCCAGCTCCGTGCTGGTTCGCGCCCGGCCGTCCAGAAGGGAGAACAACATGCGCGCGCGGGCTGGTTCGCCAATGGCTGCGGCAATTCCGGATGCGGCGGTGTCTGCGGATTCTACATTCATAATTTGATGGTAGGCGAAGTGTGCTTGTACCGCAACTGGCATCCTCTTGGCAATGGACCCGAAACCGCCTCTGCCTCTCATGATCAGCCGCCGCGATGCGATTTCGCTTCTCTTGATCTCCGGAGCGGCGCTCAGCCTTCGCAGCGGCTATTTTGCGGACCACACAAAAGCCCGGAGGAACACCATGACCGTCACCTGCTTCATTCGCTACCAGATTGATCCCTTTCAGCGCGACGAGTTTCGAAAGTATGCCGAAAACTGGGGCCGCATCATCCCGCGATGTGGCGGCCATCTCGTTGGCTATTTCATTCCTCATGAAGGCACCAACGACATCGCCTGGGGCTTGATCGCATTTGAAAACCTCGCCGCGTATGAAACTTATCGCGCCCGATTGAAGACCGACCCGGAAGCGCGCATGAATTTCTCGATGGCGCAAGGCAAGCGCATAATTCTCCGGGAAGAAAGAACCTTCCTCGAAACCGTGGACGAGACCTTCGGCCGGCCTTCCACACTCGGAGGATGAGGTCCACCGCCTATGTTGACGCAATCGGAAAAGGGCACCGCGTTTCGCGCGCTGCATGAGCGCGACGCCGCTTTTATCATCCCGAATCCCTGGGACGCCGGCACCGCCAGCTTGCTGGCTCATCTGGGCTTTGAAGCATTGGCCACTACCAGCATGGGCTACGCCTTCTCGCTCGGCCGCCGCGACAACACCCTTGGCCGCGAGGAAGCTTTGGCCTACGCGCGTGCGATTGCCTCGGCAACGGATCTGCCCGTCAGCGCCGATCTCGAAAATGGCTTTGGAGACGCTCCCGAAGTCGCTGCCAAAACCATTCGGCTTGCCGCCGCCACCGGAATCGTCGGCGGCTCCATCGAAGACGCTTCCGGCAACCCGGACCATCCCATCTACGAGCGGCAGCTTGCCGCCGATAGAATCCGCGCCGCCGCCGAAGCGGCTCACGCTTTGCCTTTTCCCTTCACCTTGACCGGCCGCGCGGAGAATTATTTGCATGGCGGGCCGGATTTGAAAGACACGATCGCCCGCCTCCAGGCTTATCAAGGAGCCGGAGCCGATGTTCTCTATGCGCCCGGTCTGGCAACCAAGGACGATATCGCCGCCGTGGTTCGCTCCGTGGATCGCCCCGTGAATGTGGTCATGGGTCTACGGGGAGTTCAACTCAGCCTCGACGAACTGTCTGCTCTCGGCGTCAAGCGCATCAGTGTAGGAAGTTCGCTTTGCCGCGCCGCTCTCGGCGCTTTCCTTCGCGCTGCCCGCGAAATGCGCGACCATGGTACCTTTTCGTTCGCCGCCGCCGCAGCCAGCCCAACGGAGCTCACCGCGATCTTCGCGGGTCTCAGTTCATAGTCGCCGGTGTACGCCTGGATTGTCATTCCGCCGAATCCCCCACGTGGTGGCCCATTTCGAGGGCAGGAACCTGTTCATTTTTATGTTGCAGTAGCAACATACATATGTTGTAGTACCAACATGAAGATTACAAAAACGCCCGCACTTCAGGCCATCTCTCAGAGGCGCGCCGTCAAATCTTTTGAACCTGTCCCAATTCCCGCCGGCATCCGAGAACAGCTTCTCCATGCGGCTTGCTTCGCCCCCTCCAGTTTCAACATGCAGCCGTACCGCTTCTACTGGATCGAATCGCCCCAGCAAAAGCGGGCTGCCGCTGAGCTCTGCGTCGGCCAGCTCCCCGCTCGAACTGCTTCCGCTCTGGTTGTTGCGGTCGCCGATATCGGATCGTTAAAATCCACGTCTCTTCGCCAGATTGACTGGATGCGTAGGAACAATTTCAGTAAGGAGAAGATCCTCCACTACGCGAGAACGGCCAGAATCGGCCGGATTTTATTCATGCCAGGGCCGTTTGGAATTTTTGCCGCTTTGAAATGGGTTCTCTTTCGCGTCTTGAATTTCTGGAAGACCCTGGGCATGCCTCCGCTCTCGCGCCAATCCCTGTTCAAGTGGGCCACGAAGAGCAGTGCGCTCGCCTGCCAGAATTTGATGATCGCCGCCGAAGCTCTGGGCTTGAATTCCTGCCCTATGGAAGGATTCGACGGCCGCCGCCTCTCACGCTTTCTCGGCCTCTCGCCAAGAATCCATGAAATCGTGATGGTTATCGCCGTCGGGAAAAAATCGTCGGAGCACGTCGCGCAGCCCCAGTGGCGCCGCCCTCTGGATGCC
>DATJAD010000179.1:0-5849 GCA_035516615.1 Candidatus Acidiferrum sp.
GGAATGGTGGGCGACAAAGGACTTGAACCTTTGACCTCTCCCGTGTGAGGGGAGCGCTCTAACCAACTGAGCTAGTCGCCCACGAACTTGATTCTCGCCCCGGCGCGCGATTCGGTCAAGGAACTTTGCGCCGCGGCGAGAGGAATTCTTTTTAGCAGGAAGGGTAGGGATTTTCAACCCATGCAGGCCGCCACCTCTCAGGTCGTCTCGCAGTTGAAGCATTCGATTGCCCGCGCGATCTACGGCAAGGAAGATGCCATTCAACTCGCGCTGATTACTCTTCTCGCGCGCGGCCACCTGCTCATTGAAGACGTTCCCGGAGTCGGCAAAACCACGCTGGCGCAGGCGCTGGCAAAATCGTTTCACTGCACTTTTCAGAGGGTGCAATTCACGTCGGATCTCTTGCCCAGCGATGTGATCGGCGTGAGCGTGTACAATCCGGAAACGCGGGAATTCGAATTTCGCCAGGGCCCGATTTTCGCGAATGTAGTTCTCGCCGATGAAATCAACCGCACCACGCCACGCACGCAATCCGCCTTGCTTGAAGCCATGAACGAATCGCAAGTCACCGTGGACGGCAGGACGCTTCCCTTGCCGCATCCGTTTCTGGTGATCGCCACGCAGAATCCGGTCGAACATCACGGAACCTATCCGCTTCCCGAATCGCAGCTCGACCGTTTTCTCATGCGCATCAAAATGGGATATCCCTCGCATGAAACCGAGCGCGAAATTCTCCGCCGCCGCACTTCAGACGATCCGCTGCAAGCGCTCGAACCGGTCGCGGACGTGGATGATGTTCTGGCGATGCAGGAAGCCGTCGGTCACGTGAAAGTGGATTCCAGCCTTCACGACTACGCTCTTGAAATCGTAAATCGCACGCGCAAATCCGATCAGCTCGCGCTTGGAGTGAGCCCGCGCGGAACCTTGATGTTGCAGCGCGCCGCGCAAGCGCGCGCTTTTCTCGAAGGACGCGATTTTTGCCTGCCCGACGATTTCAAATTGCTGGCGGTTTCCGTTTTTGCGCATCGCGTGGTGGCCAGCGCGCGCCATGCTTCGTTGCAGAAAAAATCGGAAACCACGGAAGCTGCATTGCACGATATCGTGGAATCGGTCCGCGTTCCACTCTGACCAGGGACGCCATGATTTTTCCCGCAGGCGGCAAGAACCAATGAGCGCCAAGCCTTCCACTCTGGCGCAACTCTGGGCCCGCGCCGACCGCCCCGCCGTCCGCGCTTTTTCTCTTTCCCTTCTCGCGCTCGCGATCGCACTGATGCTGGCATTGTATTCTGGCGTGGCTTCGGAAGCGGGCAACCTGGCGCTTGCCGCCGGATCTGCTCTCGGCGCTTTGGCACTTGCAGCATGGGTTGGCGTCACTCTTGTTCCTACTCTCGCGAAACGCACGCCGCTCCGCTGGCTCGGGTACAAGATGGAGTACAAGATCACGCGCGAAGGCTGGATTTACATCGCGGGGACCATGCTTGTGGCTCTGGCGGCCCTCAACACCGGAAACAATTTGCTCTTTTTGATTCTCGCCTGCTTGATCGCAATTATTTTGATGTCCGGGATTCTCTCCTCCATTTCACTTTCGGGTGTCAGCATCCGTTTGGATCTTCCCGAACACATCTTTGCCGGGGAGCCGGTCCGCACCACGGCCGAACTCACCAACGAGAAACTGACCGTGCCCTCATTTTCCTTGCGTGTGGAAGCGGTCAAGCCCAAAAATGCAGCGCCTGGGACCATTCTCGAGACCCCCGTTTATTTTCCCTATGTGCCGCGTCATGAAACCATACACCAGACCGTGCCCATGACCTTTCGCCGCCGCGGACTGCACCGGCAGGATGCCTTTCGCATGGTCACGCGCTTTCCATTCGGATTTCTTCAGAAAGCGCGAAGGCTGGATCTGAAGACGGAAGCCCTTGTGTATCCCTCGGTCGAGCCGACCGGTGAATTGCGCGAAATTCTCCCAAGCATCGAGGGCGTGCTCGAAAGCCTTGTGAAAGGACGCGGCCAGGATCTATACGCTCTGCGCGATTACGTTCCAACGGACAGCGCGCGGCATGTGCACTGGAAAGCGACCGCGCGATTCGGCTCGCTGATGGTCCGGGAGTTTACGCGCGAAGACGATTGCCGCATTCTGCTGGTTCTCGATCCCCGCATTGATCAGCGTTCCGGGCGGTCCGCCGCGGCGAGCAAGATCGCGGCGGAGCGGTTCGAACGCGCCGTCACGCTCTGCGCGGGGCTGGCGTGGCATTTTCACGAGCGGCATTCTCAGGTGGAATTCCGGAGCACAGGAATCGAAACAAAGCCGGAACCCGAGGGAGAATTCATTTTCACGGTATTGCGTTATCTGGCGACGGCGCAACCGGTGACTTTCGATCCGGAGCATTTGCTCATCCAGGATCTCGCGGCCGCGCCCGACCTTTTCAAGATCATTGTGACGAGCCAGCCGCGCGGCTCGATCCCCGCGAGCTTGTGGTCTTCTTCGTATGTGGTTTTCCTCGAAGATTTTGAAGAGTGAGGGAGTTGTCTGTCCGGTGAGGAGGATGGCCGCGGGCTTTGCAGTTCCCTCGGCACGCGATACCCTGCTTGCGTGAACGGAACACAGCTCCGCGAATTCCGGAAACAATTGCTTACCTGGTTCCGCGAATTCCAGCGGCCTCTGCCGTGGCGGAAGAGCCGCGATCCCTATGGCATCTGGATTTCGGAAATCATGCTGCAACAAACCCGTGTTGCCGCGGCGATTCCCTACTACGAACGATTTCTGGAGCGCTTTCCTGACGTGCAGGCGTTAGCGGAAGCTCCGCAGGAAGAAGTTTTGCGGATGTGGTCTGGGCTCGGATATTACAGCCGGGCGCGCAATTTGCAAAAGGCGGCGCAACAGATGGTGGCCTTGCATAAAGGCGAATTTCCACACACCTGGGAAGCAGCGAGTTCGCTTCCCGGAATTGGGGATTACACCGCTGCGGCCATCCTAAGCATTGCGTTCGGCGAGAAAGACGCAGTGCTTGATGGAAACGTGGCGCGGGTATTGGCGCGGCTGGAAGCGGTTCGCGGCGATTTGCGGGAGACGAAACGCTGGCGCGAGTTGCAGAAAACAGCCGAAAAAGTACTCGATCCGACCGCGCCCGGAGATTGGAACCAAGCAATGATGGAACTGGGCGCAATGGTTTGCACGCCGCGCAGTCCGCAATGCCTGTTGTGCCCGGTTTCGCGCTTCTGCAAAGCGCGCAAGCTGGGATTGGTGGAACGCATTCCCGAAAAGCGGGCGAAACGAACCGCCGTGGAAGTGACGTTGGTGGCGGCAATTTTCATGAATGCCCGCGGGGAAACGCTGCTCCTTCCTCCGCCGTCAATGGCAAGAAAAAGGGATGCCGATGATGTGCCATCGCTGGTTTCGCGGATGTGGCATTTCCCTACTCTCTCCGCGGCCAAAGATCCGTTAATCGCTTTGAGGGAATTGATCCGTATCTTCAAAATTGCCGGGAAAGCGCCGATGCACGCGCTGTGCAAGGTGCGGCACACGGTAACCTACCGCAAGGTGAGTATTTTCCCATTCCGCATTCTGGTAAGAAAACTTCCTGGCGTTCAAGGATCGCAAACGATCCCGCTGCATGCGGTTTCCTCTTGTCCTGTTTCCAACTTGACCCGCAAGATCGCGCAAGCCGCGCTCGAATAGGGACTTTTCGGCTTTCTTGAAGGATGAAGGTTATTGATTCGCTCTCTGAAGAGCGGCCAAATGGCGTCAAATGTTAGGATTGAGCTTTGCCATGGCTGCTTCCACCACGTTCGTTTCCACGGAGCCTCTTCCTGCAGAGCGGTTTTTCCGCATTTCGCTTTTCCTTTTGATCCTAACTTCGGCGTTAACTCTCTCTTCCACAGGGAAGCTCGATCTCTTCACTTCCATCGCCGCGCCCGCCGCCATTTTGATCAAAGGATTCCGCTGGTGGCGCGGGTACCGTCCGGAACTGCAGCAGCGGCAGGCCACCTGGCTGGTCCTCGGGTATCTGGCCGTTTTCCCGATGGATATCTTTTTCTTTTCCCGGCTGCTGACCGCCAATTCTCCGAATCCGGCGACATACGCCGCGCTGATCGGGATCATCCACTTCCTTCTTTTCGTTCTTATCGTAAGGCTGTACAGCGCGACGCAGGACCGCGACGCGCTGTTCCTGGCGATGCTTTCGTTCGCGGCGGTGCTGGCGTCCGCGGTGCTGACCGTGGACACCACGTTTTTGCTGCTGTTTTTCGTCTTTCTGTTTTTTGGCGTGGCGACGTTCACGGGACTCGAGTTGCGGCGGGGTGTGGCTGGATGCACGTCCGTTCCCGGAAACCAGGATCGCGAACGGCGCCTGAGCCGCGCGCTGATGCTGGCGGCCCTGACCGTGGCTCTCGGCGCGATTTCGATCGGAGCGGTTCTGTTCTTCTTCTTTCCGCGCATCAACGGAGGCTACCTTGGCGGGTCGAGCATGAACCCGCAGCTGATTTCCGGATTCTCCGACGACGTGGAGCTGGGACAGATCGGCGAAATCAAGAGAAACTTCGCGGTGGTCATGCGCGTGGAGACGGGACAACCCGTGGCGTATCCCATGCTGCGCTGGCGGGGGATTGCGCTCACGACCTTTGACGGAAAGAGATGGTATTCCGGAGAACGAAGTGCGGACACGCTGGTTGCGAATTCCGACGGCTGGATCCCCATTCCCGTCGGAGAACAGCCGGCAGATGCCCAGGCGAGCGTGTTGCGGTACGACGTGATTCTGGAACCGGTTGCGACGGACGCAATTTTCTTCCCTGGAAGAGCGATGGCGCTGCGCGGGAACTTTGGGGGTGAATCGCCAAGAAACGTGTTCCGCAAGAACAAACCGTATCTGTTTCGCGATGCGACGAGCTCCCTGTTCAATCCTTACCACAACTATGGAACGCTGCATTACTCGGGGATGTCGCGGCTGTACATTTGGAATGCGGCACGATTGCGCGAGGCGCCAGCGATCTATCCGGCGGCGATCACCAACACGTACCTCCAACTACCGAACCTCGATCCGCGAATCACGGCGCTGGCGCGATCGGTGACGGCAAAAGCGACAAACCCCTACGACAAGGCCAGCGAGATCGAGAGTTATCTTCGCGGCCATTATACCTACACCCTCGATTTGGTGGGAAAGCCGGGGAATTCTCCACTCTCGCATTTTCTTTTCGAGACGCATGCGGGGCATTGCGAGTACTTTGCGTCTGCGATGGCCGTGATGCTGCGCGCAGTGGGCGTTCCGACGCGCGAAGTCAACGGATTTCTTCCCGGGGAGTACAACGATCTTGCAGGCGATTACATCGTGCGCGCGAGCGACGCCCACAGCTGGGTGGAAGTCTATTTCCCCGGCAACGGATGGGTGGTGTTCGATCCCACGCCGCCGGGGCCCGCGGCGGATTCCGGGCTCTTCACGCGCTTTGGCCTCGTGGTGGACTGGATTCAGCTCAATTGGAACGAATGGGTGATCAACTACGATTTTGCGCACCAAATGACGCTGGCGCAGAATCTGCAAGTCAAATCGCGGAACTGGAAAGAGGTCGCGCGGTCGTGGTTCGTGGGGAAAGAAGAGCGAGCGAAACAATGGATGAGGCACTGGCAGATCGGGCATTCGAACATGGCCCTGGTCGTGCCGCTCTTTTTGCTTGTGATTTTGATCTCGCTGCGCTACGGACTGATGGGTAAGGCGATTCGCAGAATGAGCCTTTTTCTTCAGCTGCGGGCGCGGCCGACGGCCAGCGTGAGTCCCGTGCTGGCGTCGCGTTTGTATCAGGAATTGCTTACGCAGCTTGCAAGGCGCGGAATTGCGCGGCGGGAGAGCCAGACGGCGTTC
>DATJAD010000180.1:0-5262 GCA_035516615.1 Candidatus Acidiferrum sp.
CAGCTGCGAAAGCAATTGCGCGGCGAATTTCCTTATCCGACCGGGGAAATGCAGGAGCATCGCGCCCAAACCTTTTTTGACGCAAAGAAATGGCGCGAAGCTCGGGTGGAATTCGAAAAGCTCGAGAACATGCTGAAGGACAAGGAAAATCCTGTTCGGCAGCGCGCGCAACTCCGCGTTGCGCAGTGCCAGGTGCAGATGAAGTCCTCGCTGCGGCATGTTTCTTCGTTGAAGCTGACGGACCCCAACGTGGATGCGGAGCGCCTCTATGTGCTCTCGCAGTTTCAGCGGACGGACAAAAAAGACTCCCAGATGCTCGCATCCCTCGACGAGCTGGAGCAGAAGTATCCGAACACGCCGTGGGCCGAAGAAGGATTGATGGCCAAGGCGAATTATTACTGGGTGCAGCTCAACCGCACCAAAGCGTCGCAGTTTTATCAGCAACTCCTGGACAAGTACCCCGATAGCAAGGATGTTTACAACGCACAATGGCGCGTGGCATGGGTGGCGTATCTCAACAATCAACCCGATGCCGGCGACCAGTTGAGAGCATTTTTGTTGCGCTACCCAGTCTCCTCGAATGCCGTAAATGCGCTTTATTGGCTCGGACGCGACGCGGAGCGCAGCGGCAATCCGGCGCACGCGCGAAGCTTTTACGATAAGGCGCTGGAACGCTTCCCGCAAACCTATTTCGGACTCGCTGCAGCGCAGCGGCTGCAGAAGCTCGGGCCGGGCGAAGAGAATCCGGCCGATTTTCTCGACCAGATTCCAGCTCCCTCGGCGATGCAGACGTTTGACGGACCGATTCCGGACGCGGCGAAGGAACGGTGGGATCGCGCGCAAGCTTTGCGCGCCATCGCTTTTGACGCGGCGGCGGAGCAGGAACTGAAGAATGCGTTTTTCGCAACGGGTTCCGCAAGATTCTTGCTGGAGGCGGCCCAAGCGGCTTTTGACCAAGGGCACTTTGGCGCGGGGATGGCCTACGCTCGCATAGCCGTTCCGAATTTCGACGCTCGGAACAAGGACGATCTTCCCCTGGAAGTCTGGAAGACGCTGTATCCCCTTCCTTATTCGGAATCCATACGGCGCGATGCGGCGAAGAATGGGCTGGATCCGATGCTGGTGGCCGGTCTGATCCGGCAGGAGTCTACCTTCCAACCCGACGCCATTTCCTACGCAAATGCCTACGGATTGATGCAACTGCTTCCGAAGACGGCGCGTTTGATGGCCCGGCAACTTCGCGTTCGTTATGCCAAGTTTCGGCTCACTGACGCAGAATACAATCTGCAATTGGGAACGTACTATTTGAAAGGGCTGATAGACCTGACCGGCGGTCCTGAATATGCCCTGGCCGCTTATAACGCGGGAGAAGACCGCATCGCGGCCTGGAAAGCAGAGAGAACCTACCAGGAAATTCCCGAACTCGTGGAATCCATTCCTTTCAGCCAGACGCGCGACTACGTGCAAATCGTGTTGCGCAACGCGGAAATCTACCGGATGATTTATGGCCCCGGCGCAACGCAAACGCCGGACAAAACGAGCCGCGGGCGATAGCTGTCATGTCGCGTACAGAGAGGTGAGATGAGTTCTCCGGAATCCACGATGGCCCAGATGGCCCGGCGCATGCTCTCTTCAAAGGCGGAGCAGTTCACTGAGTCCGTGATTCGTGAGATGACGCGTCTGGCGATGCGGCACAACGCCGTGAATCTCTCGCAGGGATTTCCCGATTTTCCCGCGCCCGCGGAAGTGAAAGAAGCCGCCCGCCAGGCCATTGCGGACGACATCAATCAATATGCGATCACCTGGGGAGCAAAGCCCCTCCGCGACGCCATCGTGGAAAAATTCGAGCGCACTCAGCACGTCCGCGTGGACCCGGAGCGTGAGATCACCATCTGCTGCGGCTCGACGGAAGCGATGATGTCCGCGATGCTGGCGATCATCAATCCCGGCGACGAAATCGTGGTTTTCGAACCGTTCTACGAAAATTACGGCCCGGACGCGATCCTTTCCGGCGCGCGGCCGCGCTTCGTGCGCATGAAGCCTCCCGGAAACGGTTCTGCCGATTGGACATTCGACCGGGACGAACTGGCCGCCGCGTTCGGCCCGCACACCAAAGCGATCATCCTGAACACGCCCAACAATCCGACGGGAAAAGTTTTCACCCGCGAGGAACTCGAGTTCATTCGCGATCTATGCGTGCGATGGAATTCCTATTGCGTCACCGACGAAATCTACGAACACATCCTGTACGACGGCACCGAGCACATCTCCATGGCGCGCATCGAGGGTATGCGCGAGCGGACCATCGTGATCAACGGCATGTCCAAGACCTACAGTGTGACCGGCTGGCGTGTGGGTTGGGCGATTGCACCACCGGAACCAACTCAGGCCATCCGCAAAGTCCACGATTTCCTCACAGTCGGCGCAGCCGCCCCTCTTCAGCAGGCCGGAGCTATCGCACTGCATTCGCCGCCGAGCTATTACGAGGGGCTAGCCTCCACTTACGCGAAGAAGCGCGAACGCCTGTTGAAGATCTTAAGGGTGGCTGGGTTCATAGTGTACGAACCGCGCGGCGCGTATTACATCATGACGGACATTTCCAGGTTTCGATTCCCCGAGAACGATCCGCGCTTTGCCTCTCCCACGCGCGATGTCGCATTTGCGAAATACCTGGTGCAGGAAATCGGCGTGGCCTGCGTCCCGGGATCAAGCTTTTACAGCGAGCCGCGCGACGGCGCCTCTCAGGTTCGCTTTACGTTTTGCAAACGCGAGGAAACCCTCGCCGCCGCCGAAACGCGTTTATCGCGGCTGCATGCCGATTGAGGAGTTTTCGCTAGCAAGCGAACCGCGTTCTGCTTTCATTTACAGTAAAGCGAGCTTCACAGCGACAAGGACTACGATCATCACGACCGCAAGGATGGAACTAAGCGCGAATTTGCCCTGACGAAAGATCACGATGGATGCCACCAGGTAGCCTAGCGCTGCGAGCATTCCCAGAAAATAGGGTTGCGCCGATCTCATGAGCATCGTGGCCGTGGAGGCAAAGAACGTCAGCCGGATGGTTTCTTCCAAACAGCGCACAAATGCGGCCGCTTCGATCAAGAGGCCGGCCCAGGCGGCGGTCTTGGCGGAGAAGCTCATCAGCGGAAGTATAAGCCGAACCGGGGCGTGAGTTCACGCGGAGAAGCGGCAGAAATTCGGTAAAATCGGCGATCGGATGGACTAGCGCGGGCGAAAATCAAGGAGCGCGAACGACCCCGTGGAGCCACTCCAACATCCTTATATTTCAATACTTTAGCTTCAATTTTTTTAGGGGTAGGAGACTGACGGTCGGTTGCCCTGTGGTGGTTAGCCCCCTACCCCGCGAGTGGTCTTGCATGTATAGACGACGTTTCGCCGAAAATAGTTTCTTGGCCGCTGAAAAATAATTAGGAAGCCCAATTGGCCATTGTTTTTGGACTCCCCGAGCTGGTTATCCGAGTTCGACCGTGTCCAAATAACGTGCCACCGCCACATTCCATTTGAAATTCCCCCTGATCGCCGCCTGCAAAGATTGCGCGGCGGCTGGCTCTCCGTGCGTTAGCCAGGTTTGTCGAGGCGGAGCCTGAAGCCCGGTGAGCCAGCGGAGCAACTCGCTCTTCCCAGCGTGCGCGGAAAATTGCCCCATCTCGATAATCTCCGCTGCGACGGAAATCTCCTGGCCGAAAAGGCGCAGCATTTTCGCCCCCTCCTGCAATGCGCGGCCCCGCGTGCCTTCCGCCTGGAAACCTCCAAGGATCACCGCGTTCCGTGAATCCGGCAGCCGCTGCGCAAGGTGATGCAGAACGCGGCCGCCGGAAAGCATTCCGCTCGCGGATATGATGATGCACGGCGTCGTGACCTCGTTGATCGCCTTCGATTCTTCTACGGTCCGCGTGAGATGAAATTCATGCACGTTTAGCGGGTCGTGATCCCCATTATTTTCTAGGCGCGAAAAATCCAGGTCGTGGTCTTCCTTGTGCCGCAGGTACAGATCCGTTGCGCTGAGAGCCATGGGACTGTCCACGTAAACCGGAACGTGCGGAATGCGCTGCTGGTCTTCGAGCTGTCGCAAATAAAACATGAAAGTTTGCGTCCGGCCTATGGCAAAGGCCGGAATCACGATAGACCCGCCGCGTTTGACGACCCGGTTCACAATCTCTTCGATGACCGACGCCGGATCGCCACTGGGATGTTCGCGGTCGCCGTAGGTGGATTCGCAGAGGAGAACGTCGGCACTTGCAGGCGTCGTGGGATCCTTCAGAATCGCTTGCGAATAGCGGCCTACATCGCCCGAAAAAACGACCACGGTTTTTTTGCCGTTCTCCGTGATCGTCAGCGCAAGGCTCGAGGAGCCGAGAATGTGTCCGGCGTCAAAACACTCGAAGCGGAATTCAGGCGAAAGTTCAAATGCGCCGCAGCGCGGCATGGGCTTGAGCTGTTTCAACACCGGGTCCACGTCCTCCGCCGTGTACAGCGCCCGCGGCTCCTTGTGCCGGCTGTACTTCTTGAGCCGCGCGTGCAACGCATCTTCTTCCTGAATATGGCCGGAATCCTTCAACGAGAGCGTCGTCAGCTCAATCGTCGCGGGATTGGCATAGATCGGGCCGCGGTAGCCATCGCGGACGAGGCAGGGAAGCCATCCGGTATGATCGAGATGAGCATGCGTCAGCACGCAATAGTCGAACGTCCTTGGATCCACCGGCAAAGGATTGTAATTTCGGTCCGAAAGTTCGTTCGATCCCTGAAATAGCCCGCAATCTACAAGAAGCTTCTTGCCTGCGGCCTCAACGAGATATTTTGATCCTGTTACCGTCCCTGCAGCACCCAGAAATGTGAGTTTCGCCATGGCCTCGATAGTTTACTCGACCTGCCATCAAATTCCCTCACGGCTCCTCCGCTACCACGCTCAATCGCCTGCCGCGCGTTTCAGTTCCTGTCTCCGCTTGAACGCGTCTTCCCGTCTGTCTGGACGCACGCCGTTTTGCGGTGTTAGCATGGTTAAGTTGTTCCTCTGGTGGGGCCGTGGCGCAGTTGGGAGCGCGCCTCGATGGCATCGAGGAGGTCGAGGGTTCGAATCCCTTCGGCTCCACCATACTTCGCGGGGTCCAGCCCGGGGACATGGGTTACACAATGTACCTAAGACATGGGTAACACTTTTGGGCCGAACGGGTTTTCCAGAGGTTCGAGCACGCGGGTCTCCAGATCGAAGTATCCCAAATCATAATCCATAAAGCTGACCAG
>DATJAD010000181.1:0-15965 GCA_035516615.1 Candidatus Acidiferrum sp.
GGGAGCCGCCAATCCCAATCGCAAGCTAATCGGTGTCGAATTCCTCCAGTCAACTCCCAACTTCTGGGGCCTCAATTTCCCTCCGCCCATCTCCCGCCGCTCCTCCCCCGCCGACTCCCCGCACCCTCACGCAAACTGACACTTCCTCACAATCGCCTCGCGCGAACCCGCTCTCTTCATTCTTAGGGGTCATCCCGACCGAAGCAGCCCGCTTTTCTCTTCGATGCTGCCCTACGGCATGCCGGCTGCGCAGCGGAGAGATCGTGGCTTGATCTACCCTTCACCTGCCTCGCTCGGTCAACCCCGACAACCGCGCCGTCCTCGCCTCCCGCCTCACCCCCGCGCAGCGTCCAGGCGCCAAATTCGCAGCGCTCAGGCGAAGATTTGAGCATTAGCTTACGGCCTAGTATGATGTCCAACGACGGGAGAGACGTACGTGGTCGAAGGATTCTGGATTGTTCAATTCGAGGGATTGAGGGGCAACGGCGGTGGTGTTGCTTTATTCATAAAGGGTCAAGTATTCGGTGGCGACAGCGGTTCGACCTACATTGGATCTTATCAGGTAGATGCGAACACCATCAAAGCCCACGTGAAAATCCACAACTATCTTCCGGGCGTCGTCAGCATCATCGGTGTCGAGGGAGATTATGAGCTGGAAGTGGCCGGGACCGTAGACAAAAACATCATTAAGGCGTCGGGATCACCTGTCGGTCTCCAGGCGGCGGGAATGGCGCTACGGCTAACGAAGGTGGGCGAACTCCCAGGGTAATCCTACTCTTTCTTTCCCGTCTCAGTTTCAACCGCCTGCCTTACGTCTGGGAACTCTTGTTCGAACGTCGCTACGGGGAGTTTTCTTCTGCCACTCCCATCAAGTAACTCAAGCACTAGTCTTCGCAACGCATGCTGTTCAGTCTCCACGTTGGCGAGGAATTCAGGATAATAGCCACCCTTCTTTAGATAAACTTTGTCGAAGTCGTACCCAAGACTCTTGCCCATTGCAGCCAATAGGGCGGCGCTCAGTTCGTTAGTCTTTTCATCTGCATTTGGCGTAGTCTTGTAATTAGCATACAGATCGTTTAACTCTCTCCATGCTTCCCGCACCGCCCTCTCTTTTTCGTCATTTCCAGTGAACTCGACATCAATCGAGTTAAGTGCCTGAACGTAAAGAGGAGAAACTCTCGTAACCCGATAACTCATGAGAGTTTTAAAAATACTCAGCTTCCGATTTCTTACTTCGCGCTCTTCGTCCAGTTTCCGCTGGATTTTGAGAGCAGCTATCGGGCCATATAGGATGGCAACGACTGTGAGCCCGCTTAAGACAGCACCAACGACCCCAATGTCCATATCGTCCCCCTTCCTCCAATGCAGATATTACTGTTGCCTAAAGGGAATCCGCAATCGGAGCAGCCAGACCAGAGGCCGGGCGCCCACACTGATCGATTGGACCTGCGCCGGCTAAGCTTCCCTCAGAGCCTTTTCGACGCTCAGGCCGCAATTCTCGAGTTATGCCATAAGTAATCTATTGACTTAGCTAATTTTTCGTGCTATGCTGTTTCATGAAATTTGACCTCACCTTCCTCGGCTCGCAGCCCTCAGCTGGTAACTCCAATCCTTGCAACACGTCCGCCGCACATCTCTCGCATCTCGTTTCCAATCAACACTTACAAGAAAGCTCTTCGCACCAAGAAAACAATATACTTAGCGCGCTCGGTCCATCCTCGCAACCTCTTTCCTTGCAACACCTACGAAAACAGTCCATAAGTGTTGAATTAATTCAACTTATAACTCCTTTGGATTCCGCACTTACGCATTCCGCCCCACTTAATCCCTTTGCAATGAACACTTACAAAAAACAGGGGGTGGGGGTCTCCGATTCTCTCTTGGAGCCGCTTTCCCGGTCCCTCGATCTCAACCCCTTTCCTCTCCCCGTGCTATGATGACCCCGGTTTCGCTCCACCAAACCCGGACCGCTCGTCCCTTTCTCCGGAGGTCATCATGAAACGCGCCCTTCGTTACATCCTCATCGCCGTCGGTGTGATCATCGTCCTTCTTCTCGTCTTGCCCTTCTTCATTCCCGTCAACAAGTTCCGCCCAACGATTGAGGCCCAGGCCACCTCGGCCGTCGGCCGCAAAGTCGAAATCGGCAATCTCAGCCTGTCGCTCATTCGCGGTTCGCTCACTGCGGAAAATCTTTCCATCGCCGACGATCCCAAGTTCAGCTCTTCACCCTTTCTCACCGCAAAATCACTCAGCGTCGGCGTGGAAATTCTTCCCCTCATTTTCTCCAAGACTCTTCATGTCACCGGCATCACCATTGATTCGCCGCAAGTCACTCTCCTCCGCGATCCGGCCGGCCGCTGGAACTATTCCACCTTCGGCGAATCTTCTTCACCCTCCAAACCCGACGCGAATGTAAAGCCCGCCGCTTCCTCCGGCGAAGCGAGTTCTTCTTCCACTCCCATGGCCGTGTCAGTCGGTAAGCTGGAACTCAACAACGGAAAAATCACTGTCGGCTCTACGGCTTCGCAAAAGCGCAGCACCTACGACAATGTGAACGTCACCGCCAGCGACGTTTCCATGGACTCGAAGTTTCCGCTTTCCGTTTCCGCCGATCTTCCCTCCGGCGGAAAGCTCACGCTCGACGGCACGGTAGGTCCTCTCGATAAATCCGACACTTCGCTCACTCCTCTCGATGCGAAAATTCACGTCGGTTCGCTTAATCTCGCTTCCACCGGCTTCCTTGATCCTTCGCTTGGACTTGGCGGTCTCGTGGACATGGATGCCACGCTCTCCTCGCAAAACGGCGAAGCCGCAACAAAGGGCACGCTCACACTGTCCAAGGCGCTGCTGGTTGCTGGCGGCTCGCCTGCTGGCGTTCCTGCTACCGTGGATTTCAGCACCAAGTACGATCTACGAAAGAATTCCGGAGTCATTAATCCTTCCACCGTCAAAATCGGCAGCGCAGCAGCTCATCTCAACGGAACCTACGCCACGCAAGGCGACGCCACCGTCATGGATGTAAAACTCACCGGCGACAACATGCCGGCAAAAGATCTGCAGGATTTTCTTCCCGCGATCGGCGTGAACATTCCCAAAGGCGCTTCACTCACTACCGGAGAGCTGAACACGAATCTCAATATCAAAGGCCCCACGAATAAGCTCGTCACCGACGGAACCATTTCTCTCGCCAACGGCACGCTCGCGGGTTTCGATCTCGGCTCGAAAATGTCCGCGATCTCCGCGCTCACCGGATTGAAAACCGGATCGAATCTGGTCATTGAAAAACTTTCGACGGATATTCACATGGCGCCCGACGGTCTGAAGGCCGAAAACTTCAATGCGGTCCTACCCGCGCTCGGCTCGCTCGTCGGTGCTGGCACCGTGGACTCCAAAAACAATCTCGACTTCAAGATGGCAGCGACTCTGACCGGCGGCGCGATTGGCGCCGTAGGCTCCGCAGGTTCCGATGCAGGCAAACTTCTCGGCACTGCCCTTGGCGGTACAAGCAGCAATTGTAAGAACGGCACAACCATTCCGTTCCTTATCAAGGGCACCTCGAGCGATCCAAAGTTCCTTCCCGACGTCGGCGGCCTCGCCGCAGGTCTGCTGAAATCCAGCCTGGGCTGCACGGGCAGCGCGCTCACCGGCGCGGGAGGCAAGGAAAGTCCGGCAAACATCGGCAATGCCCTTGGCGGCCTCTTCAAAAAGAAGAAGCCGCAATGATGTGAAAAGTTTCTCTGCTTCCGCTCCACGGAGTCCGAGACTTACGGCCCGGATTCCGAACTTCGCAATTCCTACTGCGATTTTCGAAATCGTTGACTCCAGCGAAACTCTTCTGTAGCCTCATCCGTCCATACGAGCGACGGCCGGGGGACAGTGTCCTTCCTCGCTTCTGATTTGTAGTCGCAACAAAAGGAGTCACGCATGCGCTTGCATTCGAATCGCAGACCTCTACTTCTGTGTGTCTTCATCGTGCTTATGTTTGGAGCGCTCATGCCGCCGCGCGCGGCAGGGCAGGGAGGCGAGCCGCAATATTTTGCGATCCGCGGGGCGCGGGTGGTTCCGGTTTCCGGGCCCGTACTCGATGACGCCACTGTAGTGGTTGCCAGAGGAGTGATCACCGAGATTGGAAAGGACGTGGCGATTCCTCAGGATGCGTGGGTGATCGAGGGCAAGGGACTCACAGTATATCCGGGACTCTTCGACGCTTTCACCGACGTGGGAATTCCACCTGTGGCCCCAATGCCGGGCGGGGAAGGAGGTCCGCGTCGCATCGCTCCTCCTGCGCAGGGGCCGCAGGACCGTCCGGCGACCACAGTGTGGCGGAGCGCGGCGGACGAAGTGAGTTTGAGCGACAAGAGGATTGAAACGTGGCGCAACGCGGGATTCACCACCGTGGTTTCTTCGCCGAAAGGCGGAATTTTCCCCGGAGAAGGTGCAGTGCTCGATCTTGCCGGGGAAAGCGCGGGAGACCTGGTGGTGAAAACGCCGGTGGCGATTCCGCTGGGTCTGACGCCTCTGCATGGTTTTGGACGAGGCTTTCCGGATTCGCTGATGGGAGTTCTAGCGTACGTGCATCAAGTGTGGATTGATACGGCCTGGAGCGAGAAAGCAGATGCGATTTACGACAAGGACCCGCGCGGCGTGGCGCGGCCCCCGTACGACAGGACAGAAGCGGTGCTTGGGGAGGCGCTGGAAGATCATGCGATCGTGCTGATTCCCGGGAACACGTCGCTGCAATTACGGCGCGCCCTGGATTTGGCGCCGCGCTGGGACGTCAGGGCGGCGATTTACGGCGGGCAGATGGCCTACGAAGTTGCGCCGGAGATCGCGGAAAAGAAAATGGCCGTGCTGGTGGATTTGAAGTGGCCGGAGGCGGAAAAGGACGCCGATCCCGATGATGTGCCCTCGCTTCGAACGCTACAATTCCGAGAGCGCGCGCCGTCTTCTCCGGCGACGCTTGAAAAAGCGGGCGTGAAATTTGCTTTTTACTCCGGCGGAATCACGAATCCGAAGGACATTTTGAAAGCGGCGAAAAAGGCGGTGGATGCGGGACTGGCGCCAGATGCGGCACTGCGGGCGCTGACGCTTTCTCCCGCGGAGATTTTCGGCGTGTCCGACCGGCTGGGCTCGATCGAAAAAGGAAAGATCGCAAATTTGATCGTGACCGACGGCGACCTGTTCAACGAGAAAACGAAAATCAAAGAAGTGTTTGTGGACGGCCAGCGATTTGTGATCCGCGAGGCGGAACGCCCACACGATCCGCCAAAGGGCGACATGACGGGGAAATGGACACTAGCCTACACGACGCCGGACGGTCCGGAGGAGTCCACGGCCAACCTCACGATGGCATCGGATGGAACGATCTCCGGAACGGTGACGAGCACGCGGGGAACGGCCAGCGTCATTTCCGGATATCTCAGCGCGGATAAATTCAACTTCACGATCAACATTCCCATCGAGGGAGCGTTTTCCGACGTTGTTTTCAACGGGACGATGGCAAGCGGAACGTTGAAGGGCTCGATCAGCGTTCAGGGATTCACGATCGATTTCACGGGGACAAAGCCGGGAACGGCCGCTCTGGCTGAGAATTCGGCAGTTCGCGAAGGAGATGCGCGATGAACCGTACACGCACACTGCTTATGGCCGCGACAATGCTGACGTTTGCGCGGCACACGAACGCTGCGAATTTGCCGGCCGATCCGCCGGTGGTGCTGATCCAGAACGCCACGATTCTTACGGTGACGCACGGAATCATCGAACACGGGTCCATCCTGATCCGCGACGGAAAAATCGCGGAAGTGGGAAAAGACATCAAAGCTCCGAAGGACGCCGAAGTGATTGACGCGACGGGCCAGTACGTGATGCCGGGAATTATTGACTGTCATTCGCATATCGCGATTGACGGAGGCGTGAACGAAGGCAGCATCAGCGTTTCGTCCATGGCAAACATCAAAGAAGTGCTGGATTCGGATGATATTTCGATCTACCGCGACCTGGCGGGCGGGGTGACCGAAGCGAACGTGCTGCACGGAAGCGCGAATCCGATCGGCGGGCAGACGATTGTGATCAAGCTGCGGTGGGGGCAGCCGGCGGACAACTTGCCGTTCGAAGGGGCGGTGCCGGGAATCAAGTTCGCATTGGGGGAAAACCCGAAGCGTTCGAACTTCAGCATTCCGGGACAACCCAAACGCTATCCGGCGACGCGGATGGGAGTGGAAGAGACAATTCGGGCGGCGTTCACGGAAGCGCGGGATTACAAGAACGCATGGGAGACGTACAACAAGAAAGTGGCTGCAGGAGAGAAGAACCTGATTCCGCCGCGCCGCGACCTGAAGCTGGAACCGCTGGTGGAAGTGCTCGAAGGCAAAAGGTACGTGCATGCGCACTGCTACCGAGAAGACGAAATCCTGATGCTGCTACGGGTGGCGAAGGAGTTCGGATTCAAGGTGCGGACGCTCCAGCACGTCCTGGAAGGCTACAAAGTGGCGGACGAAATCGCGGCAGCGGGGGCGTACGGATCAACGTTTTCGGACTGGTGGGCGTACAAGGTGGAAGCCTTCGACGCGATTCCGTACAACATGGCGCTGATGACGCGGCGCGGGGTGATCATGTCCGTCAATTCGGATGATGCGGAGGAAGCGACGCACCTGAACCAGGAAGCAGCGAAGAGCATGAAATACGGCGGGTTAACGCACAACGAAGCGCTGCGACTGGTGACGCTGAATCCGGCAATTCAACTGGGGATTGAGAAGCGCGTGGGCTCGATTGAAGTCGGCAAGGACGCCGACTTGGCCGTCTACAATCGCGACCCATTGAGCGCTTACGCCGTGGTGCAGAAGACGCTGATTGATGGCAAGGTGTATTTCGACCGGGCAAAGGATATTGCGGGCCGCGCGAAGCTCGAGCAGGAGAAGAAGGAACTTCTGGAAAAAGAGAAAAAGGCAGGCGAAAAAAAGCCGGAAAACGCAGGCAAGAAGATAGAAGCGACGCCGGTAGAGAAAAAACCGGAAGCAGCGAAACCCGCGGAGAAGAAACCGGAAGAGACGCCAAAGCCGCCATCGGGTTCGACGGCGCGGAGCAACTCGCCTGAGAGTGCGGGCGCGCTGGCGGGAGGTGCACGGTGAGAATTCATGCGATCTCACGCCGGCCGCTCTATCTCCTGCTCGCCGCCGGGTTGCTGTGTGTTTCTTCGCTCGCAACAGGGCAGGAAAAGCCGGCAACGGTTTATGCCATTACTCACGGTAAAGTCTTCCCGGTGTCGGGAGCGCCGATTGAGGACGGGACGGTGATCATCCGGGACGGGAAAATCGCGGCGGTGGGGGCCAATGTGCCGGTTCCGGCAGAGGCGAAAGTGATTGATGCGAAGGGGCTACAAGTTTATCCGGGGCTGTTCGATCCGATCACGCAGATGGGGCTCAGAGAAATCGGCGCGGTGAGCGCAACGGTGGACACAACGGAAACTGGGGAATTCAATCCGGACGTCGTGGCGGCGGAAGCGATTTTGCCGTCGAGCGAGCACATACCGGTGACGAGAGCTTCGGGGATTACCGAGGTCCTGGCGGTGCCCGCGAGCGGCGGGTTCGACTCCGGAGGCGGCGGAAACATTTTTGGAGGGCAAGCCTCTGCAATCAACATGGCAGGGTGGACGATCAACGACATGTTGCTCAAGAAGAGCGTGGCGATGGTTCTGGATTGGCCGAAGATCCAGACGAGGTCGTTTGACTTTACGACGTTCAGCATCAAGGAAAAGCCGTATGGCGAAGCCAAGCAGGAGTACGAGAAGAATCTCAACATGCTGAAGGACTGGCTGGACGAGGCGCGCCATTACGCGGTGGCCATGGGCCACGGCGGAAAGGCGGACTATGACGGCGATGTAAAGCTGGAAGCGCTGGTGCCGGTGGTGCGGGGACAACTCCCGGTGCTGGTGTTTGCAGACCGCGAGAGGGACATCCGGAACGCCGTGGAATTCTGCGAACAGGAAAAACTGAAGATGATCCTTGCCGGCGGCGAAGAAGCGTACAAGGTGAAAGACCTGCTGCGTTCCAAGGATATTCCAGTGATCTTGCGGCCGATGCTCACGGAAGTCCCGGATGATGACGATCCTTACGATGTATTGCTCACGCAGCCCGAAGTGCTTCACGAGGCGGGAGTAAGGTTCGCGATTGGAAGTTTCGATAACTCATTTGCACGGCGGTTGGGGCAGAATGCGGCGAACGCGGTGGCTTACGGGCTTCCTTACGACGAAGCGCTCAAGGCGGTGACGATTTATCCGGCGGAGATTCTGGGATTGGGCGACGAAGTGGGCACACTCGATGCCGGGAAAATTGCCAACGTGATCGTGACCAACGGCGATCCCCTGGAAGTGACGACAGACGTGAAATACCTTTTCATTAAAGGACAGCCGACTTCGCTGGACAACAAGCAGTTGGAGCTATACGAGAAATATCTGCACCGGCCGAAGGCGGACTAGCGCGGCTGCGGCTAGGCCTGTTCCTGGCGCTCGCAAGTGATGGTTAGCGAATCGATGGCGACGCCACTGCTCATGGCGTTGAGCGTGGGACCATCCCAGCGGCTGGGCCAGGCATCGAAGAAATTCCAGCGCACGACCGGATTGTGTTGAGCATCCAGAAGAACGACCGCGCCGTTTTTCCGCTGCAACTGGCCATTGATCACCGCGCGGTGCCAATCGTAGAGCTCATGCGAAGCGGTGACTCCCCAACGGAGAACGATGTCCGGATAGACAACCTTGCCGGGAATCTTGCGCACGGCGGTTGCAGGGGCGTTTCCTTCGCGGTATTCGACCACTTCGATGTGCGAACCCAGACCCGTGCATTCCGTGAACGCAGCCTGCTGAACGCCATCAATCTCCACGCGAAAACGGAAATTGGAATAGGGATCGCTTGCCTGACCTGTAGGCATGGGAAAGCCTCCTTTTCGATGAGACGAGTTTGAGTGGGGGTTAATTATAGCGGAAATGCGGCGTGTCGAAGCCGGGGCAGCGAAGAGGGGGAAAAATTACATTCTGAGACCGAAACTTTTCGAGGCGGAGGCGCGTTTGAAGGGGTAGCGGCCATGCGGCGATCCCTGCGTTTTTCGATTCTCACCCTGGGCCTACTCGGGCTGGCCCCGTTTTCGCGCGCCCAAGACGCAAATAAGATCATCGGCGAGTATGTGAAGGCGATCGGGGGATCAAAGGCGCTTTCCAAGGAGAAGACAGTTGCGATAGAGGGGACGCTCACGCGGGCTTCCGACGGGAAGACGGGCACCTTCACGATGCAGACGAAGCTGCCAAGCCGCTTCTATCTTGAGCTGATGACGGGAGAGAGGCCAGAGATCCTGGCGTACAACGGGAAATCGGCATGGGAGGAGAACGCGGCGGGAGAGCTCGCGACATTGCTGGGGCAGGGAGCGCTCGAAATGGAAGCAGCGGCGGAGATCGCGAACGGGCATTTGCTCAAGTTGAAAAAAAGCAGGATTGCGGCCGGGTTTGAAGGTCACGCGGAAGTGCGCGGGAAAGACACGCTCCATGTGGAACTGACCACGCCAACTGGCGTGAGGCGGGAACTCTATTTCGATCCGGGGACGCACTTGCTTGTGCGGGAAACGATTCCGATGCCGGGCGGAGACGAGCAATACGATTACGAGGAATACGGGCAAGAGAACGGGATAAGGTTCGCGCACAAGATTGAACTGAAGCGCGGCGCGGAGAGTTTTCAGATCAGCATCACGCGAGTGACCGTAGATGGCGCGATCGGCGAGCGCGTGTTTGATTTTCCAAGAAAAGACCAGGCGCAGTTGCCGGATCTGAAGACGCTTTTCAAAGAGATTGATGCAAATCAGGAAGCGATCAACAAGATCAAAGAGAACTACGCCGGGACGCGGGACGAGGAAGAAACGGAATACGACAAGGCGGGGAAGGTCACAAAAGTTGAAAAATCGGAGTATACGTTTTTCTATCTCAACGGCGACGAGATTTCGACCCTGGTGAAGAAAGACGGAAAGCCGCTGAGCGAGGCGGAGCAGAAGAAGGAAAACGAGAAAACCCGCAAGCACATCGAGGATATCCAGAAGGAACAGACCAAGAAAGAGGCCAAAGAGGAAAAGGAGAAGCAGGAAGGAAAAAAGGACAGCGGCGACGATCCGGGGATCGAGGATTTTTTGCGTGCATGCGAATTCGTGAATCCGCGGCGGGAGAGATTTCGCGGGCGCGACGTGCTGGTGTTCGATTTCGAGCCCAATCCGGAATTCAAGGCGCGCAACCTGGCGGAAAAAGTGGCCCAGAAGCTGGCGGGAGTGATCTGGGTGGACGAACAGGCGCACCAGGTGGCGCGGCTGGAAGCATATTTTCTGAATGACTTCCGGTTCGCGGGAGGATTACTGGCGAATTTGCAGAAGGGCACGAGCTTCGTCTTCGAACAAGATTACGTGAACAACGAAGTTTGGCTGCCAACGTACCTGGAAGCGCATGTGGGGGTGCGGGTGCTGCTGGTGAAAGGAGTCAAGGTCAACGCGGTGACGCGATACTCCGATTACAAGCGGTTCAACGTACAGATGCTGAACACGATTGGAAAGCCGAAAGGCGAAACGGAGACTCCCCAACAGCAGCCGTAGCGAGTGAGAATTCTGCTGCGAATGCTGGCACCATGGATTCGGGAAATAATTGAGCTAGAATCCGAGCATGGAAGAGAGCATGGAAAGACGGAATTTCGGCTTAGCGTGGCTGCTGCTGTGTTTTGCGCTGGCGGCGCACGTGACGGACGAGGCGCTGACGGGATTTTTGCCACTTTATAACGCTACCGTGAAAGCGATCCGCGCAGAGTATTCCTGGTATCCCATGCCGACGTTGGAGCACCGGACGTGGCTTGTGGGCCTGATCGTCGTTGTGCTGATTCTATTTTTACTGGCGCCCTTCAGCTTCAGGAACGTGCGGTGGCTTCGGCCCCTTGCGTATTTTTTCGCGGTGGTGATGTTTCTGAACGGGATGGGGCATACGCTGGCGACCATCTTTGGGAGAACGGCGTCCAGCGTGCCTGTACCAAGGCCCGCGCCCGGCTTCTATTCCTCTCCGTTCATGCTGGCAGGCGCTATTTATCTGTGGATGAGTTTGCGGAGGTCGCGGCCGCGGATGCCAGCAACGCCGTAAATCTCCAAGTTAGCCTTCGCCGCCCTCGTCCCCTTCGGGAAGCATGCAGGCGTGCCACTGTTCGTCTTCGGCGTGAATGTCGCAGAACCAGAGATCACACTTGATGCAATGGACTGTTGCCGGGAGATTGCAAGGGGAATTGTTAGGAGAGACACCCTGGCAAGCGCGGTCAGAACCTTCCTCGTGATCAGAGGGACCCAGCATCCAGTGCACCCCACTGGGAAGGGATTCTACCCTGATTCCAGGTGGATGAGGAGAGGGGCGGGTCAGCGAGCCTCGAATGGGTAGCGGTCCTGAGCTTGGACAGCGGCGGCGACGCGACGGCGGAGAGCGATGGTGTCAACCGACGCGCGTTTTGCGAAGCGTTTGAGGACGGCCATTTGCGTGGCGAGCATGTCGCCCTCGTGAACGGCTGAGATGGCCCGGCGGGCTTCGTGCTCGGAGCGTTCGATGGCGTCGGCGATGAAGACGCGGGCGGCGTCAATCATTGCGGAAGAAGCGGCTTCGCCCCGAGTGGCAGCGGCTTTTTGCGCGCGAAGCAAGCAGGATTCCATGGCGTAGATTTCCATGACGATGTTGGCGAGAGCGGCGACGAGCTCCTGCTCGTCGGCTAGCTTTTCGCGGAATTTCTGGAGGGCGCCGCCGGCGGCCTGGAGGAACATTTTCTTGGCGCTGGCAACGACGCGGGATTCTTCGGCGAGAACGCCTTCGGGAGTTTCCTCGAACGAAGGACCGGAGAGAATTTCGTCGGCGAGCTTCATGGCGGCGGGGATCAGAGGGAGCTGGCCGCCCATGGCGCGCTTCATGAGCATCTGGATGATGAGCATGCGGTTGATTTCGTTGGTGCCTTCGAAAATGCGGTTGACGCGGGAATCGCGATAGGCGCGGCAAACGAGATAGTCTTCGTGGAAGCCGTAGCCTCCGAAAATCTGCACGCCTTCATCCACGACAAAATCGAGCATTTCGCTGCCATAAACCTTGGCGATGGAGCTTTCGATGGCGTATTCCTCGAGGACTTTCATGGAATGAGCGACCTTGTCCGTCTCTTCGGACGCGGCGGACATGGCCGCTTCGATGTTGCCGGCGCTGCGATAGACCATGGATTCGACGGCGAAAATCTGGATGGCCATTTCGGCGAGCTTTTCCTTCATGAGGCCGAAATCGCCGATTTGCTTGCCGAAAGCTTTGCGTTCCTTGGAATACTTCGACGCCGTCATGAGCGTGTGCTTGGAACCGCCGACGCAGGAAGCGCCGAGAGTGAAGCGCCCAGAGTTGAGGATGTTGAAAGCGACGATGTGGCCGCGGCCGATTTCGTGGAGGACGTTTTCTTTCGGTACTTTGCAATTTTCGAGGAAGACGGGCGTCGTGGAACTACCGTGGATGCCCATTTTGTGCTCTTCGTTGCCGGGCTTGCAGCCGGGGAAATTGCGCTCGACGATGAAGGCGGTGAATTTTTCCCCATCAATTTTGGCGAAGACGATGTAGAGATCAGCGAAACCGCCGTTGGTGATCCACATTTTCTGGCCGTTGAGGATGTAGTGCGTACCTTCGGGATTGAGCACGGCGCGGGTGAGGGAGTTTTGCGCGTCGGAGCCGGCTTGCGGTTCGCTGAGGCAGTAAGCGCCAATCATTTCGGCGGTGGCGAGTTTGGGAAGATATTTTTGCTTTTGCGCTTCGGTGCCGAAATAAACGATAGGCAGCGTGCCGATGCCTGCATGCGCACCGTGGGTGACGGCGAAGCCGCCGTAAATGGAGAGCTTTTCGGTGAGCACGGTGGTGGCGATTTTGTCGAGCCCAGCGCCGCCGTATTGTTCGGGAACGCCGCCGCCCATGATGCCGAGCTGGCCAGCTTTGCGGACCAATTCCGCCAAGAGGCCGGGCTTTTTGTTTTCGAGATCCTTGATGACGGGAAAAACTTCGTTCAGCACGAATTCTTCGGCAGTTTGGCCGATGAGGCGCTGCTCGTCGGAGACGTCGGCGGGGGTGAAGACATCTTGCGAGGCGGGGGATTCGAGGAGAAAACTGCCGCCTTTCGATGCGGGCCGGTTGACGACCGTGGTTGCCATGTGCGCCTCCGTAAATTATGGAGCGTGGAAAGAAAACCGCGGCGAGCCCGCGGCGATTCAAAAGCTTTACCAAAGCATTTTACTGCGGCCGGCGGCGCCTGCCAATAGGACGAAAGGGCAGGTCTTTTAGAATGATAAACTCGCGGCGGCTCAAGGAATGCAGGAGCGAACGCTCAAAGACGCTCGAGGATGCCGGCGGCGCCCATGCCGCCACCGATGCACATGGTGACCATGCCGTAGCGGGCGTTGCGGCGCTGAAGTTCGCGAAGAATCGTGGCGGTGAGTTTGGCCCCAGTGCAGCCGAGAGGGTGTCCTAGAGCGATGGCGCCGCCATTGGGATTAACCTTTTGGGGATCGAGGCCCGCCTGGCGGATGACGGCGAGGGATTGCGCGGCGAAAGCTTCATTGAGCTCAATCGCGGCGATATCGCTCAGATCGAGGCCGGCGAGCTTGAGAGCTTTGGGAATGGCGAATACCGGACCGATGCCGAATTCCTCGGGTGGGCAACCTGCGGTGGCGTAGGCGACAAAGCGAGCGAGCGGTTTGAGGCCAAAAGCTTTGGCGCGCGATTCGCTCATGACGACGACAGCGGCGGCGCCATCGCTCATTTGTGAGCTGTTTCCGGCGGTAACAGTGCCTTTTACATGGAATGCGGGCTTCAGTTTTGCGAGCGCTTCGAGAGAGGTGTCGGCGCGGGGGCCTTCGTCAGCCGAAAAGGTAAATGTTTGCGTCGTAGATTTGACCGGACCTTTGGGCTTAGCACCGTTGCCGTTCGGGACCGAAGTGATTTTGACCTCGACGGGAATGGTTTCTTCTTGGAAATTGCCAGCGGCAATGGCCGCGAGGGCTTTTTTGTGTGAACTGACGGAGAATTCGTCAGCGGCTTCGCGGGTAATGCCGAATTTGCGCGCAATATTTTCGGTGCCGAGGCCCATACTAAGGTAGGCGTCGGGATAATGGTCCACGAGCCAGGGATTCGGCGACACCTTGTTGCCTCCCATGGGAACCATGGACATGGATTCGGTGCCGCCGGCCACGATCACGTCCGCGGAGCCGGAACGAATGCGTTCAGCGGCGAGCGCGATGGCCTGCAATCCGGAAGAACAGAAACGGTTGATGGTCATCGCGGAGGTTTCCACCGGGAGACCCGCGCGGAGAGAAGCGATGCGTGCCACGTTCATGCCCTGTTCGCCTTCGGGCATGGCACAGCCGAGGATTACGTCATCCACTTCCTTCAGGTCGAGTCCGGGAACCCGCGCGAGAGCTTCTTTAATGGCCAAAGAAGCGAGATCGTCCGGTCGAGTAGCCCGCAAGGAACCTTTGTAAGCTTTCCCGACCGGAGTGCGCACGGAGGAGACGATAAATGCTTCGAGCATGGCAGCCTCTCTGGAACCGCGAATCTTCTTTATTGTTGGCTGGCTGGACCGAAATTGCAAATGAGGCCGGGCTTGCGGCTCAGACAAACTTCAGTGTGTCGCCCTGTCGCGGATGGGAGCGCCTTTTCGGGGAACGAAAATGGTCGCGGGCGGCGTGATGTCGTACTTCTTCGAGTAGTTGCCCTGATTCACGGCAATGCCCAGGCGATCGCGCGAATCAATGTACAAGAGAGGATCGCCAACCGGGACATCCATGAAAGTGTGGCCGAAGGGAAGGACGAGATATTTTTTGTTGAGTTCGATGGGGACTTTGTCGCCCACGGTATAGCCGAGGCCTTTGAAGGCTTCGCCGGGAATGTCCGTGATCAGAGAACCGAAAGGATCATCGAGGCCAATGATGTCGCCGTGGATGCCCTGTTCTTCGATGGTGGGCGTTTTCACGGCAAGCTGAACGAGCTGGGTGACGGGCGGCCCGGCCATGGTGTAGTCCCAGCCTTCCGCAAGGTGAGCGGCGGCAGGCGAAAAAATGTCCCGGCCGTGGAAAGTGGAGGAGATCGGGGACTGAATCATCCAGGCGGTGTTGGTGATTTCGCGGGCGGAGTCGAAACCGTCGCGATCCAGCACTGGAGTTACCAGGCCATTGTCGGGCACGACGAAGAATTGACCGCGCTTGGATTTGACGATGACCGCTTTGCGCGAAGTGCCCACGCCGGGATCCACAACGGCAAGAAAGACCGTGCCGGGAGGATAGTACGGAGTCACGCCATAGAGAAATCTCGCGGCTTCTTCAATGGAAAATGGCGTGACCTGGTGAGTAATGTCCATGATGCGCACATCCGGCGCGATGCCGAGGATGACCGCTTTGCAAATGGCGACGGAGTCGTTGGCCGTCCCAAAATCCGTCATGAATACAATCGTGGGATGGTGAACAGCGCCGCTGACGGAAGCGTCTTTCGGAACCGGCGGCTTGGCGCAGGAAACTCCCAGAAGGCTCGCAGCCAAAAGAAAGACGGGAAAGAGAAGCATTCGCCTCATTTTTTGTTTCGACTCCGTGTGAGGACTCGGACCAAACTGCCCGGATCGAGCTACTCACCCAGTATAGGAGAAAGAGCGCCCGCAGAGTGAGCCGGGAAGGGGCAATCAAACACGCAGGGCGGGAATATTAGATCAGGCAAAAGACCTGTCGTAGACTACCAAGGGTTCGTCAGAATCGCGCACGCAAGAGCAGAGTGCCGCGTCCGCAGGAAGCCCAGTCAAATCAGGCAAGAGGGGGGTGTCCATGAAACGAATCGGAGTTTGCGCCGTGGTGTTGTTGGCAGTGGGCGCGAGCGCTTGGGCAGACCAAATCACGCTGAAAAACGGAGACCGGCTCACGGG
>DATJAD010000182.1:0-9650 GCA_035516615.1 Candidatus Acidiferrum sp.
TCTGTAACATACTGCATGATCCATTTCGTCAGGAACGTCTCGCACTCGCTCCGGCTCATGAATCCGCCGATCTTGTCCCTCATGATGGACTTCATGTAGTGCGCGAACCGCGATATCGCAAGCATGTAGGGCAGTTGCGCGGAAAGCCGCGCATTCGCGTTCGCCGCCGCCTGATCGTATTTCTTCGGCTTGTTGGCGGATTGCACGCTGAAAAACGCCGCATAATCCGTGCCCTTGCAGTGCACCAGCGGAATCAGCCCCTGGTCGGCAAGTTCCTTCTCCCGGCGGTCTGTGATCGCAATCTCCGTCGGGCATTTCAGCGCTACGTCGCCTTCGTCCGTCCGGAAGTTATGTGCCGGCAGCCCTTCGACCAACCCGCCGCCTTCCACGCCGCGAATCGCTGCGCACCAGCCGTACGCCGCAAACGCCTGCGTCAGCCTCGCTCCCAGCGCGTACGCCGCATTCCCCCACAAATACTTCGAGTGGTCCGTCCCGTCCACGTTTTCTTCGTAATTGAATTCGTCAATCGGCTTCGTTTCCTTGCCGTAAGGCAGCCTCATCAGCACATGTGGCATGCATAGCCCCACGTACCGCGAATCCTCGCTCGCCCGGAACGACCGCCACTTCGCGTATTCCGTGCTGTCGAAGATCTTTCCGATGTCCCGCGGGTCTCCCAACTGCGCGAAGCTTTCCAGATTCAGCAGGTCCGCGCCCGCCGCCGTCAAAAACGGCGCGTGCGCCCCGGCCGCCACCTGCGATATTCTTTCCAGAAACTCCATGTCCTCCGGGCCTTTTCCGAACTCATAGTCTCCGATCAGCGCTCCAAACGGCTCGCCGCCGAAAATTCCGAACTCTTCCTCATACACCTTCTTGAACAGCACGCTCTGGTCGAATTCCGGCGCTCGTTGCAGATCGCGCAGCACTTCTTTCTTACTCGCATTCAGCACGCGAATCTTCAGCAACGAGCTCGTCTCGCTCTGGCTCATCAAATACTTCAACCCGCGCCAGCTCGCTTCCAGTTTCTGAAAATCAGGGTGATGCAGAATCTCGTTCAATTGCAGCGAGATCAGGCGGTCAATCTGCGCGATCCGCGCGTTGATCGTTGCGTCCGCGTCCCGCGAAGGCGCCATCTCCCCTTCCAGGAACTGCGACACGAACTCCTTGATCATGTCGCGCCCTTTTTCCCGCGCCGTCCCGAATCGTCCCTGCTCCACGATCTGGTCGAGCAGGCTGCCTTCTGTTGTTTTGCTCGCCGCTGCCGGTGATGCGCTTTTCTCCGCCTTACTCATTCTTCCCCTCCGATCCCTTATCCTTCTCCATTTCCTTCTTCAGGCGGTCCACGTTTTCCGTATTTCCTATCGCTTGCATCAGCAGGTCATCCAGCTTGTCATTCCCTTGCAGCGCCCCGCGCAAATCTCCCAGTTTCGTCCGCAGATCGAGAAGCTCCTTCAGCGGCTTCACCTGCTTGGCCACATTCCCAGGGTCGAAATCATCCAGGCTCTTGAAATCCAGGTCCACCTTTAGCTGTCCCGGATTCGCTTCGTCGCTCAGTTTGTTCTCCACGCTCAGCGAGAGATGTGGCTTGAAGCTCTCCAGCACGCCGTCGAAATTGTCCGGCGTAATCTCCACGAATCGCCGGTCCTTCAGCCGGGGCATATCGCCCGTGGGGTGGCCGCTCAGGTCCGCCAGCACCCCCATCACAAAGGGCAGCTCTTTCACCTCGATGGCGTCTCCAACCTCCACGTCGTACGTGACATGCACACGAGGCGGCCTTACGCGCTCCAGCTTCTTATGAACGCTTTCTCTCGCCATAACTCCTCCAGAATCCGCGCTAACTCCGTATAGTGCACCGGGATAGGAATTCGTTACTCTGCGGTGGGGACGTAATATCACGATTGCCAAATACCGTCAATCCGAATCCCATAGCCTTATGGTCCTAGAACCCCTCCCGCGCTTCTGCTGGCCGCAGGCCCTGCACCGCTCAGCAGAACTTTTCCCCTAATCCCGTGCCCAGAGCTGAAGGGCCCGGGTTTTGCGCTGTCTCAACGACTTGTCTCAAAATGATGTTATTTCGCCTATTCTGTCACCGCGATGGCCCCGCTCGGCAGCAGCGTCGAATCCACAATCCCGATCTCGACGCGCCGGTTCGCCGCTCGCGCCTCTTCGCTATCGCCTTGCACCCGCGGATCGGCCTTCCCAAAGCCCTTCGTCTTGATGATTGTCTTTGAAATCCCTGCCTTCACCAGAAAATCCCTCACCGCCTCGGCGCGCCGCTCGGAAAGTTTCAAGTTGTACGCCTGCGTCCCGATATCGTCGGTATAGCCATAAACCGAAATCGTGAATCCCTGGAACGCCAACAGAATTCCCGCAATGCGATTCAGAATCTCCCGGTACTGCGGCTTGATCTCTGCTTTGTTGAAGTCGAACCGGATGGACTTGCTGTCCAGCGTCATCACCAGCCCAATCGCCGTCCGCTTCGTATCCGCAATCTGCCCAAGCGCCGCTTGCAGCTGCGCCAGCTCCGCTTCCCGTTGTTTCCGGTATTCCTCGGCCAGTTCTGTGGCCTGCTGTGCCTTCTGCTGAGCGGCGGCGGCTTGCTCCAACGCCGTTTGCGCTTGTGCGTCGGATTCCGCCTGAGCCTGCTTTGCCTGATCCCGTTCCTGGGCAGCCGTTTGCGCGCTGGCCGCCGCCTGCGAAGCCTGTTGCGCCAGCGTTTGCGATTGCTGCTGTGCTTGCGCCGCCTGCTGGCTCACTCGCGCCATCTCGCGTTCCAATCGCCGTTGCGAATGCAGGACCGCAATCCCAATCCCCAGGCTCAGCCCCAGCGCAATCACTCCCAGCGCCACGCCCAGCTTCGCCAGGGTCTTCCCTTCAATCTCCCCGGACTCGCGCCCCTCCGATTCGCGCTCTTCTGACACTCCTCGCTCCTCCGGCCTCCCCCAGTCCTCCCGTTTCCCCCGTTCCGCTCCCTTGTCCATAACCCCCAAATTCTAGCCCCATCCCCCTCCTCCCGCCAGAGCAGATCGTATGTGTCTGCCCCTGTAGCGCCCGCCGACCGTGGCGGGCCTCTTTGCTTTGCTTTTTGTCTTTGCCCTCGCTCTTGCTCTTGCAGGGTGCCGCACCCATCGCCCTTAAGGGTGCGGACTTTGACTTTCGACTCTTTCTCTTTGATGGCGTGGCCTTTGCGCGTGGGTCCAGTAGTTGCCATTCCTGCCAAACAGTTCAGTCTGTGCTCTAACTAGCGCCCTACCTACTGCTTGTTCCTAGTGCCCGCCAGTCCTGCACAAATGCGCTTGCTGCTAACTTGTTGAAGAGCTTAGAATCCGCCCATGAACATGGCCGCTTTTGTTCGTGCACGACTGCTTTGGCGCAGGGGCCGGCGGCTGTCGCGCGAAGCTTTCGAGCAGGAGCGCCTGGTGAGATTCAGGGAATTTGCCGGGTATGTTCAGCGTAAATCACCTTGGTATCGCCGGATTATGAACGAGCGCGGAATTGATCCAAGGACGTGCCATCCCGGGCAATTCCCGGTTCTCACAAAGAAAGAACTGATAGACCACTTCGATGAGATTGTCACGGAAGGCGACGTGAACCGCCGGGATCTAGAGACTTTTCTTCATCGTTCGCAGGATCCCCACGAATTGTTCCGCAGGCGGTACAAAGTGATCCACACGTCGGGATCATCGGGAGAAGTCGGCTATTTCATTTACGATCCGGCGGCATGGGCTCGGTTATTGTCACAGATCAAAACTTCAAAGGGGATCCGCTTGTCGGCCTCAGGCCGCCAAAAGGTCGCGTTTGTAGGAGCAACGCAGGGTCATTTTGCGGGCGTGTCTATAAGCACGGCGGGTAATGTATTTCCTTTCAACCTTATCTTGAAGACCAGGACTTTTGAAGTGAACCGGCCCCTAGCAGACACCGTGCGAGGCCTGAACGAGTTCCAGCCCTCTAGACTGGTTGGCTACGGTACGGTGCTACGGGCACTGGCCGATCTGCAGCTTCAGGGAGAACTGCAGATCTCTCCGGAGTTAGTCGCGAATAGCGGCGAGCCCCTGCTCGATTCAGACCGGGCAGTCATCGAAGAGGCGTTCGGCAAATGCATCAGGAACAGCTATTCCTGCAGTGAATTTGGTCTTATCGCGCATCGGGAACCTTCATGGCGCTACATGCAACTCCTGGAAACTTATCTGATCGTGGAAATTGGCTCCGATCATATTCTCGTCACGAGTATTTCGAACCGCGTGCTTCCTTTGATTCGCTACCGGATGAACGACGTGTTGACTCTCGTTCCCTCGGATGAGCATGCCCCTTACAGAGCCATAGGCGATGTGCTAGGCCGCGTTGAACAGCTCGCAACCTTTCGCAATCGCCACGGCAAAGTCGACGGCATCAGCCCGCACACGATCAACGAGATTCTCATCCCTCACGTTCGCCGTTTTCAGATGCGTCTCCGCGGGCCGGAATCATTCGAGTTTGCCGTGATCCTCGATCCTTCCGCGAACAGCGAGGAGAGAACTGAGGCGCTGAGATTTGCCAAGGAGAAACTCAAGGCGATTCTGCGTGAAAAGGAAATGGATAACGTCGCTTTTGAGGTACTTCCAGTCGATGACATTCCGGTGGATCTTAAAACCGGCAAGTTCCGGCTGATTGTACCGGTGCCGGCAGCTCCGGCCTGAGACTCGCCCTTACCAACCCGGTGAGGGGCAAAGTCTTAATTCTCCGGACGCTGTCGAACACGAAGACGGTATTCATTGAGAGTAGCGCGCGGATGAATCTCGTGAGAACCGTGGTTATCCTCTATAACCGCCTCGCTGGCGATGGCAAATCCATTGCCCTTCTCGCCGATGCTCAAAGTGAATCGTCATACCGGTGGGTAACCGTAGATTGCACGCAGACAGAGACGCTCTTCGCTTCACTTGCTGCCCTGGACCCTTTGCTTACAGCCGCCATCGTCGTCTTCGGAGGCGACGGCACCTTAAATCGATGCCTTCCAGCTCTCCGGGAATGCCCGATTCCCGTCTACATTTTTCCCGCCGGGACGGTAAACGATCTTGCCTTTCAGCTTGGATTAGAAGCCGACTGGAATCAGGTCGCTTCCATGATTGAGCAAGCGCGCTACATGCCTTTCTATGCCCTTGAGGTCAACGGTTGCCCGTTTGCCATATACGGCGCTCTCGGCTTCGGCGCGGATATGTCCCGATACATGCGCCGTACCCGAGCTCTTTTGGGACCTCTGCGTCGTGCCTTGCCACTACTTATCGGCCCTATTCTGACCTTAGCCGCGGTTCTTCTGTCTCGCGGCCCGAGACTTCTTCGTATCGGCACCGACACTGGAACCTTCGAGCTACCAACCCCTGGACTTTATATTGCCAACTGTTCCCGTTTCAACCGCACCATAGATCTCGGGTGGGATCCGGAATGCCATCCCCGAAAGTTCCGCGCGATCGTTTTCAAAGCGATGCCGCGCCGGAAACTTTGTCGTACGATGATACGCCTCGGGTACTTCCGTAAGCTTGAAGCGATCCGGGACTCGGTGATGGTAATCGACACGAGTGAGATGTTGATAGAGTCGATGGACGACGGTCCGCTGCGGATGTTCGCGGAAGGGGAACCCGTAGCGGAAAGCCCGCGGTTGAGTATAAATGTCTCAAGCCGTCCTCTGCTCTTGTTCAGGGCCAGCAAAGGCTAAATGAGAATCGTATTCGTCGAGCTTCTACTGATCCGCGTTCCCTTCCGCAGGACGTTCGAACATGCCAGTGCCCAGCGCAGTCATTCCGAAAATGTGCTGATTCATTGTGTGTCGGCAAGCGGTGCAGAAGGATGGGGGGAGACCATCGCACGGAAATATGTGACTGGCGAAAACACCACGGGCGTGGTGGAGAAAATCCGTGGGATGGAACTCGGGCTATGGACGAGAGAATTCGAGACCGCTAGCGATGTTACTGATGTCTGCTCGGACGCCGCGCTCGATGGCAGCGTCGCCCGCTGCGCTGTCGAGATTGCCCTGCTCGACTGCCTGGCCCGGGAAAAAGGGCTGCCACTTGCCAGGTTCCTCTCGGCCTCTTGGCCAGAACTTGCTTCAATCCGGGACAAACCTCCCATCAAATACAGCGGCCCGCTGGATCTGGGTTCTGGGGCAAAGACTTTGACCAACGCCATCAAGATTCGCCTATTCGGTTTCTCCGCGGTCAAGCTCAAATTGTCCGGCCGTCTTAGGGACGACGTTAGAAATCTTCGGCTCGCACGGTTTGCCTTGGGAAGCAACATTGATCTGCGCGTGGATGCGAATGAGTCGTGGTCGCGGGACTATACATCGGGTATCGCGGCCGCTTTGCGTCACGCGCGCGTCAGCGCCGTCGAGCAGCCTTTCCCCAAGGATCGCCTCGACTGGGCGGCTGAGTTCTCCGTTCGCACCGGAATTCCACTGATTTTCGACGAGTCTCTTTGTTCAGAGCAAGACGCACTCAAGATAGCCGCTCTAGGGCTCCCATCCTTGTTCGCTGTGAAGCTGGCTAAAATCGGGGGCTTCTGGCCGACATTACGGGTTGCCGGGGTCGCAAGGGGACGTGGCATTCCTGTGCAGATCGGCTGTCAGGTGGGAGAGTCCGCCGTCCTTTCGGCCGCTGGACGACATCTCGCTTCAGTGTGCCCGGAGTTGCGGTACCTCGAAGGCTCATATGATGCGTTCCTGCTATCCTCCAACGTGATAAATGGGAATGTTTCCTTTGGATGGGGCGGACGAGCTCCTGCTCTTGACGGGCCGGGACTTGGAATAGATGTCGATAACGAGCGCGTTTCGAAGATGGTGATGAGTCGCTTCGACCTTTTCGGCCGGGCTTGAGCTTCCAAAAGAACACAGAATTATAAGTGGGCCAATGTAGGAGAACCGGCGCTTCCTGCCACCTTCTGCCGCGTCGTTATCCTCCGTACCAAACCTGCCATCGCCGCTTCCAGCAGTGGCAGCGCTCGGGGCTGCTCACCGAGCTTCTCCAGAAACTGGCGGAAGACTTACGCGACCGGGGGAAAACTACGGTTGTGCTTGCTGCGCCGCCGACTTTTCCTGTCCGGTGAACCCCACATGTAGCTGCCCGCCCGATTGCCCCTTGAACTGCAGCGATGGCGAGGGCTATTGTTGCGTGGACTGTGGCACCTGTTCAGACTGCGTCTAGGTTGCGCTGCTTGCCCCCCTCCTGGATCGCCGAGGGACCACGCGCATCCATTCTTCGGCTTCGGTTCTGTGTGTTATACTCGCGCAAAATTTCGCCATCCCAACATGCGCCGAATAGAGCACTCCGTTTTGATCGAGGCAACTCCGGAGGCCGCCTACGACTACGCGACCGAGCCGGCTAATTGGTGTCATTGGTACACCGGTACCGTTGGTCTGGATGGAAAAACTGGCGTTCCCCTGGCCGGCGGTGACACGTTCACGGAGTACGTGAAGTCGTTCGGCGTGCAGGGCACGCTGCGCTGGAATACGGTCGAGTCGGCGCGCCCGCGCCGCTTCGTTATTGAGACCACTTCCGTAGACATGCCGCTGATACGCCGCGCGCGCCTCCGCATAACCTATTTGTTCGATCCGCTGCAAAACCCTGCGGCCCGCCATACCCGGATGGTGCGCATCTTGGAGTACGAGTTCAACGGGATTGCCCATCTCCTCGACCGTGTCTATCTGCACTGCCATCTAACGCATAAGGCATCTTTTGCCTTGATGAAACTCCAGGAACTCATGCGAAACGGAGCTTCGGACGGTTCCTCGACGCAATCCGCTTCGGACGTTCCACCGCGCGCGCGGTCCACTGCTGCCCTGAGAGTCGCACACGCTGCGATCTTCGTCATTCTGATCGTGCTTTTTCTGCCCATTTTCATCGCTACCGCGGTCGCGCGTGCCGTGTACCTCCGCGTCGTCCGAGGCAAGGCAAGCGATGTTCTAAAGGTCGGTGCGGTTCCCTTCCGCGCTGGCCATTTCTACGTTGCTCAGATGGTCTTTAACAAGCCTTTCGAGCCCTCCAGGCTCCGGGAAATCTTTTCTGAAATGATCCAGGAGGCGGGAATCGCCCCGGAAAAGGCCCAAGTGGTATTCGAGCCGGAAGTGCCACGATCCCTTCCCGCGAGCGGTGCGCTTGAGGCTGACCACTATGTGGGAAAACGGACGAATTGGACGTGCGGCAATGAAGTGAAAAGCCTGGTGCTTTGGCTGCGCGTTTTTGGGGGAAATCTCGGGGAACCTACCGTGCTTCAGGCGGGCTTGCCCGTCTCTTCCTGGGACGGCACCAGTTGCTTCAACTTCATGAAGGAGTTGGCCTCGCGCTGCCACGGGGGCCCGCGCAGCGATGTGTTCCAGGCCAAAAAGCTCACCTTGCGGCCTGCCTCGGCGCGAATCCTCGACCAAAGCTCGTTCCTCACTTTTCTTCTCCGCCTGCCGTTCAATGTTGCTCTCAACACGCGGAGTTTCCTCTGGAACTGGGTCGTCGCGGCTCGCGTTCTGGGCGGGCCGGGCATTAGGCCGGAAGTCGTGCTGCTGAATTTCGACCAGGCAGACAGTGCTCGCCTGCAAGTAGGCCTCAATATCCGCGGCGTCAAACCTTACGCCGCCTTTGCCTTTGCCGCGGTTGATGCGTATAACGCCGCATTGGGGCGGAACCCCCACTGCATCGTTCAACAGTCGTCCTTGCAGACGCGCCACTATGGCCCTGAGCTCGAGCGGAACCTCGTCGGCGATTGGCTCATTGGCCCGGTCCAGCGCATTCCGAAAGATCAGTACACCCTCGAGGATGCGCAACGCGGCTACGAGCGGCTCGTCCACGACCTTGACACTCTAGGCAAGGACGTACGTAACGCCTTCGAAGCCAAGGCCTACGGACTTACCACCGAGGCAGGCTTGTTTGAAGCCCTGCCCACCTACGGCCTCGACGCCAGGACTTGGGACAGCATCTTCTTCAATAATTACGGTGTTCGCTCCGTCTTTCCAGAAGCCGGCTGCATCTCTTGGAACTGGCTCGCCCCGTTCAAGTTGGCTTTCAACACCATCAACTTGAATGAAAGGACCTGCATCTCGCTCGCCTCCTACGTCCTCGGCCACGAGACCCTGCAAACGGTCCGGGACCGCGTCGAGGCGACCCTTCGCGGATTCATGGCTCTCGGCGGGTAGCCCTGAGAATTTTCCGATCTTTTGCGGCGTCATGGCTGCGTGCCCCACGTGCCCCTTTTACTCCGTATTTTGCTCTCCTGATTGACAACGATTGCGTCTTCAACCCCGTCCCGTTCGAACGGTACCACAAACTCTATTGACATCAATGTTATAATAGTGTATGTTGTTTTGCACCAACGACGCTGGGTCCTCTACGGGTCCCCCGGTCTTCCCGCCATGCCCACCCGCCCAGAGCCCCTCGTGCAATCGGCCGCTAACTGCCCTGAAATGAACACTTGCAAAATTTCCGCCCGCAAGTCCCGCAGAATGAACACTTCCAAAATCGCCCTTTTTGACCCCCTTTATAATCAACACTTGCAAAAAAACACCGGGGTCGGGTGTCTGCTCTTTCCCACTTTGGAACGCCTACGACTCCCTCCCCGCTCTCGGCGCACAAACCGCCTTCCCTGCTGTGGCATTCTCGCTTTCCCACTGTCTCGCCTTTGCCACACCACTCCCTTTTGCG
>DATJAD010000183.1:0-6294 GCA_035516615.1 Candidatus Acidiferrum sp.
GCTAGCACCACGGTTGCGACCTGTCCATTGCACGAGAGTTCGAGTCTGGCTCGCCGTAAGTCCAATCGCACGTCTCCTCTACCGACGGTCTCTGCAACTATGCGCCATCCGGGCGGATTCTCTGTGACAGAGATCACGCACCCCTGTGACGGCGCACCAAATCGCCCCGTGCCGATGGGTACTGCTAATCGTAAGAGAGATACCCAGCGGAGCTCGTCCCAATCAATCCACCCAGCCGGGTAGAGATCGAACAAGATCGATCAACGCCAAAATCGTCACAGTCGCAGAGGTCGCCGATGCGCGGATTCGGGTGACCGAACGCGTTATGCGAAGGCACTTTGAAATTGCCCATGAATTCACGGTTGTGAACATCGTGAACGTCTGAGAGCAAGCGCTCTTCGCGCGGGAGGCTCGTCAGAATCGACCCCATCCGAGGCGGCCGAGGCTCAAGATGACCTCAGCTTCCTTTCAGAAACCGGGACGGCAGGTGCTCGCGCACAATGGGTGGCGCCGCCAAGACTGCCGCGCAGTCTGAGATCTCCAGCTCACGCTCGCACGCTGACTGGTCCGTTCGCAATTGGCGCGGCGGCGGACTGGGACGTGTATACTTGCGCGTCACGAAAGGAGCCTGCTGCGGGCCTAATGAGTTACATCAAGCAAGCTGCCGTCTGGACGGCGCTGAAAAAGATGATCATGGGGCTCGGTTTGATAGCGCTGTTCTCGGCGATACTGCTGCTTTCCGATTTGGGACATCGGAAGGTTACTTCTGCGGCTTCGGCACTGGCTCGTATTCAGGCCGGCGCCGCCGGGAGGCCAGTCAAAGCCGCGATCGTATATTTTGCGCGTGATGTCGGAACGGATATGTGTGTGCAGGGGTTGCTCGACGGCTTGAGAGCCAGCGGGTTCGAGGAAGGAAAGAATCTGGAAGTTCGCATCGCCGATTCGCAGGGCGAGATGATTAATATTCCCGCCATCCTTCAGAATTACGACAATTCCGACGTCGACCTCATCATGACCATCACCACTCCGTGCCTCTCCGGAGCCTGCAGCAAGGTGAAGCACAAGCCGGTGGTTTTCACCTGTGTGACCGATCCCATCGCCGCCGGAGCGGGCAAAAGCATGACGGATCACTTGCCGTTCGTTACCGGCGTGGGCAGTTTTCCTCCCGTGGCGCACTCGTTGGACATGACGCAGAAGCTGATTCCCGGATTGCGCGCCGTGGGCACGATGTACAACCCGGCGGAGGCCAACTCAGTGAAGGAACTCACGGTTGCGCGCGAAATTTATCGCAGTCGCGGCGTGAGGCTCGAAGAGGTCGCCATCGCCGGCTCCAACGAAGTTCTGCAAGCGGTACAAATTCTGGCGGGCCGGGAAATCCAGGCGATTTGGGTGCCGGGAGACAACACCGCCATCGAAGGATACGAAGGCGCAGTAAAGGGCGCCCGCGATGCGCACCTGCCGCTCATCACCGATGATTGCGATTCCCTTCCGCGCGGAGGCTTGGCCTGTCTGGGAGTCGGCTTTCAAGCAGCCGGCACAGCCGCTGGAAAGCTGGCCGGAAAAATTTTGCTGGGCGCGAATGCCCAGGATATTCCCCTCGAGGAAGTGGTCGTCGAGAAAATGTCCGTCAGCCACGGCGAGGCGGCACAGTTGGGCATCGCCATTCCTTCGCAGTTCTCGCAGAAGCTAATTCCCTAGAGGCCCGCCACGGAAATCATCACACAACAGACCGGGGATGTTCTCGAAGTCAAGGTACGAGGCCGCCTCGACAATTATTGGACCGAGCACCTGCGCCGCAACCTCGACGGAGTGATCCGCGAAGGCGCGCACGGCGTTCGCCTCAATATGTCCGAGATTTCTTTTCTTAGTTCTGCCGGCGTTGGTTTGCTGGTGGCCTTTCATAAGAAGCTGAAAACGATCGGTGGAAGTTTTGCGGTCACCAGCCCCTCAGACCGGGTGAAAGAGGTATTGGATCTCTGCAAACTTTCCCCCATTTTACTCTCCGTCGGAAAGCCTGCGGTCATGCCGGTGCGACAGGTCGAAGTGCGCCGGTTTTCGACTCCGGCTGCGTCGTTTGAGGTGATGGACCTCGTTTCAGCAAAGCCGTTGATCTGCCAGAGGATCGGCGATCCAGAATTGCTTAGAGGTTGCCGCTTCGGTCCAGCGGATTGCAGTAAAGTCGCTTTCCCGGAGGCTACATTCGGATTTGGGCTGGGTGCGTTTGGCGATGGATTTGAAGATGCGCAGACGCGATTCGGAGAATTCCTGGCGGTGGACGGTTCGGCGGCTTATCTGCCGACCGATGGAACCAACGTACCGGACTTCATGGTTTCGAGCGGAGACCTGGTGCCAGAAATGAACGTTCTCTACGCACTGCGATGGGAGGGCGGATTCACGCACCTGCTGCGTTTCGAAACTTCGGGCGCGGAAAATCCGCTGGCCCTCGCGGAATTAACACGGACCGCACTCGAGATTTCCGGCGCGCTGGTAATCGGAATGGTGATCATTGCGGAATCGGCGGGACTGGTTGGCGCCGCTCTTCGCCGTTCTCCCGCTGCGGTTGCGGGAACCGAACACGCGCCATTTCAATATCCTGAAGTGCGCTCGTGGCTTTCATTTTCCACCGAGCGGCTTTACTCGCGATCGCTCGCTCTGATTTCAGGAGGAGCGGCTGGTTCCGCGTGCGCGCCGTTGGCTTCCTTGCTTCGCCCGATGGGAGCTGCAGCGTGGCCCGTGGGGCATTTTCACGCCGCGGCGTTTTCGTATTGTCCTCTCAAGAAAGGCAGCATCGACCTGAGAGATACGGTCAGCAGTCTATTCGAAACGGAGACATTGCAAGGTGTGCTGCACCTGCTCTCCGATCACCGTGAAGCGGCCGGTCCGCAGCAGAGCGAGTTCGTGCGCGGCGCTTGTTGGATCGGCGCAGCATCAGAGATCCGATGAGATTGGAAACCAGATGAACCTGCTGATCGGCACATTCACAATTGGGTTCATTTTGTCGCTGCTGGCGCTGGGTGTTTTCATCAGCTTTCGCATATTTGCGTTTCCGGATATCACCGCGGATGGATCGATCACTCTCGGCGCATCCGTCGCCGCAACATTGATGGTGCACGGAACAAGCCCGGCTCTGGCATCGCTCGCCGGCTTCGGCGCCGGAATGATTGCGGGAGCTTGCACCGGCACGCTCTACACACGCTTCAAAATCAATCCGCTGCTTTCCGGAATTCTGGTGATGACGGCGCTTTATTCCATCAACCTGCACATCATGGGCAAAAGCAATGTTCCGCTTTTGACAGTCACGACGCTTGCGACGCAGTCCGAGCGCGTTGGCGTGAAGCTGATGCGCGGAGCCACCTCATTCGGATTGTTCGGCTGGGAAGTCAGCGTGCGCGACGCCTCGGTGCTCGTCGCGGTCGCGTTGGTCGTGGTGCTCACCGGTCTTTTGCTCTACTTATTTTTTCGCACCGATATTGGCATGGCCATGCGCGCGACAGGTGACAACGTGCAGATGATTCGCGCGCTGGGAGTCAACGACGCGAGGATGATCGTGTTCGGCGTGGCTATTTCGAACGGATTCGTGGCGCTCTCCGGCGCTTTGTTGGCGCAGTATCAGGGATTCGCGGACGTTGGCATGGGCATCGGGATGGTGGTGTGGGGACTCGCCAGCGTCATCATTGGTGAAGCGCTGGTGGGAACGAATCAGTTGGGGTTGACGATTGTCGGCGCGGTGATGGGATCGATGCTCTTTCGATTGCTGGTGGCGGTGGCGTTGCGGTGGGGACTCAGTCCCAACGATTTGAAACTAATTACCGCCGTATTTGTCTTCTGCGCCCTCATCGTTCCGCAATTCCTGCGCAAAAAGCGTCTGCGGAGTGCGAATGCTTGAACTACGATCCGTCTGCAAAACCTTTCATCCTGGGACGCTGAATGAAGTTCGTTCCCTCCGCGGCGTCAACTTCGAGCTCGAAGCCGGTTCGTGGGTAATCATTATCGGAACTAATGGCTCGGGAAAATCCACTTTGCTGAATGCTGTCGCCGGAACGTTTCTGGTTGATGAAGGGACCATCCGTTTGGCGGGACGCGACGTGACGCGCTGGCCCGAGCATGCACGGGCTTCGCTGATCGGGCGGGTGTTTCAGAATCCCTTCAGCGGCACATCGCCGAGTCTCACCATTCAGGAGAATCTCAGTCTCGCCGCGCGCCGTGGCGTTGGCCGAGGTCTCGGCTGGGGATTGAAATCATCGCTGGTAACCAGGATGCGCGAGGAAGTCAGCCGGTTGGGGATGGGGCTTGAAGACCGGCTGGAAAATGCCATCGGAAGCCTTTCCGGAGGACAGCGGCAGGCGCTTACGCTTTTGATGGCCACGTGGCTGCGTCCGGAGTTGCTGCTATTGGACGAGCATACCGCGGCGCTTGATCCCAAAAGCGCGGACCTCGTGATTGCACTGACGGAGCAGGTGGTGACGCGCGATAAACTCACGACCCTGATGGTGACCCACTCGATGCATCAGGCGGCAAACTTGGGAGACCGCCTGATCATGATGCACCGCGGCCAGATCATCCACGATTTTCAAGGCGCCGAAAAACGGCGGTTGCGCCCCGATGACTTGTTGGCGCGTTTCGAAGATGTACGGCGCGCTGAACAGCTGGACGAAAGCGCTGCCCAAATGCTGGCCGAACAGTACGTTTGAGCGCTGCTATATTACGGGTAAGCTTCGGGGTACCTTGGCCCGTCTTGGTTGAGAGCGAAAACCGCGTCCTTTCTGGCCACAAACCCGTCATCCTGTCACTCGAATCCACGAACCTTTTGAAACCACTGGGAATTTAGGAGCGATGAAAATCGGCAATCGCACTCAGAGGCCCAGCGTACCCGCCGTATGTTCATTCGTCACGACGTGATGTGACCCAGGTCACAGAACTTCTCTATGGCAAGGCATATCCGTACACGGTGCGTTTTGCGTCGCGGCCCCGGTCAGCAGTGATCCTTGCAAGACTTCATCTCTACCGATGAAGCGAAGAACAGCGGCGTATCTGTGGGCCCTTGGCGCCTTCGGTCGCCAAACCGATGTTGGGTCGGCGGCTTTAGGCTCCGCGTAACTCAATTGAATTCGAAATACAAACACTATCTGAGGAGCAAGAAAAGGAATGTCCATAAGTCGAATTTCTTTGGCAATGCTGGTAATTCTTTTCATCACAGCCATCACGGCCGCAGCGCCCGGTTCCGGAACAATCGAAGGAAAAGTTACTTACACCGGGACGCCCGCGAAACCGAAAGTCATCGACATGTCGAAGGAGCCGAGTTGCGCGAAGATGCACTCGACCCCGGCGACGACGGCAAATGCCGTAACGGGACCCGGTAATTCCCTTGAGTACGTGGTCGTTTATATCTCTGCTGGAGCTACCGGAGAAACGGCTGCACCTGGGGGAGCCGTGACTTTTGATCAGAAGGGCTGCGAGTACCTGCCTCATGTCGTAGCGCTTCAAGTAGGTCAGGAACTGAAGATCATCAATAGCGACCAGACTTCTCATAACGTTCACGCGATCGCCAAGGCGAATCGCGAGTGGAACAAATCCCAGACGCCCGGAGCCCCGCCACTCACGGAAAAATTTGATAAGGAAGAATTTATCCCCGTGAAGTGCAACGTTCACCCCTGGATGCACGGCTACTTCGCCGTGCTCAACACTTCGCACTTTGCCGTGAGTGGTTCGGACGGTGGATACAAACTGCCGAATCTGCCGCCCGGCAAATACACCGTGAGCGCCTGGCAAGAAAGCTACGGTACCCAGACGCAAGAAATCACAATTGCCGCCGGTGAAACAAAGACGGTGAATTTCGTTTTCCAGGCGAAGCCGTACTAATTAAGCATTTTGACTCCAGCCACAGGCCAGCTCTCAGAAGAGCTGGCCTGTGGCGAGTATCAACGCGTTTCGGACGGGAGAAGCCGCATGGGGAAGATTTTCGCGGTTGTGGTGGTGGCTATCGCGATCGCTACAGCCTACTTCATAGTCGGCCACGTGTATTGGATGCCCGAGGACATATCCGTACACGGCCACGTCATCGATGAACAGATCATAGAGACCACGGCCGGTGCCGGGATTCTGTTTCTGCTGGGCCAGTTCGTTTTAGCGGCGTTTGTCTTCCTGTACGGGGATAGTAAGGGTAAGCGGAAGCTGAAGGCCTGGCCCGGCGGCGCGAAACCGCTCATTTGGGCGGCGGTCGTCTTGATCGGCATTGAGATTCTGACCCTATCCTTCATTGGCTCGAAGGCCTGGGGCGCGGTTTACTTTTCACCT
>DATJAD010000184.1:0-18584 GCA_035516615.1 Candidatus Acidiferrum sp.
GGCATTGGAACAGGCACACAAGCCACAGGCAATATCAATGGTTTTAACAGTTGGAATTCCATCTTTGCCTATCTAACCGGAATTGTGTGGCCGAATGCCGCCTTACGTGATCCCTATGTGCTTAACTACTACTTTGGAGTGCAACGCGAAATTCTTCCGAAAACCGTGTTAGAGGTAAATTACGTGGGCACGGAAGGCCACAAGCTTTTCCACGCCGAGCAAGTCAATCGCATACCGGGTAATCGCCTTCCCGTTGGTACGACGGTTGTGGACCAGTTCGGTCGGACCCTGGTAGGCGCTGGCGGCGGTCCCACCGGACATGGGTACCTCAATCCCAATTACGGCGTACTCCGGGCTTGGGAGAATACCAGCAAATCCTGGTATGACAGCTTGCAGGTGTCCGTGAAACATCAAGCCACTAGGGGGCTTGTGTTTAATGTTGACTACGCCTGGAGCCACTCGATTGACACAGGCTCCGGATGGCACAGCGGCACGACCACTGCCAACGGTGGCGCGGCCGGCGACGGCTACGGCCTTGATCCCACGATGCCAAATCTCGACCGTGGCAATTCAACCTTCGATATTCGGCATCGTCTGAGCTTCAACTACGTATATGAATTCCCGTGGTTGAAGGATCAGAAGGGCTTTGTCGGCCACACCCTCGGCGGTTGGCAATGGAACGGCCTGTGGTCGTTCCAGACGGGCGCGCACTTCACACCCTACTGCGCGTCAGGCAACGCCTGTGACTTCAACTATGACGGCGAGCGCAATGACCGGCCCGATATCCTCGTGGGAAATCACTACTCGCCCACGAAAGATCAGTGGGCCAACGGCTGGTTCTATACCGGAGGCCCCTTGAATGGCATGACCGCATGGTGCGGCGGAGGTCCTGGTTCCTGCAGCGCCAGCACGTCATTCTTCCAGACACCGTGCATGGCTTGCGACGGTAATCTGGGCCGGAATACTTTCGAGGGTCCGGGGCAGTGGAGTACGGACGAATCGCTCTTCAAGAACTTCAGGCTGACAGAGCGATTTAACTTCCAATTCCGCTTCGAGGTATTCAATGCCTTCAACCGCGCCAATTTCAAGCTTCCCAGCAGCGCGACAGGCGCAAACTACGCCAACCGCATCACCAGTTCAAACTTCGGCCAGTCGGCGGGCACCTTTAATCCGCGCCAGATCCAGTTCGGTCTGAAGTTGCTCTGGTAATTACGTCTAATTGAAACTAGGGCCCCCGGTTCAAGCCGGGGGCCCTTTCTCTTTCCTGGTAATCCGCGCCGGGAGCAATGTACTGTGGTAACCTCCGGCGAGAGGAAGGGGCGATGGCGGAAGACGGAGGGTATCGGGGAAAGGCGTTATTCAGCCTCCAACTCGCGGCGCTGCTGCTGTTCTCTGCCGGAGCCCTACAAGCCCAGCAACAAGAGGGGAGCATTTCCGGAGAAATTCGGCTCATCGGCGGCGGGTTTCCGAACGGGCGGCTGGAAGTTCATCTGGAGAGCCACGGTTCTGTTGTCAACGTAACCTACTGCGACGAGGAAGGTCTTTTTAGCTTCACGGATCTGTTGCCGAATACGTATTCAGTCGTAATCCAGGCCCAAGGCTACCAGCCAGTTAGCCAAACCGTTGCGGTGAATCCAGAGCTCGTTCAGTCTACTTTTGTTCACGTAATTCTGCGACCCATTGCAGCCGCAAATGTTCGGGCTTCGCCGAATGATTTTATTGAGGAAAACGAGGACGTCGTTAGCGCCACGCAGCTTTCCAAGAAGTATCCTCCTGAGGTCAGAAAAGAATTTGAGGCCGGCAAAAAAGCGGAAGCAAAGGACGATACCGAGACAGCCATCGAGCATTATCAGGCTGCACTGAAGTTGGCACCGGACTTTTATCAGGCGCACAACAATCTTGGTGGGCTGTATACCAAGAAAGGTGAACTAGCTCCGGCGGAGCAAGAGCTGCGCCGAGCGCTGGAGTTGAATCCGAAAAGTGCCGAGGCGGAATTCAATCTGGGGAATGTTCTCTATCTGACTGGCCGCGACGCGGAGGCAAAGAATATCCTTCAAGACGGCCTGAGCCACAGTCCTGCTTCGGCCATGGGGCGCTATTTTCTAGGGTGTGTGCTGATACGTCTTAAGGAGTTTGACCCAGCCGAAGATCAACTCAAATCAGCCCAACAACTGGATCCCAGGATGCCTCAGGTCCCGATTGCCCTGGCGACGTTGTACTTGCAAACGGGCAGGCGCAGCGATGCCCTTCACACCTTCGAGGAGTTTCTGCGGCAGTTCCCGAATGATCCGCTCGCGCCAAAAGTGCGCGACGCGGTGAAGAAACTGTCGCAAGATCCCCTGTCGGGAACTCCACCCAGCTAGCGCGAGCGGAGGTGCTGGGCGATGGGTGCGCACAGCCGCGGATCGAGACGACAGGCCTCTTTGTACTCCTGCTTGGCGTGCGCCAGGTCGTCTTTCCGTTCATAAGCGAAACCGAGATTGAGATGCCCTTGGGCAAGTTTTGGATCCTTGGCTATCGCGCTCTGGTAACTGGCAATCGCATCGTCGAGGCGGCCTAACCGGCTGTAGCAGATTCCAAGGAAGTTGAGTGTCTGAGGATCAGTGAGCCCCATGCGCACAGCCTGGGAAAGATCTTGAGCTCCACCGTCGTAGTCCTGAGCTTGTACGCTCAGCATGCCTCGCTCGCGGAAGGCGAGGGCAAAATTCGGCTGGAGGTCAATCACACGGTCTAGCGCTTCCCGGCTCCCCTTTGGATCGTTCTTTGCTTTGATTTGTGCGAGCAAGAACCAGGCGCGAAAATCCCCTTGGTTTGTCGCGAGGAGAGAGCGAAGCAGATCGCTCGCCTGCTCCGTCTTACCCTGAAAACCTAGCGCGCGAGCGAGCCCCATAGTCGCTTGCTCGAACCCCGGATTGAGTTGCAAGGACCTGCCAAAATGCTTTTCTGCTTCCCCCCACTTTTGTTGATGCTCCGCCGCTTCACCCTGAAGAAACGGGATGAGATACAGATTCGGTTCCTTCCTCTCCAGTCCGGCAAGCGCCGTCTGAGCTTCAGCGATCTTGCCGAGGTGCATGAGGTCAGTTGCCCGTAAGATTTCCTGGAAAATGGGCAGCTTATCCTTAGGATCGGCGAGCTTTGCGCCGGGCATGGTAGGCGCTTTGTAGGCAACATATCCAAGAGACCGGAGCTTCTCCAGAATCTCCGGGCTGGCACCTGATGAACTCCCGGCGGTTTGTTTCTCCGCGCTCCGGTAAAGCGCCAGCCGGTTGTTGAGCTGCTCCCGTAGTCGCTCCGCAACTGTCGAGTCCCCAGCTGCGATATTTGTTTTCTCTGAAGGGTCTTCACTCAGGTCGTAGAGTTCTTCGCGTGGCGCTTCGATGAATTGAAACTTGTCCGTCTGCATGCTGCGTAAAGGGCTCCAGCCAAAGGAGTTCTCGGGATAAACGGTTTCGCTATACGCTGGGCGTCCTGGCGCCGTGTTTGCGCCTGTCATCAGCGGTACAAGGCTCGAAGCCTGGAACTGCTTCTCAATGGGATCCTTCCGTATGCCTGCGAGATTAAGCACTGTTGGTCCAACTTGTATCGCTTCCACGGCCGTCGAGACGACATGGCCTGCCAGCTTCGAGTTGCCTTGTGCGGGTTTTACGATCAGCGGAATGCGAACCGTTGAATCGTAAACAAAAAAGCCGTGCTCCTTCTCCCCGTGCTCGCCCAACGATTCTCCGTGATCGCTCATGAACACGATGATCGTATGGTTGTAGACGTCATGCGGAGATTGCTTCATCCACGTGAACAGCCTGGCCAGTTGCGAATCCGTATAGGCGACCTCGCCGTCGTACGGCTGCCTCTTGTATTCCGTGTTGAACGGTTCAGGCGGATCGTAAGGACTGTGCGGATCGTAAAGGTGAAGCCAGAAAAAGAACGGACGCGCGGAGTGTGCCTCAAGCCACCGAATCGTATGGTCTACGCTTGCGTCGGCGCGGCGCTCCACCAGGCCCAAATCTTTTTGTGCGAATTGTTCTCCGGAGAAGGCGTCGTCATACGAATCGAATCCTCGCGCCAGTCCCCAGCTCCGGTCGAGCACAAAGGAACTGACCACAGCCCCCGTGGCGTAGCCATTTGCCTTGAAAGTCTCGGCCAAGGTGCGAAATCGCTGGGAAAGTGGTTGAGCGGTGAAATCCTGCACTCCATTGTGGAACGGATACGTCCCCGTAAATATGGCAGCATGAGAAGGGAACGTGAGCGGCACCTGAGATATCGCCTCGGTGAAAACGACACCGTCTTTGGCGAGGGAATCAATGTTGGGAGTCAAGTTCTCCCGGCTTCCCTCAACGCCAACTCGATCGGCGCGCAAGGTGTCCACGGTGATGATCAAAACATTCGGTTGTTGGCCCGTAGCCTCGTGCTTCTTGCACCCGCCACAAGTCAGTGCCAAGGCTATGAATCCGGCGAACCAAAGTCGATCCATAACGGAGCTGCTAGCGGATTTAGATGGTAACCGCATTGGTGGCCGGGAACTCCCTAGGGCTGAGGGTGCGCTTCTCCGGCTTTACGCATCTCTTCTTCAGCTTCCCCGTCTAAGCCCTTCGCTTTGAGTGCCTTGATCAGCTTTTCACGGGCCCTGGTGTTTCGCGGTTCTGCAACGAGGGCGCTACGCAGAGCGGCGATGCCGTCGTCTGTCTTTCTCTCAAAGAGCAGCACCTCTCCGAGGGCTTCGTACCCTTGAGAATAATTTGGGTTAATGGCAACGGACTTCCGGAACGCGGCTTCCGCATCGGAAATCTTATCAATCTTCAGAAAGGCCGCGCCCAAATTGAAGGCAGCGGAATAATTGGTGCCGTCGAGTTCCAGCGCTTTTTGCAGTGTTGCAATGGATTGATCCCAGTTACCAGCGTTGGCATAAGCCAAGCCCAGATAGAAAGTTGCGAGTGAATATGAGGGGCTGAGTTTGACGACCGTCTGAAATTTGTCGATGGAGGCATCGTATTTGTTCATCCGGAAGTAATTCAACCCGAGCAGATACTCGATCGGAATCGAATCTCTTTCCGTTTTCTCCGCTAGTAAGAGCTTCGCAACGGACTCGGTATAACGGCCGTGCTGGCTATCCGAGAGGGCATCCGACACCAGTTCGTAGACCTGAATTCTATCCTTCGGGTCGGGGAGACTTCTGTCGCTAATCACTTCGTCGCTGCCGTTGCCGACGGCGACGTACCCAAGTGACTTCAGTCTCTCCGTCAAAACAGGATCAAGGCCCGTCCGCTCCGATGCAGTTTTGCCGTTCTTGGCGGAGTACTGCTCAATCAAATTGGTGAGTCGCTTTCGGAGTTCGTTCGCTACCGCCCGCTTCTGCGAGTAGATATTCTTCAATTCGCGCGGATCAGCACTGGTGTCGTACAACTCCGGCTTGGGCGCGTCAATGAAGTAGTACTGCCGAAAGCGGATGCTGCGCAGTTCGCTCCAATCGAAGTGGATTCGCGGCAGATACGTTTCCGCATATTGCTCCGGGGGTGATGGGGAGGGCTTCCCCTGCATCTCAGACACGAGGCTCTTTCCTTGCACATCCTCGGGTTTCGGAATTCCCAAGGTTTCGAGCACTGTGGGCAGGAGGTCAGCGAGATTCGCCGCCTCATTTACAACCTGCTTACCCGGCGGCAGTGATCCAGGGAGCTTGAAGATGAGGGGAACCCGCAGGGTCGCGTCATAAATGAAGAAGCCGTGTGTTTTTTCTCCATGTTCACCAAGGCTTTCCCCGTGGTCCGCAGCGACCGCGATCAAAGTGTTCTCATATAGTCCTTGGGTTTGCAGGTATTTGATGACTCTTCCCACTTGAACATCAATGAATGCAATTTCGCCGTCATAAGGGCGCTCACCGTATTTTGAGAGGTAAGCTTGCGGGAGATTGTAGGGAAGGTGAGCATCGTAAAGATGTACCCAAAGCAAGAATGGCTTTTGACGATGCGCATTGAGCCAGTCCAGCGCGTGGTCAACCACCTCATTTCCCGGGCGCTCCATCTCATCGAGATTTCTTTCATCCAAACGGCTAAAATCGAAATGATCATAGTAGAAGTCAAATCCTCGATTGAGGCCGAAGCGCGAATCCAATACTGCAGAACCAATGGACGCTCCCGTTTCGTATCCCCTGTCGTGAAGAAGAGTTGCCAGGGTCGGTAGGGTGTCATTCAAGCGATTGCCACTGAAATCGTGGATCCCATTCCGCATGGGGTAAGTGCCGGTAAGAATTACCGTATGCGAGGGAAGCGTAATCGGCACGAGCGTATAAGCATAAGCAAATCGCACACCCTCCTCAGCGAGCTTGTCCAGGTTAGGAGTTTTGGCGGCCTTGTCGCCATAGCAGCCGAGGTGATCCGCTCTGAGCGTGTCCAGCGTGAAAAGGACGACATTTGGGGCGGCTTTCGTCGCCGGGGCGGCTCCTGCCAGGGCGCACCAGGATGCAAGAATCAGCACTGCTCCGACGGGCCGAAGAACGAGATTTGTCATATTCCGATAATCGAGTTGGAGGTCCCTAACACTGCTACGATGCCGGAAAACGGTTGCACTATGCTTTCCTGCAGAGAACGAGTCTATAGCGTAGCCCAAGCGGTGGTCAACTTCAGAGGAGCAAAATACGTATTTCAGACGCTAAATTGCCGAGGGTTGATTCGCCGAAACTTCAAAGTGTTGCGCTTCGCGTTCGTTTTTTGGTCAGTCTTTTGTCCCCTGAGAGGAGCGATGACGAAATTTTCTTTCCCCGCGACAGTAACTCGCGACCGTGTGGCCGTCCCCCTTCAGTTTGTACTTGTAGGTGGTTAATCCTTCCAACCCCATAGGGCCGCGCGCGTGCAATTTGCTCGTGCTGACGCCGACCTCCGAGCCGAGCCCGTAGCGGTATCCATCACCAAACCGCGTTGAGGCATTGTGATAAACGCCAGCCGCATCCACCTCTTCCAGGAATCGGCTCGCTGCAACTTCATCCTCCGTCACGATTGCTTCGGTGTGCGTGCTTCCATACTGCTGGATATGCTCGAGCGCGGCATCGAGATCGTCCACTATTTTCACCGCCAAAATCAGATCCCCGTATTCCATGCTCCAGTCCTCATCGCCCGCTGGGACAATCTGGCCCGGCGGCAATGTTGCAAGTGTCCGCGGACATCCGCGAATCTCCACGCCTTGTTCCTGAAGTTTTGTCACCAGCAGCGGCAAGACTTCAGGAGCCACTTCGGCATGAACAAGCAGCGTCTCCACTGCATTACAAGCCGCTGGATATTGAACTTTAGAATCCAGAGTTATTGTCAAGGCCTTATTGAGATCCGCCGCACGATCCACATATATGTGGCAGATGCCTTCGCCATGTCCAAGCACCGGAATTCGGCTGTTCCGGGCGATGAATTTGACAAACTCGCGTCCCCCTCGTGGGACCAGGAGATCGACGTCTCGATCAAGACGGAGGAGTTCCATGACATCCAGACGGGAATGAAGCTGCTGGATGGAGTCCATCGGCACTTCTGTGAACTCTTGAAGAGTTTCTCTCCAAAGTCCGACCAGGGTTTCGTTCGTGTACGCGGCTTCAACTCCCCCCTTCAAAAGGATCGCGTTGCCCGATTTCAAGGCCAGGGATGCTACCTGAGGTACCACGTCGGGCCGAGATTCGAACACGACAGCTACCACTCCAAGTGGGCAGGTCTCTTTGTACAAGACGAGCCTTTCATCCAGTTCGGTTGTTGCAAGGAGTCTCCCAAGAGGATCGGCGAGGGAAGCGACTTCCCTGAGACGGGCCGCCATATCGGCAACGCCTTGCTCGTTCAAACGCAGTCGGCTAAGCATTGCGGGGGACATTCTGCCCGCTCCGGCCATCTCCTCGGCCCTGTCGCAGTCCAATTTGTTTGCGCCGAGAATCGAACTCACACTCCTCTGGTAGCAATCTGCCACGGAGTGAAGAATCTGGTTTCTCGTCGAGAGATGGAGGCGCAGTAACTTCCGCGAGGCCAGTCGCGCCCGTCGCGCGACCTCAGCCACGGGGGAATTTGCGTGTGCAGCCTGTGGATTCATTTCCCAGCCTGCAACACGACAATATTTTCACGCGTAAACAGCACCTGTTTTTCGCGGGACAAGTCGCTCGAGCAGTTTGCAATTCCGCGCGCAAATTCGCGCCCATCGGGGTCCATGATGCTCACAACGTCCATCGACCCAAATTCTTTTTCAACGCGCAATACCCCAGTACTCAACAAGCTTGCTTTCCCTCGAGTGATTGCTCGTTGTGCCCCCGCATCAACAACGACGCGACCGCGAATTCCTGCAGCGTGGGCCAACCAGCGGCGTTTTCCTTTCATGCGGTTACAAGGCAGAAACATCGTTCCAACGGGCTGCCCCTCGAAGAGCCGGTCAAGAACATCCTTCTCCCCGCCATTGGCAATCACGGCCACGCCCCCACAGTCCGTTGCGATGCCTGCGGCTTCGAGCTTCGTTATCATCCCACCCCGACCGTTATGCGATGGACCTTCCGCCAACCTCTTCAATTCCGGCGTGATGGACGTTACGAAAGGAATGACTTCACCACCCTCTGCTGCACTCACGTTTGCGACTACACTGCCCTCTTTGGGGCGGAGGAGGCCATCCACACTCGTCAACAAAACCAGGGCATCGCCCTCCAGTCCGCTCATTACTAGCGCTGCGAGGCGGTCGTTATCGCTGAATGCGCGGCTGATTTTTCCTTTTGAGAAAGTCTCCAACTCCGCGGTGGAAACGGTGTCATTCTCATTCACGATGGGCAGTACTCCGAATCCGATCAGTTTTTCCATCGTCCGTCGCAAGTTCGAATAGCGTTCCCAGTTACTGAAATCCTCTTCCGTGAGCAAAATCTGCGCGATCTTCGTTCTATGCTGTTCAAATAGGCGTTTGTAAGCCTCCATCAGCAAGCTCTGGCCGGCGGCAGCACACGCTTGCTTCACGACAACATCTTTGAGGCGAGAAGGGTGCAAACCCAGCAACCCACGGCCGAGGCCAATCGCTCCTGAGGAAACAAGAACTACCTGCCTCCCTCCTTTTAGAAGCGAAGAGATGGAGCGCACGATGGGAGCAACCTTTTCAGAGCATAGCTCACCACTCGGGCCAGTGACCGTGCTCGTTCCGAGCTTGATCACGATGCGCCGCGCCAAACGCATTCTCTTTGCCGTTTCGGTTCCGTCTCTCGAAGCGCACATACAATTTCCTGCTGGAAGCCGATCTTCCCTTGCTGACCGACTTTAAGCGATGCATCATGCCAGCGATAGATATTATAGCGTTACGGTTGCTGCTGTGGAGGGCTCGGGCCCGATTCTTGAAAGATCAAAGGGATTTTCTGTGATGGCACCTTCGCCATAAATTTCGCTCCGTTAGCCAAAGCGGAAGGGTATCGTAGTGGGGGGCGATAGATCACATTGCTATGAAGACGCTGCGAATTCTTGTTTCCTTGACGACCGACGACAACGATTATCAGATTGAACAGGCGAAATCCGCCGAAGAGGCTGGCCGCCGGCTCGACGCACAGATTCGGGTCATTTATGCGGCGAACGATGCCATTCAGCAAAGCACTCAGATCCTGAAGGAAATTCAGTCTGCTCCCCAAGTCCGGCCGGATGCGATTGTTTTCGAGCCCGTGGGGGCGACGGCTCTGCCGCAGGTCGGGCGGGCGGCGGCCACCGCTGGCATCGGTTGGGCGGTCCTCAATCGCGAGGCTTCCTACATTTCTGAACTGCGGCGCCTGACCCAGGCGCCCATTTTCGCCGTGAGTTCGGACCACGTGGAAATTGGACGCATCCAAGGAAGGCAGTTTGCTGCCTTGCTTCCCAAAGGTGGCTCAATTCTTTACATTCAGGGTCCCTCGGAGAACTCAGCTGCCAAAGACCGCACCTTGGGAATGCTGGAGACCAAACCGGAGAATATTCAAATCACGACTCTCAAGGGCCAGTGGACCGAAGAGAGCGCCCTCCGCGCCACACGCTCTTGGCTGAAGCTATCCACTTCGCGCAAAGCCATCATTGACCTCATTGCCGCGCAGGACGATTCCATGGCCATTGGCGCCCGCAAGGCGTTCCAGGAACTCCCCAACGAGTCCGATCGCGATCGCTGGCTCCAGCTTCCCTTTACGGGGTGCGATGGCCTTCCGAAGACAGGCCAGGCATGGGTGCGCAGCGGCGTACTTGCCGCTACGGTGTTTGTTCCGCCGAATACGGGTCTTGCGATCGAAATGCTCGTTCAGGCATTACAGCAACACAAAGAACTGCCGGAACGGGCAGTCACGGAACCAAATTCCATTCCTCCATTGAATCAGCTGGCTCCACGCCCGATCTCATAGAGATCGGCTCTGAAGGTGGCACCTTCGTTTTTCCGCGGGATGCACCGAAACAAGTCTCGCTTTGGTTAGATCCTTGTCACTCCGATCCCGAGGCGTATAATTTCGCGAGTTAGTTTTATGCCCTTATGTCTGCCATTCTCAGTAAAGCCAGGAAAGAAAAGTGGTGGCCATCCCAATGAATTCCACACTGTTTCCGATGACTGATTCTCGGTCGGTTCCATGGCGAAAGCCTCGCACGAGAGCTTCGCGGTCAAGAAATTCCGCGACGAAACTCTAGGTGGTCAATATGCGACGTCGCGAATTTGTTGGAGCCTGTGCAGGAGCCCTTGCGGCTCAGGGTCTTCCCCCTGTTGCCTTGTCGCAGGCAAATTCATCCGAAGGGAGAGTTCCGTTCTCTGTCTCCGTCATGTTGTGGACTGTTTGTCGTGATCTGCCATTTGCTGCGCGTCTTGAGAAGGTAGCCGAGGCTGGCTATCACTCGGTCGAACTCGTAGGTGAGTTCAAGAACTGGACGAAAAGCGACTTTGCGGCAGCGCGACGGAAGAAGAGCGAACTCCGGATCGAGTTTGACGGGACTGCAGGCGTCTGGCACACATTGGCTGACCAGGGTGATCGGGAAGCATTTTTGAATTCCGTACGCGATTTCGTTCCGGTCATGCAAGAGTTGGAGAGCTCGCGGCTCGTTCTGCAGACCGGTAATAAGGTGCCAGGCTTGTCGCCGGATCGGATGCGTGCGAATTGCATCGAGTCTTTGAAACGTGGAGGGGAGCTGGCCGCTGAGAACAGGATTGAACTACTGGTGGAGAACATTGACCCCGAGGAAAATCCAAAATATTTTCTCACATCCGCCGCCGAGGGTTTTGAAATCATACGTTCCGTGGGCAACCCCAGCGTCAAATTTCTGTATGATTTTTTCCACGAACAGATAGCCGAGGGGAATTTGATCGCCAAACTCACGCAAAATATCGATCTCGTGGGATTAGTGCACATTGCGGATGTTCCCGGACGTCATGAACCAGGCTCTGGCGAAATTAATTACGAAAATGTCTATCGCATCCTGGGAGCGTTGAATTATCGCCGCTATGTTGCGATGGAGTTTATGCCCACGGGCGATCCGGTCACCTTGCTTCGCTCCGCTCGAGAAATGGCTCTGAGATGCGGGGGAGAGGGCCGCTTGCAAGCTTTGAATCAATCTCCATTCGGAAGAAGCCTTCCCGCGATATGAGATTCGCCGCGGCGCGCTGGCATTCCCGATTACTCACGGGGAATTGCACACAGCGATTCCGCGGTTCTTTCCAGTTGAATTGAGATTTGAGGAGAAGCTGTCCACATGGCTCAGGTAAATCGCTCACCCAAGTCCTACGACGTTTGCATTATCGGATCAGGCGCTGGCGGCGGCATGGCTGCAAAGATACTCACAGAGGGCGGGCTTGATTGCGCTTTGCTCGAGGCGGGACCTCCTCTTGATCCTGAAAAAGATTTCAAGATGCTGATGTGGCCGTACGACCTACCTCATCGAGGAGCAGGAGTGGGGGGAAGGGCGACCGAGGATTTTGGCGAATTCCTTGCGCCAAACGGTTTCTGGCAAATTGAGGGTGAGCCATACACATCGGCTCCCGGCTCCGATTTTCACTGGTTTCGCTCGCGCATTGTCGGCGGCAGAACGAACCACTGGGGCCGCATCGCGCTCCGTTATGCCCCCATAGACTTCCGATCGAAGACACGCGACGGCATTGGCGCTGACTGGCCGATCTCATACGAAGATCTCGCACCTTTCTACGATAAGGTGGAGTCTTACATTGGCGTCTTCGGCTCCATTGAGAATGTGCCGAGTGCCCCCGATGGTGTTTTCCTTCCTCCTCCCATTCCGCGCTGCCATGAACTGCTCGTCAAGAACGCTTGTGACAAGCTAAACATCACCTGCATCCCGGCGCGGCTAGCCATCCTTACGAAATCTGTTCACGGCCGGCTCCCTTGCCACTACTGTGGACAGTGTGGCCGCGGCTGCACAACCGCATCCAATTTCAGCTCCAGTCAGGTGCTGATACCCCCTGCAATGGAGACGGGCCGCCTCACGTTAATTACCGGAGCCATGGCCCGCGAAATTGTTGTTGGCCAGGATGGCAAAGCCGAAGCGGTTCTATATATTGACAAGGCTTCACGCAGCGAGAAGAAGATCCACGCACGAGCGGTCGTGATTGCCGCGAGTGCCTGCGAATCTGCCCGCTTGTTGCTTAACTCGAAATCGTCGCTCTTTCCGGATGGTCTTGCGAACTCATCTGGTACCGTTGGCCGCTACTTGACAGACTCCGTAGGCAGCGATGGATGGGGCTATATTCCCGAGCTCGAAAAGATGCCTCCGCATAATCACGACGGAACGGGAGGGATGCACCTCTATATCCCCTGGTGGAAATACGACCGGCAAAATGACTTTCCACGCGGGTATCACGTTGAAATGTGGGGCGGGCGAGGCATGCCCGGTGTGGGAATGTTCCATCACTTGTGCCACGAAGAGGAAGGCTATGGAAATGAATTGAAGCGCCGCGCCAGACAAATCTATGGAACTTCAGTGGGCTTTTCGGGTCGTGGAGAAATGATTCCCAATCCCGATACCTATTGCGAGCTTGATCCAGACAAAGTGGACGAATGGGGCATCCCCGTCTTGCGCTTTCATTTTAAGTGGACGGACCACGAGCTTCGCCAAGCCAAGGATATGCAGGAGACCTTCAAGTCCATCGTAGAAACCATGGGTGGGACTTACAAGACACGAACAGCAATCGACGGTCCGTACCCGTTCGGAATCCTGCCCGGCGGCAAAATCATTCATGAAGTGGGGACTGCTAGAATGGGTTCGGATGCAAAGTCATCTGTTCTGAACGGTTTCTGCCAAGCTCACGATGTAAAGAATCTTTTTGTGACCGATGGCGCACCTCTGGTGACAAATCCTGACAAGAACCCGACTCTCACGATACTCGCTCTCTCGTGGCGCGCGTCCGAGTACGTGTTGGATCAAGCCAAGAAGGGAGACCTTTGATGCGATTGACTAAGAGCACTCGAATCAGAGATTGCGCTCACGATTTTGCCAGGCTCTGGAGCTGAAGAAATGAACAAAAGCGGCTTTACGCGGCGCGACGTTCTCAAATCCTTGGCCATCAGCGTTGTCGGCGGTTCCGCATTGCGGGTTATCCCTGCCGAGGCAGCCGAATATGCGCACCAAGTTGTTCGCAAGGAGCAGGCGTCTGCAGATGGTAAGTACGCGCCAAAATTCTTCAGCCCCCATCAGTACGCTACACTTATGTTGCTGTGTGATACCATCCTGCCAAAAGACGAACATTCAGGTGGAGCTGTAGAAGTCGGAGCGCCCGAATTCATTGATTTGCTCACCAGTGAAAATGAAGACTATCAACTGCAGCTCGGTGGCGGGCTGATGTGGTTAGATTCGCATTGCAGAGATCAATTTGCGAAGCCGTACCTCGAATGCACTGCAGAGCAGCAGAAGAAAACTCTGGACCTGATTGCATACAGAAAAAACGCCAAATCCAAACCGGAACTCAGTCAGGGCATCGCGTTCTTCGCCTTTCTCCGTGACATGACGTGCGATGGTTTTTACACCAGCAAAATCGGTATCGAAGATTTGCAGTATATCGGCAATCAGGTCCGGGGATCTTGGCCGGGTTGTCCGCCGCTGCCAAAGTGAGCGACGCCTGTTGTGCGACAACATCGGAAACGTCAACGGTCTATCTGTCCATTCCAGTCTCCATCCCCGAGACGATAGGTGGTTCATTCAGAATGGCCCAAAATCTTCCGACGATTTTGACGGCGTCTGTAAAATCCTTGAAGTCCACTGGCTTCACAACATACGCATTGACTCCCAGTGCATAGGCTTGTTCGAGGTCTGGTTCCGCGCGTGAAGAAGTCATCATGACTACCGGGATGCGTTTGAATCGTTCGTCGTTTTTCATATGCCGCAAAAGCTCGAGGCCCGTCATACGAGGCATCTTGTTGTCCAAAAGCACGACCACCGGGCCATTTGCATCCAACCCATCGTAGCGGCTCTTGCTCAAAATTTCGACTGCTTCGACCCCGTCCCGCGCCACAATCACCGGATTCGCCAGGTTTCCTGACTTGAGCGCTGCCGTCACAAGCTCCACGTCGTTGACGTCATCTTCCACGAGCAGGATCGGCCGGATGTTACTTGTCATGAGTCGTATCTCCTTCTGGCAAAGAAATGTAGAATGTTGCTCCCTCATCTAGCACTCCCTCGGCCCAGACCTTCCCGCCATGGCGTTCAACGATGCGGCGCACTGTCGCGAGCCCGATCCCCGTTCCTTCAAATTCTTCGTGGCGATGTAGCCGTTGGAAAACTTGGAACAGCTTCGCTACGTACTGCATTTCAAATCCGACCCCGTTGTCGCGGACAAAAACGGCCCGCGAGCCGTTCTCGGCTGTGTATCCAATCTCAATGATGGCCTCGCCGCGCGTGCGCGTAAATTTAAGCGCATTCTCGAGCAAAATCGTGAAAAGTACTTTCAACATTCCGGGATCCGCCGAGACCGTCGGAAGCTCGCCGATCTTCCAGGCTACCCGCCTGTTTTTGAACCTGTTTTGTAGATCCTTACGAATCTCTCCAATTATTGATGACAGGTCGACTGGGCGCGGACCCAACGCAGCACGTCCAATTCTTGAAAAGTCCAATAAATTGTCGATCAGCATTCCGAGGCGTTTCGCTGATGCCGCGATTTTGTCCAGGTTTTGTTTCTCGGCTTTATCCAAGCTGTTTCCCACGCTCTCGATGAGCAACTCCGCGTACCCTTGGATGTGACGAACCGGAGCCCGGAGATCGTGAGCGGTGGTATACGTCAAGTCCTGCAGTTCACGGTTGGTCGCATTGAGCTCCTGCACCTTCGCGCGAAGGTTGCGATTCAGGTTCTGAATTTCATCTTCGGCTCTTTGCTTTTTTGTGCGGTCGCGCACCGCTCCGAGGACGAGGAGCCCTCCCGAGGTGCGCAAGGGGCTGAGGCTTATTTCCAGCGGAAATCGCGATTGATCTTTTCGCAGACCATAGAGCGCCAATCCGGTTTCCATCATCCGCGCGCGTGGTTGCCCCATGTAGCGTCGTCGATGATCGCCATGAAGAATGCGAGACTCCGGGGGAACAAGTTGCTCGACACTTCGTCCCAAGAGCTCATCTCTTTTATATCCGAACAGCTCGGCCGCGTGCGTATTCAGATATACAACTTCGCCGGCCTGGCCAATCAAGAGCATGGCATCCGGAGCCGATTCGAGAATCTGATCAACGGAAACACGCTGGAGGCCTTGAATGGGAAAAGAGTCTTCTTCTCGCTTTGCCTCATCGGCGGAGTGAGACGGCTTAATTGGCAACGACTTACCTTACTGGAGGGGGGCCGTTTCCCAAGGAGCGGGGACTTTGCGAACAGTTTTGCTTGCCGCTTCTAAGAGTTTGCAGAGAAGTTCCTGTGCAAGTCAATAGACAGCATGCCATCCGTAGCTAAGGCACAATCAAGCCCAAATTCCATGCAGATCTCTGCACCCGCAGGATGCTCCTGATTCGATTAGGACACAATTGTTCCCGTGGCGGCATCCCAACTAACCGGTGACTGCCGGAAATAAGCCGCGTTTGCCATGTGGCACGCCAGGGCGGCGTTATGGCCGAAAAGGGCATCTTCTACAACCGACTGGCGCGATTTCACGGCCTTGAAGAAGTTCCAGAGATGAGGCTTCACATCGTCATAGTCGTTGCCTTTGTACGTCTCGGCTTCCATGACCGGTTCCTTGCCCACGGGCGGATCGTGCTCCTCGTGCCATTCTTTGAAGTAAGCATCGCGCATTTTCTGAGGAAAGCTAAAGGCGTAATAACTGGGTGCCGAGTCCTCGCCGGTCTGCGGGTAGTGCGCGATTCCAAACTCATTGACCTCCAGGATGCCCTTCGATCCCTGGAAGCGGTAAACTTCCGGCATCTCGCACCCGAGATTCAAGCGCAGGTACACAGGATACTTGCCGTATTCAAAGAGTGTTGCATGCACATCGGGCATATTCCGGCCGTCCGGCCACCGGAGGATTCCCCCCATGGACATCACGCGCCGGGGAGGTTCGTTCCAACCCAACATGAAATTCATCCCGCTGACCAAGTGGACGAGCAGGTCTCCCGCGACCCCCGTGCCATACTCCTTCCAGCACCGCCAGCGGGCGAAAATTTTCGGATTGAATGGAACCTTCGGAACCGTGCCTTGCCACGTATCCCAGTCCAGATTGGAAGGAGAAAGATCCGGTGGTGGCGGGTATTCCCAGCAGCCCGTTGGATCATTTCGTCCAAGATAGCCTTCCACGAGATTTAGATCTCCTATTGCTCCATTGGCGATCAGTTCCTTGGCCTTCGCGCATATTACGGAACTCACGCGCTGCGATCCGATCTGCACGATCCGACCCGTCCTCTTCGCGGCGTCAACCATCGCGATTCCGTCCGCCGGTGTGTGTGACATCGGTTTTTCGCAATAAATGTCTTTTCCGGCGCTTACAGCGTCCACGACGACCTGTTTGTGCCAATGATCCGGCACCGCCGCTACGATGCAGTCAATCTCCTTGTTGTCCAACAGCTCTTGGTACTTTCGCGTCGTATAAATTGTGGACCCTGCGATCTCCTTCGCGAGCGTGTGCCTTCCGTCGTACAAGTCTGCTGCCGCAACGCATTCAACTCCCGGAAGTTGAATCGCATTCGTAAGCAGGCCCGATCCCTGCATGCCTACTCCGATCATGCCGAAACGCACTCGATCGCTAGGAGCGATATTCTCAAACGGCATGGGAATGTGTTCAGGCTCAAGCAATACCGTCCGCGATACGGCAATCGCGCCAGCCGTACCCGCCGTTTTCTGCAGAAATTGACGGCGTGAGTAGCCCTTGTTTTTCATGACTGCCTCCAGGAGTGCGGAAATGAATTCCTACGTGACTTAGCTCTACTTCAACGTCTGGACACTGACTTCCTTAAAAAATACGACGTCCTTATCGCTGTGATTTTGCAATCCGACATAACCCTCATCAGGCCGCCGTCCGCGCTCCGGCTCGAATGAGAATTTCTTGTCCGGCACCGGGTCACCCTCGCTATAGTCCGTAACCTTTACTTCATTGAGTTCCACAATCGTACGCGGTCCATCCAAAGTGATGATCATGGTGTTCCATTCCGGTCCGGGCTTGCCGGGCAAGGCAAGAGGTTTCGTCAGCGAATAGAGCGTTCCCGTGACGTGATATTCGTCTTCCTTCGACTCCTCGGGATGATTGTCTATTTGAACTTCATACCCATAGTTCACCGGCATCCACGCTTCTCGAGGTTCGATCGGAATGCGGATAAACACCCCGGAGTTGTCATTGAAGTCTCGCATCTTGTACACGACGCGGATCTTGCAATTTCCCAGCTTTCCTCCGGTCCAATAAAGCAGCCCCATGCCGCCATGCGTCTTGATCAACCCATCCTCAACCGTATCGCCTCCGGGTCCCACGTGCTTCCAACCGGTAAGATCCTTGCCGTTGAAAAGTTGCTTCCACGGCGTTTCTTGCGGCCGCGTTAAAGCTGCCACTGCCATTGTAAAGGCCAATGCTCCTGCACAGATAAGAACTGGCTTTTTCATTACGCGGCTCCCTCCTGGAATGCGGATTTTGGTAAACATGTACTCCCGATTTAGAAGCGCAGTGCCGACAAGTACTCGTAGCTTTTCCGGATGCTCTCGAAAGGATCTGCCGATTCGTCTTGTTCGACAAAATAATGCCGGATTCCGGCTTCGCTGGAGTGGGCGAAGATGCGCTTCCAGTCAATCGCGCCCGAACCTACGTCAGTTAATTCATGCGCCTCCAGTTCCAGCGAAGCGGCGGGCCCTCCCGGTTCCAATTTTGGCAACTTCTTGATGTCCTTCACGTGCACGAGGGGAAAACGGCCGGGATACCGTTTGAAGTACGTCAATGGATCCTGGCCACCGACAGAGATCCAACAAAGATCCATCTCCATTTTCACCAGCTTCGGATCCGTATTTTCCAGCAAAAAATCGTAGGGCAGCTTGTTTCCGATTGCAGGCTCGGGCGCAAACTCAAAATTGTGGTTGTGATAAGCGAACTGGATACCGGCTTTCGCACTCGCTTCCCCCGCCTTATTGAATAGTTCCGCGGCGCGTTTGTATCCGTCTGGTTCGTGACGCTGTTTCTCTTCAATCCACGGACAGACCACATACTTGTGCCCCACGATGTGCGC
>DATJAD010000185.1:0-4778 GCA_035516615.1 Candidatus Acidiferrum sp.
TTCATCATCCGAAGATTCCCTTCACGATCTTCATCCACGCTTGGGTTTGGACGATAAAGAAGCACGCCTGGAACGCGACAATCGTAAACAGAGAGCCGAGCGCTAACGTGGGATGCAGGCGACGGTGCCTGACGGTATCGGCAATCAGACAAATGACGAAGCAGGCATAGAAAGCAAGAAACTGCGGTAGCGGAGCATGAGTAAAGAGAAGAACGACCCTCGCAACGGCGGGGGCCAGTAGAGTGAGCGCCGCGAGCACCATGAGGCGCTTGTGGACCTCAGGTCGCCTGCGTGCGGCATATCCAAGCCCCACAAAAGTGCCAAAGAGAAGGAGATTCACAGTATTGATTCCCAGAAGGTAGTGGAACTGGCCGATTTTGTGCATCAGGGCTTCTCTGCGAACCGCATTGATTGTCAGCGTTTCGCCCAAGAACACGATGATTGCCGCCAATACGATTGCGAAGGTCCCCAAACGACGGTGTAACGCGACACGACGGGAAGCGATCAGCCAGGTCTGCGTAATAAACACCGCCAACCAAAGAGTCATGACCATGCCGTGGATTTGTACGAGGACCGGAAGAGACGGGGTGGGGAAGAGAAACTTCAGATAGAATGTACGCGCAAACCCTGCAAGGGCTACAAGAGCCGATGCGACAGCAATCCAAAGAAAATCGCTTTTGGTTGCGCCGGGTTGAGTGCCTTCGGCCATTTCTGAAGTAGTTTTCTTTGCCAGGACCGCCCTGATCGAAGGGCGTTGAGTACCAGTCGCTCAGCGTCGCCTCATAGCCGCGAGCGGGTGCAGAGCATACACCGAGTCGAACGGTTTATCCATCCATGAAGAATTCAGTTCAGCTGTCGCGCTAGTCCGGCGAGACTCGTGGCACGCACGTGCAGGTGAGAATCAGTCGTCGTCGCGAGAGGATTTTCGCGACGGGGAGTCGGGTGGGAAGACGTGGTGCTGGGGCAGGGGCTTGCGGCGGGAGTCCCTGCGAGAGGTTCTTCCTGTTGATCTTCAGCAAATGAAAAGAGTGGCGTGCTACGATATTGCGCGCTTTAGAGTGGAAACGATTGGAATGACCGCGCCAGACGCCGCAGATTACGTTCGTGTCGAACCCCAAGCGGTTGCCGCGCCGCTTACTCCCGCGGCGATCTTTCTGGTTCTGAAAATGAATTCCGGGGCCGAGAGCGGCGAAACGATTCGCGTGTTTTGCCCCAACCTATCGGCAATTTTCCGGGCGGTGGACTTTCGGGACGTGGAAGGAGGGCTCTCGTGCGTGATGGGGTTCGGCTCCGATGCCTGGGATGAATTGTTCGGGAAACCGCGCCCGGCGGAGCTGCATTCCTTCCGCGAGATTCGGGCCGGCGGGCGGCATGCGGTTTCCACGCCAGGAGATTTGTTTTTCCACATTCGTGCGAAGCGGATGGATTTGTGCTTCGAGCTGGCCACGCAAATCATGGCGCGGATCGGAAGCGCCGTGTCTACAGCTGATGAAGTGCAGGGATTCCGTTATTTCGACGATCGTGACCTTCTCGGGTTCGTGGACGGAACGGAGAATCCGAGAGGAGAGAGAGCAATTGACGCCGTGCTGATCGGCGACGAAGATGCAGCGTTCGCGGGCGGAAGTTACGTGATCGTGCAGAAGTATGCCCACAACCTGGATGCATGGAACAAGCTGTCCACCGAGACGCAAGAGATGATCATTGGGCGGAAGAAGCTGTCTGACATCGAGCTGGACAAGGCGGTGAAACCCACATCGGCGCACAGCGCGTTGACCGTCATCGTCGAAAACGGAAAAGAGAAGAAGATATTGCGCGACAATATGCCGTTTGGGCGCCCCGGACACGGAGAATTTGGCACCTACTTCATTGGCTACAGCCGGTCGCCGCGGATAACGGAGCAAATGCTGGAAAACATGTTCGTTGGGAGGCCGCCCGGCAACTACGATCACCTGCTGGACTTCAGCCAGGCGTTGACGGGAAGCTTGTTTTTTGTGCCTTCCGCGACGTTTCTGGACAGCGTGGGTGCGGAGGTTGAAAGCGCAACGAGTGCGGACGGAGCGGCAGGGCAGGGGCCGGCGGAATCGGGCGGCGCAGCAAAGGATGGCTCGCTCAACATTGGATCGCTGAGGGGAGAAAAAGCGCATGAATAACCTACATCGCGAGCTGGCACCGATTTCGGATGCGGCATGGGCGCAGATTGAGGAAGAGGTGGAGCGCACGTTCAAGCGATACGTCGCGGGCCGGAGAGCGGTGGACGTGAAAGGGCCGGCGGGAGGGGGATTGTCCGCTGTGGGCACAGGACATCTGAGATCACTCGCAGGATCGGCAAAAGGAGTTCAGGCGGGACAACGCGAAGTGAAAGCGCTGGTCGAACTGCGCGTGCCGTTCGAACTGAGCCGAGCCGCGATTGACGACGTGGAGCGCGGGGCGAACGATTCCGACTGGCAGCCCGCCAAAGATGCGGCGCAGCAGATTGCCTTCGCGGAGGACGGAGCGATCTTTGAAGGCTATGGAGAAGCCGGGATTGTGGGAATGCGGGAGGGCACAAGCAATCCGAAGATGCGTCTCCCGTCGGACGTGCGGCAATACCCAGACGTGATTGCGCAAGGATTGAGCCAGTTGCGTTTGGTGGGCGTGAACGGGCCTTACAGCGTGCTATTGGGCGCCAAGGCTTATACAGCGCTTGCCGAGACGAGCGATCAAGGCTACCCGGTGCTGGAGCACGTGAAGAGGCTGGTGGAGGGGAAAATTATCTGGGCGCCGGCGATTGACGGAGCTTTTGTGGTGACGACACGAGGTGGAGATTTCGAGCTGCACCTCGGGCAGGATCTGTCCATCGGCTATTTGAACCACACCGAAGCGGCGGTGCGACTGTATTTGCAAGAGACGTTCACGTTCCTGTTGCTGACCACAGAGGCGAGCGTGGCGCTGACGTCGCCCAAGGCAGCCGCGCGCAAATAGAGTCAATCGTCGTCGCGAGAGGATTTTCGCGCCGGGGAGTCGGGAGGGAAGATGTTGTGTTGGGGCAGGGGCTCGGGGCGGGAGCCCATGCGGTCCTGCCAGAGGAACTTGTTGAGGACGGCGGTGTCCACGTCGTCGGCGCGGCTAAAGTCCATGTTTTTGCCTTCCTTCCATTCCTTCGTGTTCATCTGATAGATGAGGCGGTTATCGCGATTGCGATAGTCGGCCGAGTAGGGCGGCTGCGTGCCGGGGCCGCTGAAGAGCGGAGCCATGACCGCAGAGCGGGAATCGTTGGCGTTCATGGGCGGGACGCCGAGAAGGGCTTCGATGGTGCGAATGACGTTGATGGTGGTGTAGAAGTTGCTTTCGACGACAGGCTTGACGGCGCCATCGGACTCCTTTGCGGGGAGCGGAGAATATTTGCTGATGACGAGACAGGTGCTGCGGTGGGAATCCACGTGGTCGGGACCGTCCTGGGCATCGTCTTCGAGGATGAGGAAAGCGGTGTCGTCCCAATAAGGGCTGTGAGAGACGGCGTCCACGACGCGGCCTATGGCGAGATCGTTGTCGGCGAGGGAAGCGGAAGGAGTGGGCATGTGGAATTGGCCGCCGGCGGTATGGTCATTGGGGAGACGAAGCTGGATGAACTGCGGCATGGTGTCGCGGCCTGCCTTGCGGGAGGCGACGAATTGGCTGAATTCGTTGAGGAATTCGTCGGCGCGGAACTGATCGGGATAATCGAGCTTGAAATCGGCGGAGCGAGGATCGAAATGGCCGCGGAGTTCGGGCGTGGCAGCGATGTCCTTGGCGAGGATAGGGATGGGCCAGGGATAAGGGCTCGGGCCGCCGCGGGGATCGCCGACATTCTTGGGAAGCGGCTCTCCCGGATTGATGACCGAGCGCGCGCAGGAGATGCCGGCGACTTTCGGAGGGCCGTAGGATGGGGTGTTCTCGCCTTCCGGTTCATTGCACCAGCGGCTGACGATGAATTCGCCGTAGTGGCGATAGGAGACTCCGTGGTCAGCGAAATCTTTCCAGAGGAAGCCGCCGGTAGGTTCGCCTGCGTAGGGGAGATCGTCTTCGACAGCGATGCCGGTCAGAAGAGTGCCTTCGGAATCGTAGGTGTGCTCTTTGCTGCGATAGCCGACGGGCCAGGTTTTTTCGACATAATCGGAGATGGAAGCAGAGTTGGACCAGATGTGGCCGTCGCCGGAGACATCGCCACTATCGTAGAAATTGTCGAGGACGCCGAACTGGCGAGCGAGAGCGTGCTGATTGGGCGTGATGTCTTCGCCGTACATGACGAGCGAAGGATCGCCGTTGGCGGAGGAGATATCGCCGAAGACCTGATCGTAGGTACGATTTTCCTTGATGATGTAGATGACGTGATGAATTTTCTTTTCACCGGAGGAGAAGCGGACTTCGTCGGAATTGCCGCGCAGGGCGTTCATTTCGGAGACCTGGCGCGTGTAGGCCGCGAGATTCGTCGGAACGCCTGCGAGTGGAATGCGGGCGAGAGAGCCGTGCATCATGGCGGGATTGTAGGGATAGCGGGGACGGCCATCACGGGTTTTGCCGAGAGCGCCGGGGTTGGGGCCGGAGCCGCGGCCCTTGGCGGTGGCGATGAGAAGATCGTGAGCGGTGGCTGCAACGACGGTGGGATACCATTCGGTGGGAATGAAACCTTCGGCGTGAAGTGGCGCGCCGAGAGCGAGCTTCGAGAGATCGAAGACGGCGACGGAATCGGAGATGGAGTTGGCGGAGAAAAGAGTTTTTTCATCGGGGGAAAGAGCGAGGTATTCGGGATCGCTGCCGCC
>DATJAD010000186.1:0-3809 GCA_035516615.1 Candidatus Acidiferrum sp.
AGCCCCCGCTGCGCTACTGCATGGGTACTGCTACCCCTGACAAACTACAGAGTATACGGAAGCAGAGCGGCACTGTCAAATCGGTTTGGAAACTGGCTGTGGAAAAGCGCTAAAGCGGTAGAGTTTGGAGCGCGCTTTGCTCGGTCACGTTGTTTGTCCTGCCGCACCTCGCCAGCTTCTCAACCCCAAGCTGCACGACGGCACGCATCCATGTAATTGTAAACAAACAAGTTACTCGTATCTCAAGGCCGTCAATGGGTCCACCCGCGTGGCCCGAAGCGCAGGAATGTAACAGGCGAAAAAGGCCACTACCATCAGGATTGTGGCGACGCTCAAAAAAGTGAGCGGGTCATAAGCATTCACTCCAAAGAGCAGACTGGAAAGTTGCCGGGCCAGAAGCAGCGCGATCGCGATTCCAGCAACGAGTCCAACCGCGGCCAGCTTAAGGCCCTGTCCAATAACCAATCCAAGAACGTTCCCGCGGTCCGCTCCCATGGCCATGCGAATTCCGATTTCGCGAGTCTGCTGATTCACCGAATAAGAAAGAACGCCATAAACACCAAGCGCCGCGAGGATCAGAGCCAGGCCGCCGAACAAACCCAAGAGCGCTGCACCCATGCGAGGCGCCCAGAGTCCCTGGTCCATCACTTCGCCGATGGTCTGCACTCCTGTGATGGCCAGATTGTTGTCGAGCTGTTGAATCTGCGCGCGAACACCGCTGATCACCGGTTCGGGGCGGCCACTGGTGCGCACTTGAATGGTCACGGCAGGGGAATAGGCCTGCGTGATCGGAAGATAGGCAAGAGGAACTGGTTCCTCCCCGATAGTGTCCACAACGGAATTGCGCACGACGCCGACCACTTGCAAGAGGGTCGGGTCGCCGAAGAAATGGAAGCGCTTGCCGATGGGATCTTGATCCGGCCAAAAGCGCTTCACCATGGCTTCATTGACGACCGCGACGGGAGTCGTTTCCTTACGGTCCGCGTCCGTGAACACGCGGCCGCGCAGAAGCGGGATGCGCAAGGCATCGAAAAAACCGGGAGTCACATCGTCGAGCTGAGTCAGCGTCCCGCGAAAACCCGTAGATTCATCCTGGCCCTCGGGAAAAACGGTGCGCGCGAAGCCACCGCCGAGCGGAGCGTTGGAGGCGATCGTTGCCGATTGAACGCCGGGCACCGCTGCGGCGCGCTCGATGGCAGAGCGGAAGAACTGTTGCCCGCGGCCCTCATCATAATGAAGCGCACCGAGATCCACATTCATGACAAAGAGATTCCTGGATTCGAAACCAGGATCGAGCTTTTGCGCATCGCGCATGCTTCGGAGGAAAAGTCCCGCGCCGACCAGCGCCACAAGGGAGAGGGCAATTTCCGAAACGACCAAGAGGCTGCGTAGATTATTTCTTCCCCAGCCAATGCTTCCGCCGCGTCCTCCGATCTTCAAGGTTTCCATCAAGTTCGGAACAGAGGCTTTAATCGCCGGAGCGACACCGAAGAGGATGCCGGTCAGGACAGCGATTCCGAACGTGAAGAGGAGGACATGCGCATCCAGAGAGAGCTCAATGTCATTCTGCTGGATGAACGGCGGGCGAAAGGACCACAAAACGCCGCGGCCCGCATAGGCTAGCAAGAGTCCCGCAGCGCCGCCGAGAAGTGAAAGCATCATGCATTCCGTCAGCATCTGGCGCATCAAGCGGTTCCGGCTCGCGCCCAGGGCGGCCCGCAGACCCATCTCTTTCTCGCGCTTCGCGGCGCGAGCCAGCAAAAGATTCGCGAGATTCACGCACGCAATGAGCAGGACGAGCCCAACGACGGTCATCATCACTACGCCCGCCAGGGCAAATTGATCATGCTGATTCACGCCAACGGCCGCATCTGCGAGAGGAGTCAACGCGACGCTGCGGCCTGCATTGTCCTTCGGGTATTCCTTCTCAAGGCGAGTTGCAACCGTCCTCAAGGACGCTTCCGCCTGGCCCAATGCAATTCCGGGCTTGAGGCGGCCAACGGCGAAAGTTCCGAGGAAACGGCGATCATTGAAAAAGTCCTTAAACAAACCGGAAAGCACTTGGGTATACATGCTGGTGGGAATCCAGATCTCTTCGGCGCCAGCAAAGGTGAAAGTGCCTTTGAAGCCGCGTGGCGCGACGCCGATGATCGTGTATGCCATGGAATTCAGCCGCAAATCCTTTCCTACGGCCGCCGGATCGGAACCCATTTTGTTCGTCCAGAAGGCATAGCTGATGACCGCGACGTTGTTGCCGCTCAGTTTGGTGTCTTCGCCGGAAAAAAAGAAACGGCCGGAGGCCGGCTTCAGCCCCAGTACATCAAAATAATTTGCGCTGACCAAATTGCCATTCACCTGGCGCGGTTCGACTCCGTTGCTCCAGGTCAACGGGATGGGAATAATGGCGGCGAGCCCGGAAAAGACCTCGTCCTGACGCCGATAATCCTGGAAATTGGGAAACGACATGCCGAGCTTTTCGGCTCGGGCAAAACCCACGTGGGTTTTTGTATCAATGGTGTCCAGTTCGACGAGCCGGGAAATATCGCGAACGGGCAGCGGATTCAGCAGCACCGCGTTGATGACCGTGAAAATTGTGGTGTTCGCGCCGATCCCGAGAGCCAACGAAAGCACCGCGACGAGAGTGAATCCCGGGCTCCGGAGCAGTACCCGAGCCCCATGGCGAATGTCCTGCCACAGTGTCCCCATCGCGCGCCTCCCAGGATGGAAATCGTCGCTTTAAGCCGAGAGCCAAATTTCTTGCATCGGACAGCGCTTTTACGCCCCTGCCATTTGCCCAACTCTACTTGTCGTCTGTACCGAGATCGCCGTACTTCCAAAGTCCGAAGGCCTTGAGTTCCTCGTATTCGTGCTGTTGGCGAAGCATCCTGGCCGTTTTTTCCATGGACCAGGGAGAAGCAAACCGTTCCGGGCGGTCCGCGAGCCAGAATGCCGCAAGGGCCATGAGCATGGCATTTTGCGTAAGCACATCCGGCTTCTGGGCATCGAGAGCATCGGCCTGCGAGTGATGCGTGAATTTGTAGTCCGTGGTGTCCTGCTCCATGTTGATTCCCGGCAGTCCTTCCATGGAAAACGGCAGCGTGTCCGTGCCGGATTCGACTTTATCGTTCACCTCGACCGGATGAAAGTCTTCGAGCGCAGCCGCAAAAGGCTGAAAGACGGGAACAAGATCGTCCCGTCCACCGAGCATGAATCCCTTTACCGGGCCCTGGCCTGCGTCGAGCACGAGGTCGCCGAGATGGTTTGGTATCTCCGCTTCGTGCTGCTTGATGTAAGCAAACGAACCGTCTAGCCCCTCTTCTTCGCCGGTGAAAAGAACGAAGCGAATCGTGCGGCGCGGGCGCTCGCCGGAACGCGCGATGGCTTCCGCTGCGCCGAGCACAGTTGCCACGCCGGAGCCGTTGTCGGTCGTGCCTTCGGAGAGATCCCAGGAATCGAGATGCGCGCCGACTACAAGAATTTGGTCGGGGTGTTCACTGCCGCGAATTTCCCCGACGACATTGGCGGTTTCCACGGGCCCGCTCGTGAATGTGTTCTGCACGTTCAAGCGAAGACGCGGCGTGATTCCGCGCGCGAGCAAGCGCTCGAGTTGACCCTGGTCTTCTTCGGTCATCGAGAGCACCGGAATTGCGAAATCGGCGTTGAAGCCGAGAATTCCGGTGTGCGTGAGATTCATTCCCGCGGATTTCGCGCCGCCCTGACCGCCGATCACAGCGATCGCACCAGCCTTGCTCGCAGCATTCAGAAAGGTGCCGAAGTCCGCGAAGAGGGACATGAAACTCTTTTTGGGC
>DATJAD010000187.1:0-6525 GCA_035516615.1 Candidatus Acidiferrum sp.
CGATTTTCGATCTTCGGCGGCTGGTACGAAGGTCCGTCCACTGGAGCATAGTCCAGGCTCTCGGTTGTCATTGTCATGGTAAGCCACTCCGGAACCGTGCCGACGTGCCCTGCCAGCCATCCCAGCGTTCCTGACTTCTCGTGGGGCTTCCAATTCCATTTCTCGTCCGGCACTCGCTCCAGCACTTTGCGGGTATTTTTCATCTCTTCGTCGAATTCAGGTAGCAATGACTGGCCGATACTCATAAATCCTCCTCTGTTCCATCTTCGGAATCGCAGTGCGGGAATCTTAGGCGAACAAAAAGCGAACTGTCAAGCTTTTTCTGCCTCTCCTCCCGGTTGCGCTCTCGCTCCCTGCGCGGCACAATTCCCCAATGCCTCACCAGCGTACCGATTCCTATCTCAAAGACTCGCTCGATCTTTTCCGCTACTACAAGCAACTTGCCGAACGCGCCATCGCGCAGTGTCCCGACGAATGCCTCTGCCGCTCTCTCGATTCCGAGTCCAATTCCATCGCCATCATCGTCAAGCACATGGCCGGCAACATGCGCTCCCGCTGGACCGATTTTCTCACCTCCGACGGAGAAAAGCCCGACCGCCATCGCGACACCGAATTCGAGTCGCCCGCGCAATCCCGCGAAGAACTCCTGGCTCAATGGAACGCCGGCTGGAACTGCGTTTTCTCCGCCCTTGAAACCTTAACCGTTGCCGACCTGACCCGCACCGTCACCATCCGCACCGAGCCCCACTCCATCCTGCAGGCTATCAACCGCCAGCTTCCCCACTATTCCTACCACGTTGGCCAAATCGTCTTCCTCTCCAAACACTTTGCCTCCGATTGCTGGAACGCTCTCACCATCCCGCGAAAGCAGTCCGAAGCCTTCAACGCCGACGTCTCCTCCGGCCTCAAATCCCAGAGATAACTGCCATGGGAACCCTCGCCTCAATGTTGTTGAACGCTGGAGCAAGGTTCGCAATCGGAGTCGTGTGTGTGCTGACTGTCTCTATATGTGGGATTTGGGCCGCGATAATATCGATGCAAATCGCCGACAAAGTGAATGCGCTGCTTCCGGAAAACGAAAGGTTCGCTCCACTCTTCTGGGGACCCCGTAAAAAGCTAAGGTTGCGGCGTGAGTATCGAAGATTGTTCCCGCAGGGCCGCGATCTTCATCAGCTCAACTCTCTTACACTCCTAATGGTTGGAGCTCTCGCGATCCTCGCGGCAGTAATCGGTATATTCTGAAAAATGCACGCCCATGCCAGCCCCGCAGTCCGTCTTTCGGTTCCCCTTCGCCTGCTTTCGCGCTAACCTGCTTGGGTCATGACCACGCTGTTCGAACTGGATCCCCGCCCCGGCTCCTCTGCCCTTGAGCCAAACGACGCCCAGCGCCGCGCCATCGAGCACGGCGAAGGTCCCCTTCTCGTCATCGCCGGAGCTGGCACGGGCAAAACCCGCGTCATCACCGAGCGCATCCGGCATCTTCTCGAGCGCGACGCTTCCCTTCTGGGCGAAAACATTCTTGGCCTTACCTTCACCAACAAAGCTGCCGGTGAAATGAAGTCCCGCGTGGTTAAAGCCGTCGGTGAACGCGCCAAAGGCGTCACACTCGCCACCTTCCATTCGTTTTGCGAGTCGCTTCTCGCCGAAGCCGATCCCGAACGCCGCATGGTGGACAAGGTGGACCACTGGATTCTGCTTCGCCGCAACATGCAGCGGCTTCGGCTTGAAAAATATCGCCGGCTTGCTGAACCGGGCCAATTTCTCAACGATTTCCTGGATTTTTTCTCCCGCTGCCAGGACGAACTCGTTTCCTGGCAAGACTATCAGTGTTATGCCGAAGCTCTCGCCGCGCAGCTCGAAGCGGAACGCGACGCCCTCGACAAAGATACCTACAGCGAGCGCTTCGAAACAGTTCAGCGCGAACGGGAAATTGCCCGCGCCTACCGCGCCAGCGAAGAGTTGTTGCACGAAAAAAAACGCGTCTCCTTCGGCTCGCTGATCACCGGCGCCGTCGAACTCCTCGAAACAAACACGTCTCTCCGCGCTTCGCTCCAGCAGCGTTTCCGCTTCATTCTCGTGGACGAGTTCCAGGACACCAACATCGCCCAGCTTCGCCTCCTCGAACTCCTCTCTGAACAATCCCGCAGCATCGTCGCCGTGGGCGACAACGATCAGGCCATTTACCGTTTCCGCGGCGCTTCTTTTGGCAGCTTCAAGATTTTTCTCGAACGTTTTGCCGGTTGGTCCGAAGGCGCCGACTCCACGCCCCACCGCGTTTCCCTCACGGAGAATTACCGTTCGACTCCCAGCATTCTCCGCGTGGCCACGCAAGTCATCGGCCAGAACACCACTACCGCCGATTTTCCCAAGAAGGTCCTGAGCGCCTGCAAAACCGAAGGCGAGCGCATCCGCATCGCCGAGTTTGCCACTGAGGAAGATGAAGCACACTGGATCGCCGAGGAACTTCAGCGCCTCCATCGCGCTGGCCGCCGCTGGAAAGATTTCGCGGTCCTCTACCGTCAGCACGCGCACCGCGACGAGCTCGTCGCCGAACTCTCGCGCCGCAAGATTCCTTTTGTCATCTCCAAACTCTCCATTCTCGAGCATCCGCTCGTCAAAGACGTGCTCGCCTATCTTCGCCTCATCGCCGCTCCTTATGACGACATTGCCTGCGCCCGCGTCCTCGCCGCTCCGGCCTGGAGTCTCGAAGCCGCCGATCTCGTCCGGCTCAGCGAACGCGCCCGCAAGGAAAAGAAATCCATCTTCGACTTGCTGCAGGCCCCTCAGGGCAATCTGGCTTTCGATTCTTCGCACGCCGCTCTCGGTGAACTCGTCGAATTCATCTCGTCCCAGCGGAAAACCATCAAGCGCCGCAGCGCGCGCGAAATTCTCTCTGATCTCATCGAGTGGCTCGAAATTCCGCAACGCGCCTCCGAGTGGGACCGCAAATACGTCACCCGCCTCTCTGAATTCTCCAAGGAATGGGAGCCCAAAAGCGAAACGCGCGCGTTGCCTGAATTCATCGAATACCTCGAATACTTCGAGCAGGCCGGCGGCAATCTCAGCCTCGAGGACGATGCTCCCGCCGATGCCGTCCATCTCATGACCGTTCACGGCGCCAAGGGCCTCGAGTTTCCCCATGTCTTTCTTCTTCGCGTGAACAACAAAAAATTCCCCGCCTCTGAGCGTCCCCATGTCTTCGAATTCCCTTCCGCTCTGATGAAGGAAGGCGCTCCCGAGGAGAGTTTCCACATTCAGGAAGAGCGCCGCCTCTTTTACGTCGCCCTCACGCGCGCGCAGGACCGCCTGACCATCACCACCCTGACCGAAAAGAAGGGCAAGGTCCCCGTTTTCATCGAAGACATTCTCTTGGATCCGGCCGTCAAGCGCCGTGATGTAATCCAACTCGCTCCCAGCCTCACGAAAGAAGAAATCGCGGCTGCGCCTGCTCAAGATTCGAACGCGTCTTCGCTCTTCCCTGCCTCCAGCGGCCCTCCGCGCATCTTTTCCCGCATCGCCCAATGGGGCGAAACGTTTCATCCTGCCGTTCCGGAGCCTCTCAGCGTCAGCGCCTCCGCGATCGAAAATTTCCGCCGCTGCCCACAGCAATATCTCTATTCCTATCTCTGGTCGCTCCGTGAAGGCCCCAAGGCCGCCATGTCTTTCGGCGCCGTCATGCACACCGCCATCAAGCGCTTCATGGACCAGTTCAAGAAGGGCATCCGCCTTCCCTTTGAAGAGCTGCGCGCCATCTTCGAAGCGGAATGGAGTTCCGCCGCCTTCGAAGACGATTACCAGGAGCAGGAATACAAGAAAGACGGCCTCGAGCAGCTTCGCGCCTTCCATTCGGCCATCCTCGAAGATCCTCCCAGGATCCTCGAACAGGAAAAATCCTTTGCTCTGGACCTCGAAAACAACATCATCGTCAACGGCCGCATTGACCAGATCAATTCCCTCGGCAAAAACGAAGTCGAAATCGTGGACTACAAAACCGGCAAACCCAAAAAAGACGCCGACGCCAAGAAAGACCTGCAACTCAGCATTTACGCCATCGCCGCGAAAGAGATTTTCGAGCTGAATCCCACCCGCCTCGTCTTCCATTACCTCCAGACCAGCCGGCGCCAGGAAACCACCCGCGACGCCAAGCAACTCGCCGACGCCGAGCAGATCATCCAGGAAGCCGCCTCCCAGATTCGCGCCGCCCACTTCCCCGCGCGTCCCGGCTTCATCTGTCTCAACTGCGCCTTCCAATCCATCTGCCCCGCTCACGAGGAAGGTCTCTCAACCTAGCGGCGGCCGCCAAAACAAAACGGACGCCGCGATGAAGCAGCGTCCGTCAATTCGAAACCGGGTACCCTAAACCACCGAGAATCTGGCCGTTCACCCTTTCTTGGGATTCTTCTTGTCGTCTTTCTTGCCCTTTTTCTTCATCAACGATCTCCTTCAAGCTCGTTCACGTTGACAGGCGTCGCCGCCCGGCATCCGTTGCCATTCGATATACGGGGAGATTTTGCGCGAGTCAAGCGGAATCCGCATTTTTCTGGATTCCTGGGAGAAAGTTCCGTCCGTGCCGGAGGGAATCACGCCCCATGCACCCGGCCTTATCGTGGCGGCGCGCCGGAGTAGTACCCTTCCCGGGTCTTCACGTCGAGGCCCGGCCGCATCACCCGCACCTCGACGGTGTGGTACTCCTTTGTGTGGTCGTTCCCTCGCGGAACATACGCCAGGGTGTAGACGTGCCGCGCCTCTTCCGCCACCCGTGAGTACAATTCCTCGAGTCCCTTACTCCTGGAAGCGTAAAAAATGTCCCCGCCGGTATCGTTGGCATAGTCTTTCAACCGGGAAAACACCCGGTTATAGGTGGCATTCCCTACACCGATGCTGTACACGCCGATGTTGTATTTCAGAAGCTCCCGCACCACGTTTTGGTAGGCATTCGAATTGAACTTGGAATTCGTCCCGTCCGAGATCAGGAAAATGATCTTCCTCCGTTCTCGTCCCCGGTCCTTCAACAGTTCCGCCGCCCCGTACACCGCATCGTCAATCGCCTTGGTTGTGTGCTCCCCGATGATCCGCGTGGATGGCGCGATCGAGGGCGCCCCTCCTCCGCCCACAGCTTGCCCTCCGTTGATCGTTGGGCCATTGAACGGCTCGCTGGGTGGCGCAACGTTAGCCTGCTGGTCCGGGCTCTCGTTGATCCGAATTCGCTTCAGCTCCGTCAGCAGCTTGTCCTGGTCCCGCGTGAACCCATCATCCGGGTGAAAATACGTGTCGAAGCGGCAAATCGAGGCTTCATCCGCCGTGCTCAGCCCGGCAAGTATCGCCCGCAGGCTCGATTGCACCTGGTCCGCATCCTTCCTCTTCAGGTCATTGTCAATCAATACCACAATCGAGAGGGGGGACGCTTCCACGGAGAACACGTCAATCTTCTGCTCCACGTTATCGTCCAATACCTCAAACTCGTCCCGTCTCAGGTCCGGCACCAACCGGCCGTCGTCGTCTTTCACTGTGACCGGCAACACCACTAGCTCCACATTCTTCACGATCTTTGCTTGCGTCTCTGTCTGTCCCGGCTGTGCTGGAGGTGGCGGTCCTGGATTCTGCTTTGCTATGGGCGCCGCGGGCACTGGGACCGTGGGTACGGGCCCTGAGGGGCGGGCCTGCGCCTTCACCTGAGAAGTCCAACATACCAGAAACGCCGCTGAAACTGACCCCAAGAGAATGGCCAGCCGCGTCGTACTTTTCAAATTTTTCATCGCTTCTTAATCAATCTCCCTTTCTTCTCCATCCGCGGCGACTCGAGGGACGCATCCCTCCCCTTGCCCCACTGCATCCTAACAGAGCAGTTGAGTCCCGCCCTGTGATACTGTCCGGGCGGGAACTCTTCGTCCGGACCGGTTGCGGCGGACCCTCGAAAAGGAAAGTATACATGCCTTCGCTGAAGAAACTCCTGGCCGTTTCATTTGCAATCTGTCTCTCCGCGGGACTTCTTCCCCGACTTTGCGCCCAGCAGCCCGAACAGGGCCAGACCCTGAAAGCGACCGTCAATCTCGTCAACCTTTACGTCACCGTCCGCGACAATCACAAACGCATCGTCACCAATCTCACTCAGGACGACTTCAAGGTCTTCGAGGACAATCAGCCTCAAAAGATCGCTTTCTTTTCCAAGGAAGTGACGCTTCCCATCACCCTGGGGTTGCTCCTCGATACTTCCGGCAGCGAACAAAACATGCTCTACGCCATCCAGGACGCTGGCAGCAACTTCCTCGGTCGCGTCCTCCGTAAGGGCGACGAGGCCATGGTCATTTCCTTTGATACCGACGTGAATCTCATGGCCGATTTCACCGAAGACCGCGCCGAACTCGACCGCGCCATCCATCGCACCCGCATCAACGCTCCCATGCAGGGCGGCATGATCAATCCCGGCCCCGTTCCTGCGGGCAATGTCACTGGTACGGCTCTTTACGATGCCATCTATCTCGCCTGCCATGATGAGCTTGCCTCCGAAGCCGGCCGCAAAGCCAT
>DATJAD010000188.1:0-4066 GCA_035516615.1 Candidatus Acidiferrum sp.
TTGCGATTCTGGAGGAGTTGGGCGCCGTTGCCATAAAAGTCGTCGGCCATGGCGAGAGGGACCCAAAGGTCGTAGTGCAAGCCGGTTTGCGTGCCGACAAAATCGCGGGGAGCGACACCGATGACTTCGAAGGGATGGCGATCAATCTCGATGGAAGTGCCGACGATGGAAGGGTCGGAGCCGAAGCGGGTTTGCCAAAGGTGATTGCTGATGACGACGACGGGAGCGCCGCCGGGCTTGGTGTCTTCGGCGGAAAGAAAGGCGCGGCCGAGAATGGGGTGAACGCCGAGAGCGTCGAAATAATTGGCGGAGGTGAGGATGCCCCAAACGCGCTGGGGCTTGGCGTTGGCGGTGAGGCTCATGGCGGTAGGTGAAGCAGCGATGAAGCTGGAAAGAGCGCGATTGCGATCGCGGAGATCCTGGTAATCGGGATAGGAGAGGACGTTGTCGCCGCGAACGCTGCCGCCGGTGATTTCGACGTACTGGCTGGCGTGCTGGACGCCAGGAATGGGATTGAGGATGGTGGAATTGACCCAGCTGAAGATGGTGGAGTTGGCGCCGATGCCGAGTGCGAGCGTGAGGATGGCGATGAAGCTGAAACCGGGAGATTTACGGAGCTGGCGCAAACCATAGCGCAGGTCCTGCAGGAGAGTTTTCATCGAGGCCACCTCCGCGGGAGAATGTAAGGGCAAGGTAACGCCCAAAGCAGAGCGAGGCAAGTGATTCAGACGAAGAGAGTTAGCGGCGATGGCGGGTGCAGAAGGGAGAGAAGGCGTCCGGTAATGGGACGAGGTGTCGCGGGAGCGGACAAACGTGCGTGGGACGCTATCGGACGGTGCCCGAAAATGGGCGAAGGCGAAGAAAAACGGCGACGCCGACCGGGTGGGAACCGTAGATGGGCTTCAAGGCGCCAGCGACGCCGTAGGTAGTGAACTGGGCGCCAAGCGCGGATGTCAGATGGGGGACGATGTCGAAATCGCGATCGTAGCCCAAGGTGTAGGCTTGCACGCGGCCGATGGGGTCCTCTTGAAATCCGGGAGGAAGCGGCAATTCGCCAAGGAGCAGTTCGTTGGAGCGGTCCACATTTTCGATGCGCGTCCAAGCACAATTTTTCGTGAGGAAGCGCACGGTGGATTCGAAGAGATAGCTATTGAAGATGGAGCGATCCTGAAGTGAGTTTGTGCGGCCCCAGAGAATTGTGCTGGCCCAGTTGCCGTGATGCAGCGGACGGTTGTACATGATTGAAGCGGTCATGCGGGCCTGGTCTTCAGCGGGGAAAAGCGCTTCAGGACTGATGATCCGCGCGTAGGAAACCTGGCCGCTCCAGTTTTGTCCCGGCTGGAACGTCGCGCGAAGGGACCAAGAGTCTATTCTCCCGTGATCAATGTTCCAGCGAAATTCGTCCGGCTCGCGGCCATGGAAGCCGGAGGCCTCGATGCGCGCGATGCCGCGTGTGAAACCGACAGTGACGATATCGGACGCAATGTGGGTGGAGTCCTGCTGGTGATGTCCGAGAGCCGCCAGCGGATTTTCCATCGCGGAGGCGCGATGCGGATACGCGATGGGGCCGATTGCGGGATCGCCTACGGGAGCGAAATAGAACGAGAGAAGATTTTTGTCGCCCAGTTTCAGGTCGTAAAGCGCGGCGAGCTCCATGAAGAAATCGTGCGGATGCTGGCCATCGGCAATGGGGAGACCGAATGCGGTTTCGCCCTGCTGGAAGAGAAGCGGGTACAGCCGGCCCGTGACGGTAGCGGGTTCAAGGCTCAACATCACACGGGCGGTAAAGATTCCTGGGCCAGCGGAACGCTGGGCCATGCCCATAAACCAGTTCGTCGAAAAGAACTTATCGCCACCGCGCGGGCTGGATTGCTGAATGTCCGTTAGAAAAACATTCGCGTGGAACATGAGGGTCCACGAACTTTCTGTGGCCATCAGCATGGGGATAGGAGTGGAGTTGGGTTCGGCGCTGGTGCCGGAAGTGGCGTGGCTGAGAATTTCGTGAAGAAAGTTTTCGCGAGGAACGTTCATTGGATTCTTCTGATTCATCTCCATGCCGTGCATCTGGGATTGATCCATTCCCGGAGAATCCCGGTTGGGGTTGGTGGCTTTCTGAGATTGTTGAGACATGGGCTGGGAAGAGGGATCGCAGCAGTTGGGGAAACAGACGACTTCGGCTGATCGCATGCCAGAGGCCACAGAAGAAAGGAATGCGAACAGAACGACTGGAGCGGCCTGGTTCATGAGAGTTCCTATATTGCACCGATGACGGCCGCGAGGCTAGACCTGAAGTACATCGCCTTCGCGGGCGACGACTTCGTACAGGACGGGGTTGACAAAAAAGCCGAGCAGCAAACGGGAGATGAGGCCCGCGACGACGACAATGGCGAATGGCTTCTGCGTGTCGCTGCCGACGCCAGCGGACATGGCGGCGGGAAGAAGGCCGAGGCAGGCGACGAGAGCGGTCATCATAATGGGGCGGAGGCGCAGGAGGGCGGCGTTGCGCGTAGCCTCCCGAATGGAACTGCCTTCGAGGCGGAGCTTATTGATGTAGCTGACGAGAATGACGGCAGTTTCGACGCTGACGCCGAGGAGGGCGAGCAGGCCTAGAATGCTGGAGACGCTGAAGGGAGTGTGGGTCAGCTTGAGGGCGATGAGCGCGCCGACGGGTTCGGTGATGACGACGCCGTTGGCGATGGTAAAAGGGAATTTGAAGTTGTCGTACAGGGCAAAAAGGATGAAGAAGATCAGAAGTATGGCGAGAGGGCCGATGATATAGAGCTGGGACTTGGCTTCGAGAAGTTCGCTGTATTCGCCGCCCCAATCAAGATGGTAGCCCTCAGGGAGCGTGACGTTCTTGGTGATGGCGGCCTGGCCGGCCTGGACGATGCCCTCGAGATTGCGGCCGGTGACGGAAAACTGGATGTCGATGTAGCGCGAATTGCTTTCGCGATAGATGAACGAAGCGCCGGTGGATTGCTGATCTCCACGGTGTTCTGAAAGCTGTCCAAATCCTGCTGAGCGAAGGACAAGATGGACTCGGCCAGAAGCACCTGGATGAACTGTTGGGCGACGTTGTAGGTGAGCTGGCGCTGGGAATCATTGACATGGGAACGAACGACGGTGGTCTGATCCTGAGCAGCTTGGAGGCGATGCTCGCGCTTTTTGCCGCGTTCAAAGAGGTAGCCGATACCGGCATCGAACTGGGCGCTGTTGTCTATGTAGTCTCTGCTGAACTGGCTGGGATTGAAGATAGGCAGGAACTGAGCATCGAAGGAGAGAACCGGGTTAGGGCGGAGATTGGCTGTGGTTTCGAGGGCCTGGCTCTGAAGGATGGTGGAGCGCATCACCTGGAGAGCGTGGTTATGCTGGAGAGCAAGACGAATGGCCTCCTCGAGGGAGATTTTGTCAGCAGGAGCCTGCGCCGCTGAAGAAGCGGCCGGGGCAAACGGGTTCTGCAGACCAAAACTAACAAGGGGCAAGGCCAAAGAAACGGAGGCCAGAGCCAAATACAGCTTCATGAATAACACCTCGCGCGCCGAAAATGCGGCAACGGAAATTACCGGCGGAAGACCTAGGGTATGAGTCCGGAGCGACTAGACCAGCGGAGGCGCGCGAGAAGAGGAGGTCTGGCGGAAGCCCGGGGGAAGAAATGAAATCACGGAAACCGGTTCGCAGTGATTCGCCAGAGCCACCAGGGAAATGACCGGCGCGGACGTAGCGATGACGGAGGTAGCCGTGGAACAAACGGAGCGAATATGCGTGCTTGTGGGGCCGGCGTTGAAATCGGCACAAAAGTGCAACTGCGCGCCGAGGAAGAGGATCGCCAGGAGAATGGCAACGATGCGAATTCGAGGCCGTTTATCAGGCATGTCTATATTCAGGAGGAGCTTAAGGAAGAATGGTTGCCGGGTCAAGGGAGTTGGGGCTTCGGAAGCGCCCACCTCCGCCGCTCGTTTGGAAACGTTGACGGCAAAGTCCGCGTCTAAGTGTGCTACGCTGCAGTTTGGCTCCGGAGAACCGAATGTCGAGCGAAAGGGTCATTTTCGGGAAGTTGACTGTCAGG
>DATJAD010000189.1:0-5539 GCA_035516615.1 Candidatus Acidiferrum sp.
CAACTTGATGCTCGGCGGTCCGATCATCGCGGGATCGACTCTTTCACGTTTCTTCGCTCTACACGTGTTCGTGGTTCCCGGGTTGCTTATCGGCTTTGTGGCCGTTCACCTCTTGATGGTGTTGAAGCTCGGAATTAACGAATGGCCCATGCCTGGGCGAGTCGTGCGCAAAGCCACTTACATGAAGGATTACCACGAGTTGACGAAAAAGGACGGGCTGCCTTTCGTTCCAGGTGCGGTTTGGAAGGATCTTTTTTTCGCCGCCTTCATCTTGCTTTCGGTGGCCGCTTGCGCCTACTACTATGGACCCTTTGGCCCGTCGGGCCCCCCGAATCCAACGATCATTCAAACCGCACCGCGTCCGGACTTCTTCTTCCTTTGGCTCTACGCTGTGCTGTCGTTTTTGCCGCCGTCCATGGAGACTCCAGCGCTTCTGATCGGCCCTGTCGTTGGGATCCTTGTCCTCTTGTTATTGCCGTTCTTTTCCGGGGAAGGGGAAAAAAGTTGGCGGCGCAGGCCCACTGCGGTGCTTACGATTCTCTTGGTGGCGGTTTCGTTAGCCACGTTCACGCGTCTCGCCGAACATACCCCGTGGAGCCCGATTATGGACGCGTGGAGCGGTGATCCAATTCCCGCGGTGTTCCTGCACAATCGATCGGCCCTGGAGCGGCAAGGGGCGGTGATCTTTCAGCTGAAGCAGTGTCACAACTGCCATTCGCTGGGGGATGAAGGTGGCAAACGCGGCCCGGCCCTCGATGCTGTGGCTGGGCACCTTACCCAGGACCAGTTGATCCGGCAGGTCATTCAGGGGGGTGGAAACATGCCCGCCTACGGCAAGAATCTGTCTCCTGCGGAAACGACGGCTCTGGTTGCATTTCTCCAGACGCTCCATCCCGCCGGACAATCACCGGCGCGGGACGCCTCGCGCGCTACGGTGCTCGAAGGCGACGCGGCAACGTCTCTTGCGGGTCGCCCATAGATCAGCAATGAACTCTGACACACAAGCCGTTCTGCAAACCTGGTCCGCTCCCGTCGGTCTGGATGTCGCGCTGTGTCTAGTGTCTTTGATTTATGCGAGAGGTTGGTTTCGGCTGCGTGTTGGCGCACCCAAACTCATTTCAGGGAGGCGATTTGCGGCATTCCTTGTCGGAGTTCTCTCGATGTGGATCGCCATTGGTTCCCCGGTAGAGGCCTTTGACGATGTTTCACTCACCGTTCACATGGTGCAGCATCTGTTGCTCATGACCGTTGCTCCTCCTTTGATTCTGCTTGGCGCCCCGGCGCTGCCGCTCCTTCGAGGACTGCCGCAACCGATCGCTCGGGGCATTGCCGGCCCATTTCTCCGCTGGAGTGTCGTAAAACAGTTGGGCCACTTTGGCACGCGGCCCGGCATTTGTTGGCTCGCCGGAACGTTTGCCTTGATCGGATGGCACGTCCCGGCCGTGTTTGAGCTGGCGTTGCGTTGGGATTGGTTGCACGAATTGGAGCACGCGACCTTCTTTGGTGCAGGACTTCTTTTTTGGTGGCCCGTGGTTCAGCCTTGGCCGAGTCTCGCGAGATGGCCTCGATGGTCCATTCCCCTGTATCTTTTCGGTGCGACGTTGCCATGTGATGCGCTGTCGGGATTTCTTGCATTCTGCGATCGCGTCGTTTACTCGTCATATCTTTCCGCGCCAGGTGTGTTCGGTTTTTCACCACTCCAAGACCAGGAATGCGCAGCGGCGCTCATGTGGACCTGCGTGACGATTATTTTTCTGGTTCCGGCAGTTCTCGTCACCCTTGAGATTCTCTCGCCTCAAAGAGTGCTTCGGCGGGAGGAAGCGTGGGGCGATGTGCGGGAAAGCCCGGCTCAACCCTTTCATGATTCGAATCTGGAGGTCATCTGAGCATGGCAACCGAACCCACGATTGCCGTCCTGAACGCGGAGCCGATTGCACGGAAAAATGCCGCAGTGTTCGTGTATCCAGTATTGTCCGATTATTGGGCGCTGACCAAGCCGGAAGTCAATTTCTTGATCCTCGTCACAACTTTTGCAGGTTTCTATTTGGCACCTGCTTCTGGCCTCGCCGGATTCCGGGCCTTGCTCGCCATCCACACGCTGTTAGGCACACTGCTTGTGGCTTCGGGGACCGGCACGCTAAACCAGTTCGTTGAGCGGTCCTTCGATGCGCAGATGCGGAGGACAGCGAGGCGGCCTCTGCCCTCAGGGAGACTCAAAGCTTCTCGCGTCCTCTGGTTCGGCATTTCATTGTCGCTTGCGGGCGCCGTCTACTTGAGCCTCGCAGTGAATGTTCTGACTTCGCTGCTGGCTGTCATCACGCTCTTGAGTTACCTATTCGTGTACACGCCACTCAAGCGCAAAACACCACTCTGCACTCTGATCGGCGCTTTTCCGGGCGCTGTACCTCCCCTGATTGGCTGGGCCGCGGCGCGCGGACGGCTGGATCCGGAAGCTTGGGCGCTCTATGCGATGGTTTTCCTGTGGCAGTTTCCTCATTTCATGGCCATAGCCTGGATGTATCGCGAGGACTACTCCCGCGCGGGATACCTCGTGCTACCTGTGGGCGGGTTGAGGGATCGCGCTGTGATTTGGCAAAGCTTCATTGTTTCGCTAGTCCTCGTCCCAATTACATTGATGCCGATGTTTGTCGGAAAATGGGACCTTGTTTCTACTGGCGGGGCTCTCGTTCTCGGATCGATCTTCCTTTACTACAACGGACGTTTTGCTTTTCATAGGTCGAACGCGGCGGCGCGACAACTGCTGGCCGCGTCGATTGCTTATCTTCCTTTAGTCTTCCTCCTGTTGGTGCTCGATAAGAAATGAGTTTAGTCAAAGTGTTGTCGGGCAGTACTGACACGACCGCGGCTTTGGCCGCCATCTTCGGATCGCTCGTAGGCGCTTTGGGTTCTAGCATCAGTACCTGGATAACTCAGAGACATCAGGATCGTCGCGATCTAGTGGCGAGAAAGATCTTTCGCCGCGAGGAGCTGTATTCGGATTTCATCACGGAAAGCGCGCGGCTGTTGGTGGACGCTCTGGAGCACAACGAAACCGAGCCTAAGAATCTAATTCCCGCATATGCCCTGTTGAGCCGTATGCGGCTGAGTTCCTCGCCAGGCGTGCTAACAACCGCGGAGCATGTGGTAAGAGAAATCGTGGAGACGTACGCGAAACCAAATCTCACGCCCGAGGAAATCGAATCCAGGGCCGCGAACGGGGCAGGCCCGTTGAGAGCCTTCAGCGATGTGTGTCGGGTCGAACTCGACTCTATGGGAAGACATATATGATTACGGTGAGAGGGACGAGACCGTCGATGCGTCTAATCATAGAGATCGCTATGTTGTTCGGAGTGATTCTAGCGGCTGCTGCGACCTGTTCTTCTCAGACCAATCCGGATCTGCAAACCTATTTCAGGGACTACATCGGACTTACGGATGAGCAGATGTCAAAGATCCGCAGCGGAGAAGCCGTTGCCAAGACACTGCACTCCCGCACGGCAGATGAAATCTTCGTGTTCGGCGCCATCTACATCCATGCCACGCCAGAAAGTTATCTCAAGTTCTCGCGTGACTTCGACCGCCTACGGAAACTTCCCGGCTACGTCGCTATCGGTCAATTCAGCACTCCTCCGGAGCTTTCCGACCTGAAAGGCTTCACGTTTGACGATGAGGACATCAAGGCATTGAGAGATTGCAAGACCGGTAATTGCCAAATTCAAATGCCGGCGAGCTCCATCGAAGAGCTTCATCAATCCGTTGACTTGTCAGCTCCCGACGCGGGACAAAAGGTGGACGAACTCCTCCAGAAAACAGTGCTCGAACGTCTCGCCGCCTACCAACGGGCAGGGAACCAGGTCCTGGGGGTCTACAACGACAAACGCAATCCGACAGAAGTGCCAGAGCAGTTCAGGTACATGCTCAGCTACTCAAAAGCCTTGCCAAAGTATCTTCCCGAATTTTACAACTACCTTCTTACGTATCCGGATGGAAAGCCGGCGCGCGTGGACGACACGTTTTATTGGGCCAAGGTGAAATTCGGATTGAAGCCGACATTGCGGGTTGTGCACGTACTGACCATGCGAGGGAACGGTCCCACAGAGCCAGAGTACACGATCGCCGAGAAACAGCTCTACTCCAGTCACTACTTTGAGACGGCACTGGACTTGACGTTCTGTGCTTCGGAGACACCAGATCCCAAGCAACCTGGGTTTTATCTAATCATGGCGATGGGGTCCGAGCAGGCCGGACTGACTGGTTTCAAGGGATCAATTGTCCGGAAGGTTGCGGTGGACCGCTCAGCTTCCGCGCTTCAAAAGTCACTGACGGCTATCAAGGACGCTCTGGAGAACAATCAATGAATATGGCACGGGCTGAAATTAGTCCGCGCCCAATGGTTGGCGCCATCGTCGTGGTGAGCGGCCTCGCCATATCATTCCTACTGTGGCTGCTCTACATGCATCATCCCTCGGCTGATTTCGCCAGGCGCTGGATGTTCTTGCCGGCCCTAAACGCGCTTCTGAACGGATTGTGCGCGATCGCACTCTGCGTGGGATTGTATTTCATCAATCATCACCGCGTGGAAGCACATCGCACGAGCATGCTTCTTGCCTTCGCGTTCTCTTCCGTTTTTCTCATCAGCTATATCGTGAACCACGCACTGCACGGTGACACGATTTTCCCCGGTCATGGCGCGGTGCGCACGCTGTACCTTTCCATTTTAGTGAGCCACGTGCTCCTGTCCGTCGTCGCGTTGCCCATGGTGCTCACGACGTTCTTTTTCTCTCTGACGGGCCGGTTCGCGACGCACCGCCGAGTTGCACGCTTGACGTTCCCGATCTGGCTGTACGTTTCAATCACCGGCGTTGTGGTTTTCGCGTTTCTCAAGGCGTATGCCCTCTAGATAGTGTCCAATGGACACTGCCTGGGCCTGATGATATGCTGCGCCACTCCCAGCCACACACGTCGAGGGGTTCGAATGAATGCTGAACTAATAAGCAGCTACCACGGTGTTCTTTGTGTAGCCTGCCGCGAGCCCATTCCCGTTTCTGCGAGGGTTTCGAGTTTGCGAGAAAAACTCGAATGCGGGGAAATTGAGGCACCCCGCACGTTCGCGGCCCGGTGCAAGCGGTGCGAACACGAAAATATATATTCAATTTCCGAGGTCGAAGATTTTCAGGGAGAACCACGGCGGAGATCCGTACGTGCACGAGCAGCTATCGCGTAAAGCCGTGTTTCCGAGCAGCCAGAAACCCCGGGATCGTCATAGACGCTACGGGTTCACGCGAGCGCCGTTTCAAGAAACAAGAACGATCACTGTTCCCGGAATCGGTTGAAAATGGTGGTCCACTTCGGTCCAACAAGCCCCAAATACTGTGTAAAACGGTGCTACATAAAGTACGCAAGGCCAAGTACAAGCAACGGGATAACGTTTCGGGGTTAATCTTCCACGCAGACAGTCAAGAGACTTAAAACGAGGTACGTGGCTAGTGAGCGTGCGTGCGTCGCTAGACGAAAGAATTCATGAAAAAGCTGGTTTTTT
>DATJAD010000190.1:0-7527 GCA_035516615.1 Candidatus Acidiferrum sp.
AGCGAGATCGGCACCGGATACTTCCAGGAAACTCATCCGGAAATCCTGTTCAAGGAATGCAGCCACTATTGCGAGCTGATCACGAATCCGCGACAGTTTGGGCGCGTCCTGCACATTGCCATGCAGAGCGCACTGGGAAGGCACGGGGTAGGCGTGATCGTATTGCCGGGCGACGTGGCCGGGATGGAGATGCCCGCCGAAACCTCGACTCACGCCCTGCTCGGCTGTCAGCCGTCCATCCGGCCGTGTGATCGCGATTTGGCGCGACTGGCGGACTTAATCCGGTCCTCAAAAAAGGTGGCCCTTTTCTGCGGAATCGGATGCGCACACGCCCACGCGGAGGTGGTCGCTCTGGCTGAAAAACTGAAGGCTCCCGTCGGGCATTCTTACCGCGGAAAGCCGTTCGTGGAATACGACAATCCGCTTGATGTGGGAATGACCGGATTGCTCGGGTACGGCGCGGCCTACCGGGCCATGCACGAATGCGATTTGCTTCTGCTCCTGGGCACTGATTTTCCGTATGACAAATTTTTGCCGACAAAGCCCAAGATCGCTCAAATCGATATCCGGGCCGACCGTTTGGGCCGGCGAAGCAAACTCGACCTGCCTTTGTGGGGGGACGTCGGAGAAACCATTCGCGCGCTTCTGCCGATGGTGGAGGCAAAGTCCGATCGGACATTCCTGAATGCGATGCTGGCCAGGCAAGAAGAGGCGGTTCGCGGATTGAATGTTTACGTGAATCACATTCCGAAACGAACGCCCATGCACCCGGAGCCGGTGGCCGCCGCGCTGAGCGAAATCGCCGCGCCCGATGCGATCTTCACCGCGGATACGGGGATGTGTAACGTCTGGTCTTCCCGCTACATTCGCTCCACCAAGGACCGGCGGCTGATCGGCTCTTTCACCCATGGGTCCATGGCCAACGCCCTGCCTCAGGCCATCGGCGCTCAGTGTTGCTATCCCGGAAGACAGGTCGTGGCCATGTGCGGAGATGGCGGCCTGGCGATGCTGATGGGCGACTTGTTGACGCTCACGCAGTACGACCTCCCCGTCAAGGTCCTCGTATTCAACAACAGCGTACTTGGAATGGTGAAACTCGAGATGGAAGTCGCGGGACTGCCCGACTACCAGACGAACTTGAAGAATCCCAATTTCGCAAAGCTTGCCGAGGCGATCGGGATGATGGGCGTAAGAATCGAAAACCCCGCCGATGTCTCCTCGGGACTCAAGAAAGCGCTTCAGCACTCCGGTCCCGCGCTCATTGATGTCGTGACCGATCCCAACGCGCTATCACTGCCTTCTCATATTGCGCCTGAGATGATGGTGGGGTTCGGGCTGACCATGGGAAAACTGGTCCTTTCCGGTCATATTGACGAGGTGCTGGACACGATCGAAACCAATATTCGACATACGGGCGAGGCCCTGGGCACGATCTAGAAAACTACTCGATCCGTCATATCTCGCTCCTGGCGGAGCAAAATACATCGGCGTATTTGCCACGGCCGTGAGAAATAGAAGCTCGCGGGCGCGGGGCGGCGTGAGACTCTGCCTCGAAGAGCGCTAGGATCTGACCGCAGGTTCCGAAGTCGAAGTCTCAAGCCGCCAGTCCCTTATCTCTCAAACGTGCCTGCATGACTCCCCGGGGTCTGTCAGCCTTTTGGCATTTGCGGGCATGCGGTCATCGATATCCCGACAGCACATTGGGCCATGGCTGGAACGCATTTCCTTTCAGAGACATCGGGAAGTGTCCGTTTGGACCACGAACTGCCCTTCATCAAAATCGTCCTGTGCCGTCGCGCTCGGCAGAGATCACAGAACCTGTGGCGAAACAGCTTCTCAGCGAACCGCCAGCGTCATGAGCCAGAGTCGGGAAAGGAACAAATACATGAGAACTTGTGGTGCACAACTCAACCAACGAAGCTCGAGTTACCCAGGGCAAAAGGTGCTGTGGTCGTGGTGGCTGGCCGTCTGGTTCGCTTTCGTCATCGTCGTGATATTGGCCGCGACCGGGGCGCCAGCGTTCGGCCGGCAGGCTACCGCTCCGCCGGCTGCTCAAACCAACTCCATAGCAAGCGTCACGTGCGTCATCGGCCTCGAAGACATCAAGACCGACGCCAAGGGCACGCTCAGCTTGCTCCCCACAGGGTTGGAATTTGCCACAGAAAAAAAGAAGACAGGCATCGCCACGGCTAGCATCACGGACATCTTTGTCGGCAACCAGAGCAGGCAGGACGTGAGCGGCGCGGGCGGCACGGTCATAAAGATGGGCATCCCGTACGGAGGCGGCCGGCTCGTGAGTCTCTTTTCCCACAAAGTGGAGGTTCTGACCGTGGAATATGAGGACTCCAACGGCGGTTTCCACGGCGCCATCTTCGTGCTTCCGCAAGGCCAGGCTACTTCGTTCAAAAACCAACTCGTCGCCCAGGGGGCGAAGGTCAGCACCCACGTAGAATCGTCCACGGTGGAGGAGCAAAAGCCATGAAGTGTGTCACTCGAACTACGTTTTCTTTGATCTTCGCCATCGCCGCGAGTAGTGCCGTATTTCTGGTAGCAAGCTCTCTCCTGGCCCAGCCCGGCCCGCGAGAGGACGCGGCCCAAAAGCTTTCCGCATCGGCCATTCAGGTTGAGCGCACTGATCCACCGGAGGCCTTGGTGATCCCGGAAGACTTCCGCGTCTCCACCTACGAAAATGTGATCCTGCAATTGGAGAAGACAAAGAAGTTTCAACACGTTTATCGTAGCGGCGACCGCACTGCTGCGAATGTGTCCGATCTGGTTATTCTGCGCTTGATCCCCCAGGCCTTTAAGGAAGGCAGCCAGAAAAAACGCGAGGTGAGCACCGTCAGCGGTTCGACCCGCATCAAGGTGAAAGTCCAATTCACTACGCGTGACGGCAGAGTGCTCTTGGAAAAGGACCTTGAAGGCAAGGTGCGGTTCTATGGAGAAAATCTGCGCGCCACTTACGACTTTTCGAAGAAAGTCGCCGCCGTCGTCAACGACAGTTTTTAGCGTGTGACAGCATGACTCCAAAAAAGAGGGGATCCAGTGAAGAAAATCACTTTTGCCGCGCCCATAATCATTGCAGTAGGTTTGCTCGCAAGTCCGAGAGCGTTCGCTCAAGCCACAACTCCGCCTTCGACGACCACAGCTGACAAAAGCGCCAATACGTTTGACGACCAGCAAATCACACTGCTGCGCAAAGATGTCCGGTCTCTCAAGAAGCAGCTCATCGCTGTCAACTTAACGCTCACCGACAGCCAAGCTGCCAGCTTCTGGCCGGTGTACGAGCAATACTGCGCGGATTACGACAAGATCAACGAAGCTAGAATTGCCGTGGTTAAGGATTATTCCGAAGGGTATGGAACGCTCACCGACGAGCAGGCGGACCGCCTGATTCGCCGCTGGCTCGATACGGACATTTCCGCGGCCCAGCTTCGCCAAAAGTATGTTCCCATTTTCCGGAAAGTGCTTCCCGGAAAGATAGCAGCCACATTCTTCCAGCTCGACCGCCGGATCAGTTTGATGATCGACTTGCAGTTTACTTCGAAGATCCCGCTGGTGCAGAGCCAGGAGTAATTCACTCGAAACACGAAGCGCAGGCCCGGCAGAGATCTCAACAGTCAGGGGCAACCGGAGGTTCAGATCCAAACCTGGCGAGGGTGGTTTCACCGGATTGACAGTTGATGCGATATGCCTCGCACAAATCGGGTCGCGAATAAAAGCGGGCGCCGCGACGAAATCATCGATCTGGCAAGGATTGTTTTCCTAAAGTAACTCGCCGCAACCCAAGGCGAGATCAAGGGGAGGAAGGGGGGAATCGAAAATGACTGCAATACGTCAGCGGACACGGTCGGGCTTTGCGAACTTGCCCCGGGGCATGGATCTCCTCAATACCCCGGGGCTGAACAAAGGCACGGCGTACACAGAGAAGGAGCGCACCAGACTCGGCTTGCACGGGCTTCTCCCGCCACAGATCGAGAGCCTAAATGCCCAGGTTGTCCGTGCGTACGAGGCCTTTCAGAGAAAAGATGAGGACCTCGAGCGGCACATCTATTTGCGCGCCTTGCAGGATTCCAACGAGGTCCTTTTCTACCGGCTTCTGCTCGACCACATCGAAGAAATGACGCCCTTGGTCTACACGCCCGTGGTCGCGCAGGCCTGCCAGCAATTCAGCCACATCTACCGGAGGCCGCGCGGCCTGTTCATCTCCTACCCACTGCGCGACTCGATCCCCGCGCTCTTGCGGAATCGTCCGAATCCGGAGGTCGACGTCATTGTCGTCACGGACGGCGAACGCATCCTGGGCATTGGTGATCAGGGCGTGGGCGGCATGGGCATCCCCATCGGCAAACTTTCGTTGTATTCGCTCATCGGCGGAATTCGTCCGGAACGGACGCTGCCCATCGTGTTGGACGTGGGAACCAATAATGCGGAGCGGCTGAACGATCCGGAGTACCTCGGCTGGCGCCACGAACGGATGACCGGTCAGCCGTACTTGGACTTCGTCGATCAGTTCGTTCAGGCGGTGAAGCAGGAACTTCCGGGAACCTGCTTGCAATGGGAAGACTTGGCGACGCCTCATGCCCGGCCGATTCTGCAGCGCTACTGCGATGAATTGCTTACCTTCAACGACGATATTCAAGGAACGGCAGCCGTGGCGGTCGGAGCGGTTCTGGGCGCAGTCAACGTGACTGGAAAGAACTTGAAGGAGCAGCAGATCGTGATGCTCGGAGCAGGCTCCGCCGGCATCGGCGTGGCCGATGGACTGCGTGCGGAGATGATCAGCCAAGGGCTCTCCGAACACGAGGCGAGTAGCCGGTTTTGGGTCCTTGACGTAAACGGCCTTCTGCACTCGGGGCGAACAGACCTGACCCCGGAACAGCGTGTCTATGCCCAGCCGGCGGACCGTGTGTCCGGCTGGCCGCGAACTTCCCATGGCCAGATCGGACTGGCCGACGTGATTGGAAAGATCGAAGCATCCATCCTGATCGGTCTCTCGACGGTTGGCGGAGCTTTCTCGGAAACGATTGTCCGCGAAATGGCACGCAAGGTGCAGCGTCCAATCATCTTCCCGCTCTCGAATCCAACTGCAAAATCGGAGGCAAAAGCCGACGATTTGATTCAGTGGACAGAGGGACGCGCTCTGGTAGCCACGGGCTCGCCTTTCGCGCCCGTAAGTTACGGTGGGAGGAAGATTCCTATCGCACAGTGCAACAACGTCTTCATTTTTCCGGCGATGGGACTGGGGGTTGTCGCCTCCGGCGCGTGGCGCGTCACCGACGCAATGATGCTCGCGGCCGCCCGGGCGCTTGCCGCGAACTCGCCCGCGCTCAAAGACCCTTCTGCGTCGCTGTTGCCTCCCTTGAGCGACATTCGAAAGGTAGCCGCGGAAATCGCGATCGCGGTCGGCAGGGAGGCGCAAAAGGAGGGTCTTGCTCCGAGGTTGGGTGAGGACGAACTGAAACAGCGAATTAGAGCAACGCAATGGACTCCGGACTATCTGTCCTCTGTGCCGACTCAAGAGCTGAAACATATTGTCACGCAGAATTCGGGTTCAAAGTCGGCCAATTCGAAACCGTCAAGGAAATTACGCAAGAGGTGACACACGAAATCGTTCGAAGCGCGCGCTTTGCATTCAGGGGCGCCAGGCCGCTCACGGAGCCAGGCGATTCCAGTGCGGGCGCGCTTGATTTCGGCTTATCAGGGGAATCGCACAAATGAATCTCATGGCGGATATCACTGCCTCGATCGTCCCCGTCGCTTTCGTTATTCTGCTGGGCTTCACGGCTGGCAAGCGGCACAAGATGAACAGGGACGACAGTCTGCTGATCACGCGGCTGGTTCTCGATTGGATCTTTCCAGCGCTGATGCTGGTCAGCATGGCCGCGACGCCCCGCAAGCAACTTCTAAACGTCAAGTGTCTGATTGCGGTGCTCATCGGCATCATGGGCATGTACGCGTTCGGCATGGTGTGGGGCTGGATGCGGTTCGGGGAGCTGCGCCAGGCGTCCTTGAAGGCCTTCGTCTGCGCCTTTCCGGATGCGGCCTTCATGGGTATTCCGATCCTGAACAGCCTGTTCGGCCCCTCCAGCATGTACCCGATCTTGGTGCTGAATGTCGTCGCGCTGCTGGTCATGGTGCCAATCACCGCCACCCTGCTGAATGTCCGTGCGGGCAAAGGTGGAGGCGCGGGAACGTTTGCGAACAGCGTCATCGCCGCCCTGCAAAAGCCCATGGTCTGGGCCCCGGGCATCGGCATCGCTATTTCACTGCTGGGCCTTGAACTGCCCGCCCTTGCGAAAAGCTCGTTGAGCCTGATCGGCAATGCCACTTCAGGGGTCTCGCTATTCTGTCTCGGGCTCATTATCTCCTGCCATCAGCCGAAAATGAGCCGGGAAGTAGCGGTCAACGTACTCCTCAAGAACATACTGCACCCGGGCTTTATGGCCAGCCTGTGCGTGCTGTTCGCAATCACCGGAGTGCTCGCACGCGAGATCATTCTGTTGTGTGCGCTGCCTTCCGCCACCATTACCGCCATGTTCGCAAACGAAGCCCAGGCATATGAAACCGAATCCGCGACCTCGATCTTTATCAGCACTATGCTGTCGATCGTGACACTGTCGGTTGCCATCGGGCTCACTGTCGGCTACACGCTATGAGGAAAGCGTGGACGGGCCAAGGCGCGCTCCATCACGGGGGCCTGCGCGCAAAAACGCAAACCGCAAATCGAGGATTTCGCGGATTCGCGAATATCGCGAGTGCAAGACTCCCGGGGCCTTGTGTTTTCAATGGTTTACGTCTGGCAGCCGCATTGCCAATGGATATGGAGTGAACTGCGTCCAGGCGACAAACAGTGCGATGCGGCCAAGCCGGCCGAGGTATTTTCAAATCGTGACCAGGGTCACAGACGCCAAAAGGTAGCGGGGATAAGCATGGCGAACTTTGCGCTTAGTACGTTGAGGAGGCCTCATGTTCAACTCTCTCGTTGCTTCCTCCATGGTCCTCGAGACCATCGATGAGCGTCTGCTGCGATGCGGCGTCAGCCGCCGCTCCTTCGTCAAATTCTGCTCCTCGCTGATGATTGCCGCACCGTTCGGCCTTCCCATCACCGACAAGAGAACGCCTGAAGAGGTCGCCCAAGGACTTGGAAAAGTCATCCGCCCGCCTGTCATCTGGATTGCATTTCAGGACTGCACCGGCTGCACCGAGACGCTTCTCCGGACTTCCCACCCGGACCTGGGCGACTTGATCCTGAACATCATCTCCCTCGAATACCACGAAACGTTAATGGCCGGCTCGGGCAAGCAAGCCGAAGAAGCGCTCACGCAGGCCGTGCACAACTACTCGGGAAAGTACGTTTGCGTGGTCGAGGGCTCCATCCCCACCAAGGATAAGGGCGTTTATATGAAGCTGGCCGGGCGGCCGGCCACTGAGGTCCTCGCGGACGTGGCGGGGAAGGCGGCAGCCATCGTCGCCATCGGCTCCTGCGCCTCCTGGGGGGGAATTCCCTCGGCCGATCCAGCCCCG
>DATJAD010000191.1:0-3363 GCA_035516615.1 Candidatus Acidiferrum sp.
ATGCGGCCCACGCGCACCACCGCATCGGGATCCTCGGCGTTGACGTGGAAGATGGGAATGTTCTGCCGCTTGGCAAGATCGGCGGCAAAGCGCGAAGAGTGCTCCTGGATCGGCCGCGTGGTGAAACCGATGAGGTTGTTCACGATGATCTGAACGCTGCCGCCGACGGTGTTGGCTTCGAGGTCGCCGAGATTCAGCGTCTCCGCCCAAATGCCCTGGCCTGCGAATGCGGCATCGCCGTGCATCAGGATGGGAATCACCTTGTTGATGTTCTCGCGGTCGAAGCCATGGTCGTAGCGCGTGATCTTGGCGCGCGCGCGGCCCATGGCGACGGGATCCACGGCTTCCAGATGGCTTGGATTCGAAACCAGATGGATGCGAATCTCTTTTCCGGCTGCAGTGACGTACGTGCCGGTCGCGCCGACGTGATACTTCACGTCGCCTGCGCCGAGCACGCTCCGCGGATCAACGTCTTCGAAACCCGCCACAACTTCGTGGGGCGTTTTGCACGCCGTGTGCACCATGACGTTCAGACGCCCACGATGGCTCATGGCCACAACGGCTTGCTCCGCGCCGCTTTCTCCCGCGGTTTCCAGGACGGCGTCGAGAAGCGGAATCAGCGAGGTCACCCCCTCGAGAGAGAACCGCTTGGTGCCGAGATAGCGCGACTGCAAAACCTGCTCGAAGAGATCGGCGCGCACGAGCCGCTCGAGAATCTTTGGGCGGTCCACCGGCGCGGGGGCGGCTTCCATGCGCTCGGCAATCCACTGGCGGCGTTCCGGCTGAAGCAGATGCATGAAGTCCGCCCCGACCGTGCCGCAGTAGAAGCGGCGGGCTTCTTCGGCGATTTCGCCGGAAAATTCGAGATCGGGCGACTTGAGCGGCTGAAGGAAGCCAAGAGGATCGAGTTCGGCCTGCAAATAGCCCCAGCGCCGGAATGCGTCGAAGACTTTTTCGCGATCTGCGCCCGCAGCCGCGCCCGCGCTGTTCGCGGATTTTTTCTGTGCTTTGCCTGGTTTTGCGGGACGCTCGGGTTCCAAGGTTACGCGGTGTGCCATGGCCTCAGCCTTCCAAACACCCATTTTGCCACAGAACGCGAGGCGGCAGCCGTGGGACCGCGAGACGAGTTTACAACTCCAAGAGATTGCGGGAGATAGCGGCGAATCCCATTCCGCGGCTTTAAGAGCCCTGAATCCAAAGTGTGCAACGATGCATGAACCCAGCGTGCGCCAGTGGCGCCATTGCGTATTGCATGGCGACGATAAGCAGCGATCCCAAAATCGTGACGCGATGGACTTTTCGGCGCGACCAGAAGTCATAAAGGATCAGGAAAATCAGATACGAATCCAGGATCCCGAAAAAGGCCCACGCGCTGGAAAATACGAATGCGTATGGCCACCGGCTGAGCGCCGGACCTAGCAATGAAACTGTCGCAAGCAGCATGAGGCGCTTGTGGGCCGCGCCATCAGCACGGACCAGCAGCGCCCAGCAAACGAGCACGGCGAAAAGCGATAATTGGAGCACATCGTCGGCAAAAAGCGATTCGGGTCTCATCCCGAGATTCGCGTGCCTGCGCAAGGCCGCAACCAGAGTGGCAAACCCGACGATTACCATCGCGCCCCCGAGAACCGCTCCAAAGACGCCGAGGCGCTTGTGCCATTCAACATGGTTCGCCAAAACTAGGGCGGTTTGTGCAAAGAGAAGAAGAATCCAGCAGGAAAAGATTGCGCCATGCACGTGAACGAGCAGGCTGGGCAATTTAGCGTGGAAAATGCCGGCTAGGTAATACGTGTGTGCGAAGCCGACGAAGACGATCACCAGAACCAGCAGAAACATGGCCATAAAGAAGAGATCGTCGCGATGCTCACCCAGCACATGAGCTCTCTCCTTCTCCATAGCCGCTAAACTCCAAAATCGAACTGGAATTTCCCGTTGGTGACTGCAACTTGATCGCGGATAAGACTATCACAACAAACTGTCCTGGAAAGGAAACGGCTGGGAGGCTACGGATTCGGGGGCGCTAGAACCAGTCGCTGCGGTAGGCGACCCACCAGCTCAGCGCGAGGACGGGAATCGTGGCAGCAACGGCCCACCAGAACGGCAGGATAAGATCCGTAACCAAGCCGACGGCGCTGAAGGTCAGCCAGAAGATTTTGCGCTGCATGAGGCCTCAGGAAAAGCTTAGCGCCGGGAAATGCTCACAGGAAGAAGGTTTTGCCGGAAGTGTTCGCGGCAGGAAACGGAAAAAGGCAAGCCGCCGGTAGCTCACGGGAACTGCTTGAGGAAGCGGACGTCGTTCTGGAAGAAAACCTGGAGATCATCAATCCCGTATTTCAGCATTGCCAGGCGGTCAATGCCCATGCCGAACGCGAAACCATTCACTTTTTTCGGATCGTAATTCACGAACCCATAGACCGCAGGATCCACCATGCCCGCTCCGAAAAGCTCGATCCACCCCGCGCCTTTGCATTTGCTGCAAACGCCGCCACCTGACGCGTTGCCGCTGCCGCCGCAGAAAATACACGACACGTCGAATTCGACGGATGGCTCCGTGAACGGGAAATAACTGGGGCGGAAGCGCGTTTTCACGTTCGCGCCGAAGTATTGTTTGACGAAATATTCGATCGTGCCGGTGAAATCGCAAAAAGTGATGTCCGTATCCACGGCTAGCCCTTCGATCTGATGGAACATGAAGGAGTGCGTGGCGTCCGGATTGTCGCGGCGATAAACCTTGCCCGGCACGATCACGCGCACGGGAGGCAGCTGCTTCTCCATCGTCCGAATCTGCACCGGAGAAGTGTGCGTGCGAAGTAACAACGGCCCGGGCGCGCCTTTCGGCAGCTGCAGATAGAACGTGTCCATGTCGTCGCGCACGGGATGGAATTCGGGAATGTTGAGCGCTTCGAAATTGTAATAAGGTGTTTCGATTTCCGGCCCTTCCACGACGGAAAAACCGATGGAAACAAAAATATCTTCGATTTCCTGAAAAACCTGGCGAATAATGTGATGCGAACCGATCGGCCGGATCACGCCGGGCAGCGATAGATCGACGCGCTCTTCCGCCAACGCTACGTTTTCTGTACCAGCTTCGATGCGTTGCTTTTGTTCATCGAGCCCGGCTTCTATATGAGCCTTAAGTTCGTTGAACTGTTTCCCTACCACGGTTCGAAGTGAGGCGGGCGCCTTTCTAAGCCAGTTCTCCGCAACTTGCGTGAGGATCCCAGACTTCCGACCCGTCCAAGAAACCCGCAGCATCAGATTTGCGTGCTCGTCTGCGGGGCGCGCTAGCTGTTCGTCAAAGCTATTGCGCACTTGTGCGAACAGCTCGCACACCTGGTCGGCGTTCTGAACGCCCTGTTCGGC
>DATJAD010000192.1:0-22057 GCA_035516615.1 Candidatus Acidiferrum sp.
GGATTTCTGCTGTTCCGGCTGTTTGATATCTGGAAACCTTTTCCGATCCGGCGGCTGGAATTGCTGCCGGGCGGCTGGGGAATCATGGCGGACGACTGGCTGGCGGGCATCTATGCTGCCATTTGCCTGCGGGTCGCGCTACACTTTGGCATATTATGAAATTTGGGTTCGGATCGTCTCCGGAGAAAAACGGGCTTCCGCTGATTGACCGGGTGGCGCCCAGCGCGGCCATCCCGGGCGGAGAAATGGTGATCAGCGGCAGCGGTTTTGTGACGGCGCCGCAGACGCGGCCGGTGGTGCGATTCGGAGAAGCGGAAGCGAGCCTCACTCTCGTCAGCGCGAACCGTGTGATCGTGCGCGTGCCGGAAGGCGCGAGAAGCGGAACATTGTGCGTCGCCAGCGCGGGACATGAGAGCGCACCGCATCCGGTGTCCGTGGGATTACAGATCGCGGATAATCTGCATCCCGTGGCGAATCCGGCGGTGGATGCGGAAGGCAATATCTACGTGACATTCAGCGGGCCGCGAGGGCAGCGTGTTCCCGTTTCGCTTTACAAAATCACCGCGAATTTCAGTGTGAAGCCGTTTGTGACTTCGCTAACGAATCCGAGCGGCTTGGCGCTGGACCAATCCGGGCACCTGTTCGTGTCCTGCCGGAACGACGGGACGATCCATCGTGTCTCGCCGGACGGGCGGACGGAACAGTGGGTGGAAGGGATGGGGATCGCAACGGGAATCGCGTTCGACCGGGACGAAAACCTGTACGTGGGCGACCGCAGCGGAACGATTTTCAAGATCGGCAGAGACCGGGAGATTTTCGTTTTCGCGACGCTCGAACCTTCCGTCGCAGCGTATCACCTAGCGTTTCATCCTAGCGGCGAACTGTATGCGACGGGACCTACGACTTCGAGCTACGACCGCGTTTACCGGATCACGCAGGGCGGCGAAGTGACGACGTTTTATCGCGGGCTGGGACGTCCGCAGGGCCTGGCGTTCGACCGCGACGGAAATCTCTACGTGGCCGCATCGTTTCGCGGGCGGCGCGGGATTGTGCGCATCACGCCGCAGGGCCATGGCGAGCATGTGCTCTCTGGCTCGGGAATCGTGGGGATGGCGCTGCTCCCCTCCGGCCGCGCGATTCTCGCAACCAGCGGCGCCGTCTTCACTCTGGACTGGGACGTGCGCGGATTGCCGCTGTACGGCTGATCTGAAATTCGAAAACCATGAAAGCAGAAATCATTGCGGTGGGTTCGGAACTGTTGACTCCGGACCGAGTGGACACCAATTCGCTGTTCCTCACTGAAGAATTGAACAAGCTCGGCATCGAAGTGGTGCGCAAAACCGTGGTGGGCGATCATCGCGAACTGATGGCGGAAGCGTTTCGCGATGCGCTGAACCGCGTGCCATTGATTATCGCGTGCGGCGGGTTGGGCCCAACGGAAGACGATCTGACGCGGGAAACCGTCGCCGAACTGCTGGGGCGCAAGCTGCGGCGGAATGATGAGATCGTGCGGACGATTGAGGCGCGCTTCCGTTCGTTTGGGCGGAGGATGCCGGAAGTGAATTTGCGGCAGGCGATGGTGCCGGAAGGAGCGGAGCCGCTGGAAAATCCGCGCGGCACCGCGCCGGGTTTGTGGATCCAGGACGGCGAGCGGCAGATTGCGCTGCTGCCCGGCCCGCCGCGCGAACTGAGGCCGATGTTCCTGGAAAAAGTGCTGCCGCGGCTGGAGCGCAGGATCTCGGGTGCGCGGATGTACCAGCGCGAGATTCGCGTGACGGGGCTCGGCGAATCGCTTGTGGATGAGCGCATCAAGCCGATCTACCAGCGTCATCCCGATGTAACGACGACGGTGCTGGCCGCTCCGGGCGAAATCCAGATTCATCTGCGGATGTGGACCGCCGACCGGGAGCACGCGGAGAAAACATTCGCGGAAATCGAACAAGGATTCGAAATTGCGCTGAGCGACCGGATTTTCTCGCGAGACGGATCGCCAATGGAGGAAATCGTCGCGCGGCTGCTTACCGCGCACAGCGCAACGATTGCAGCGGCGGAGAGCTGCACAGGCGGATTGCTGGCGGAACGGCTGACGAGCATTGCGGGAAGCTCGACGTATTTTCTGGGCGGAGTGGTGTGCTACAGCAATGAATTGAAAACGGTCTGGGCGGACGTTCCGCCGGAACTGATTCTGGCGAAAGGCGCGGTGAGCTGTGAGGTGGCAATCGCGCTGGCGGAAGGGATCCGCAAGCGCGTGGGGAGCACGTTCGGCGTGGGAATCACCGGAGTTGCAGGACCCGGCGGAGGGAGCGAGGAAAAGCCCGTCGGCACAGTGCATATCGCGCTGGCGAACTCAGCGGGGGTGAAAGAGCGCGCCGCACGGTTTTCCGGCGACCGCGAATTGATTCGATTTCAGGCATCACAGCTGGCGCTGGATATGGTGCGCATTCACTATCTTTATGACGGCAAGAATCCCGCCAAGAGAGCGTGATCCATGCGGCTTTTCGTCGCGCTGGAGATTCCGGCGGAGGTGCGAGAGAATCTCGCGGCGCTCCTGGGCGAGCTACGAAAGGTCGAGGCGAGCCCGCGTTGGGTTCGCCCGGAGAATCTTCACGTGACATTGAAATTCATTGGGGAAGCGCGGCAGGAAAAGCTCGAAGCGATTTGCGCCGCGCTTGCGACGGTGCGATCCGAAACGAGCGTGCGTCTGGAATTTCATGGGCTTGGATTTTTCCCCGGCGAAAAACGTCCGCGCGTTTTGTGGGCGGGAATGGAAGCTTCGGCAAATCTCAGCTTGCTGGCCAAAGACGTGGATACAGCACTAGAGACAACTGGAATTCCGCGAGAGAAGCGGGAGTTTGCGCCGCATCTGACGCTTGCGCGATTCAAGGAAGATCGCGCGTCCGAGAAGCTGCAGGCGGCGATTCGGGAGCGGGCGGGGCGCAATTTCGGCGGCTTGCGGACCGATGAATTTCACCTGATCGAAAGCAAACTGAAAGCTCAGGGAGCGGAATACTCACGCGTCGCGTCGTTCGCGTTTTCTCCCCTGGAGGGTTAGGCACAGATGAAGGAAAGCCAAATCGCGCTGGCGCTGCTGTTTCCCGGGGCGTATCTGCTGGGATCCATTCCCTTTGGGCTGATGCTGAGCAAGCTGTTTGGCGGGGGCGACGTGCGCGAAGCGGGAAGCGGAAGCATCGGGGCGACGAATGTCGCGCGCGCCGCGGGACTCTCCGCCGGAATTTTGACTTTGGTGCTGGATGCGGCGAAAGGGGCCGCGGCGGTGTGGATGGCGGGACGAATCACGCAGGAAAGCGCGACGTGGATGATGCTTGCCGGGCTCGCGGCATTGCTGGGGCATTGCTTCCCCGTGTGGCTGAAGTTTCGCGGCGGAAAAGGGGTGGCGACGGCCGCGGGAATGTTCGGGGTTCTTTGCCTGCCCGCTTTGCTGGGGGCGCTAATTCTGTTCCTCCTCGTAGCGGGCTTTTGGCGCTACGTTTCGCTTGGCTCGATTTCCGCGGCGGCCGCCATTCCGCTGCTCATCTATCTCCTGTGGGCGCCTCATCACGCGCCGCCTCTTGTGATCACGTTCGGCTCGCTGGCCGCGGCGGCTCTCGTCATTGCGCGGCACAATGCGAATCTGCAGCGGTTGGTGGAAGGCACCGAGCCGCGTTTTTCCGTCGGCAAGAAAAAGGACTCGGCGTGAGCCGGATTGCGATCCTGGGCGGCGGCAGTTGGGGAACCGCGCTGGCAATACTTCTTTCTCGCAGCCGCCAATCGCACGAAATTTCACTTTGGATTCACGATCCGGTGTTGGCGGAAGCGCTTCAGCGCGACCGTGAAAATCGGGTGTACTTGCCCGGACATACTTTGCCTTCGCTGGTCCGTGCAGTAAACGATCTGGGGGAAGCGCTCGAAAGGGCGGAAATAGTCATTGGAGCGATGCCTTCCGCTCACGCCCGCGACATCTACGAAGCTGCTGTGCCGCTGCTTGCGGCCGACGTTGCCATAGTGAGCGCGACGAAGGGACTGGAACCCGCGACGCACCTGCGCGCGAGCGAGATTGTGACGCAACTCCTTGCAAAGGATCGCGCAACGAAGATCGCCGTCCTATCCGGGCCATCGTTCGCGCAAGAGGCGGCGCGGGGCGATCCCACGGCCGTGGTGCTGGCTTCGGCCGATGCCGGGGTCCTGCCGCAATTGCAGGAGCAGCTTGCCGGGCCTACATTTCGCCTGTACACAAATTCCGATGTTCTTGGTGTGGAGCTCGCGGGAGCGATGAAGAACGTGATCGCGATCGCAGCGGGCGTTTGCCAGGGAATTGGCTTGGGTTCGAATACGCTTGCAGCGCTCATCACGCGCGGGCTGGCGGAGATGACCCGGCTCGCAACCGCGCTCGGCGCGCGCACGCAAACATTAAGCGGCCTGGCAGGCCTGGGCGACCTTGTGCTGACTTGCACCGGGGGCCTCAGCCGGAATCGGTATGTGGGCATGGAACTGGGCAAAGGGCGCACAATCAGCGAGATACTGGCGGGGATGCGCACCGTGGCGGAGGGAGTGGGCACAACTTCGGCTTTGCAAAGCTTGGCGCGCGAAACGCGGGTCGAAATGCCGATTACGAATCAAGTGGGCGCCATTTTGCACGAGGGAAAGCCTCCTGGAGACGCTATGCGGGCCATTATGGAGCGCCCACAAAAGGCAGAATAGCCAGCCACTCCCCCATACCGTAGTACTTTGGTTCCAGTTGCTGATCCGCACTACGCCGCGCTTCCGACCGACTCTGGGGAACAGCCTCCGCTTAAAATGGAAGACGGCGCTATGGGTGTGACCCTACTATCGCGAATCGAGCAACTGCGTTCCGGCAGGGTGCGCATCCTGTGGCTGGTGCTGGGCGCCATGCTGCTCATCAGCGTGCTGCCACTGGGGCTCTATCACCGGCAAGTTTTGAAACTCAGCCAGGACAAGTTGGTAGACACCGAGCGCGTGCAGCAAACCGACCTGACGCGTTCGCTGACGCAGGAAATCCAGCTCTACAATTCCAACCTGACGCAGCAACTGGTCAGCGAGCGGCAGATTCTTGCGTTGACCGGCCTGATCCAAAACGTGGAGGATCCCGCTGCCGAGCCAAAAGTAACGAGCCTGCTCGAAGACTTTGTGGACAGCAACCGCAGCACGTTTATCTACCTGACGGCCGTGGGCAAATCCGGGAAAGGCACAAGCGCATCGCAGGGCAATTTCAGCGCGGAGCAGGATCCCTTTGTCAGCCGGGCGCTGCAGCGCGCGTTCATCACCTGCATGCAATCACCGCAACTGCGAGCGGTGGCCTTCCGCAGCGATCCGCTGGCGCTCGCACCGGACAATCAGCCGGCGTTTGTGGTGGCCATCCCACTGAATATGGACCAGCAATTCACAGGCATGCTGGCGGCGGTGGTTTCGTTGAAGCCCATCCTGCAGCGTCTTCGCGACGCGAGCGTGCGCGACCGCAACGTGTACATCGTGGATCACCAGGGCCACATCGTGGCCTATCCGGTCACGAAGGATTACACCCCCGGCGAGGACGTCAGCACGAACGCGATCGTTGCTCGAATCAAGACCTTGCCGCCTGAATTGCGGAACACAGAGACGATCCGGTTCACCCGGGGCGAGGGGAAGCACTCCATCGAAATGGTGGGGACATATAGCACGTTCCCGGAACTGAACTGGGCCGTGGTTGCCGAGCGGAGCCTCGCCGAAGCGCGCACGGACGCCGGCGTGACGGAATTGAACCGGCAGGCGCTGGCTTTCGTCACCGTGGTGGTCTTGGCCGCCGTGCTCGTCGGCTATTTTTTCGCGGTGGGGATCAGCGGACCCATTCGCAGCCTTGCGGCTTCCACGCGGGCGATCAGCCGCGGAGAATTTCACCAGCGTTCGCCGGTGCGGGGCGCTTCAGAGATCAGCGAGCTGGCCGAAAACTTCAACAAGATGGCCGGCGACATAGAAGAGTACATCGAGAAGCTGAAAGAGGCGGCGGAAGAAAACCGCGAGCTGTTCATCGGATCGATCCGCATGCTGGCGGCGGCCATTGACGAAAAGGATCCCTATACGCGAGGCCATTCCGGCCGCGTGGCGAAATATTCTTCGCTCATCGCGCGGGAACTTGGTCTTTCGGCGGAAGACCTGGACAAACTGCGGATTGCCGCGCTGCTCCACGACGTGGGAAAAATCGGAGTGGACGACCGGGTTCTGAAAAAGCCAGGATCGCTCACACCGGAAGAGTTCGACTTGATGAAGCAGCACACCGTCAAGGGCGCAAACATCATGCGTCCCGTTTCGCAGCTCAAGGAGATGCTTCCGGGCATCGAACTGCATCACGAGCACATTGACGGCCGCGGCTATCCTTACGGCCTCACGGGCCAGCAGATTCCGCTCATGGCACGGATAATCGGCGTTGCGGATACGCTGGACGCCATGACCACGAATCGGCCGTATCAATCGGCGATGGATCTTGAATATGCGCTCGGCCGCATCAAGGCGCTGACCGGCTCTAAGTTTGACCCCATCGTCGTCACGGCCCTCGAAGCTGCAATCAACAGCGGGAAGTTGCGACTTTCCGCGGTTGAAGTGCAGGTTTAGCGGCAAAAGTTCAGGCCTATATCCGCCGCTCCTGCGATCCAGATCCAGCACGCCAGACTCTCCTCTTCCACCGGCGTGTTTTCCCACGCCGCCGGATACAAGGCTTCCGAGCGGCTTCTGTTACACTTTTTGAAGACATGATCACGCTTTTTGGCAAGCCCGAAAAAACGGAACCGACGCTTCTGGAGCGGTTGAAGGCCTCAGTCACGAAGACGAAAGCGGCTCTCTCGGAGACCGTGGACGACATTTTTCTGGGCGAGCGCCAGATTGATCCCGCATTGCTCAAGCATTTGGAGACGGCGCTGCTCTCCGCAGATATTGGCGTGAAAACCACACGCGAGGTGCTCGATTCCGTTAGAGAAAAGTTGGACCGCAATGCCCTTTCGGATCGTTCGCAACTGAAGCGGGAGATCAAATCGCACATTGCGGGGATTTTCAGCTCTCGAAACGGCATTGCCGCGACATCGCCTGAAATCGTAGCCGCTTCGAACGGGACGGGCCCGCGCGTAATTTTTGTCGTGGGAGTGAACGGCGTCGGCAAAACCACCAGCATCGGCAAGCTGGCGAATCGTTTGCGCAAGGAAGGAAGAAGCGTGGTGCTTTGCGCTGCGGACACGTTCCGCGCTGCGGCGATTGAACAGCTGGAGATCTGGGCCAAGCGCAACGGCATCGAGGTCATAAAGCAAAAATCCGGCGCTGATCCCGCGGCAGTCGTTTACGATGCGGTGGCGGCGGCGAAATCGCGAAACGCCGACGCGGTCATCGTGGACACCGCCGGGCGGCTGCACACGAAGTCCAATCTTATGGCCGAACTGGAAAAAATGAAGCGCACCGCCGCTAAGGTGATTCCGGGCGCGCCGCACGATGTTTTGTTGGTGATGGACGCAACCACGGGCCAGAACGGCCTAGCACAAGCGCGCGAGTTCACAGGCACCGTCGGCGTCACCGGCATCATTCTCACGAAGCTCGATGGAACAGCGAAGGGCGGAATCGTCGTGGCGATCGCGCGCGAGCTTGGGCTGCCGATTCGCTTCATCGGCACGGGCGAACAGATTGACGATCTTGTGCCCTTCGACGCGGAAACATACGTCAATTCCCTGTTCGATTGAACTTATGGATGAGCATGACATTCGCTTCATGCAGCACGCGCTATCGCTTGCGCGCAGAGGCATTGGTCTGACGAGTCCGAATCCCACGGTCGGGTGCGTGATCGTTCGCGAAGGCGAAATTGTTGGCGAAGGGTTCCATGAATACGAAAAGCGCGATCACGCGGAAATCGTTGCTCTGAAAGCGGCGGGTGAAAAAGCACGCGGTGCAACTATGTACGTGACGCTGGAACCATGCAATCACACGGGACGCACCGGGCCGTGCACGGAAGCTATCCTGAGCGCGGGTATTTCACGCGTCGTGATCGGCGCGGAGGACCTGAATCCCCGGGTCAAAGGCGAGGGCTCCGAACGCCTGCGAGAATCAGGAGTGCAAGTGGACTTCGCTCCCGCTGATCTGTGTCAAACAGCCAGGGAGCTGAATGAGGGATTTTTTCGATGGTGCGCTACTGGAAAACCATTCGTCGCGCTGAAATCCGCGCTGACGCTGGATGGACAGCTCGCTCTGCCTGCTTCGGGGAAAAAGGAAAAACGCGAATGGGTCACGTCGGAAGAGGCGCGCGCGGAAGTGCACCGTATGAGGCACTCTTCGGACGCGCTGCTCACCGGGATTGGAACCGTTTTGGCTGACGATCCGCTGCTGACCGACCGAAGCGGGCTTCCGCGACGGCGCAAGCTGCTTCGCGTGGTGCTGGATGCCAAGCTTCGACTGCCGGCGACATCAAAGTTGGTGCGGAGCGCCAGCGGGGATTTGTTGGTGTTCACAGCGGCGCCGCCAAGCTCACCCCGAGCGCAAAAATTGCAAAAAACTGGTGCGGAGATTGTGCGAGTACCGGGTCTGCGTGGGCTCCTCGATCTGAAGTCGGTCCTTCGCGAGCTCGGCAGGCGCGAAATCTTGCATGTGCTACTGGAATCGGGTCCGACGTTGAACGGAGCCGCGCTGAGAGCAGGGATCGTGGACAAGCTTGTGCTTTTCTATTCTCCGAAGCTGGCTGGCAGCGCGACGGTGCCGTTCGCGAAGGGAGGGTTGTCTCCGCGCAAGATAGCCAATTACGAAACGCGCAATCTCGAGTTCGGACCGGAATTCGTAGTGGAGGCCCGGCTGAAGGATTGATGCGTACCGCCTCGAGATTCCAAGGTGCGGCGTTTGCCAATTGCGATAGAATTGAGTGGGTTAAATGGAAAGTTGACGTGTCCGTGCTCTGAAAGGACGGCTTTCTTTTTCTCTTGAGGTGATTTCATGTGCGCCACAGCAGTCTCGGATGTTCGAATTCCGCATTTTATCGGAGGCCACTGGACCGCCTCGAAATCCACGAACTGGCAAGACGTCGTAAATCCAGCCACGGCTGCGGTCCTGGCGAAGGTTCCGTTGGCGGAAGCTGCGGAAGTGAATGCCGCGGTGGAAGCGGCGGCAGCCGCGTTTCCAGAATGGCGGCGTACTCCCCCCGAGGACCGTATCCAGCCGCTCTTTAAGTTAAAAGTGCTGCTCGAAGAACACATTGATGAACTGAGCCGGTCGATCACCGCGGAAAACGGAAAAACTTTCACGGAAGCGAAGGCGGAATGGCGTCGCGCGATCGAGAACGTCGAAGTTGCCTGCGGCATTCCCACGATGATGCAGGGATACAACCTCGAGGACGTCGCGCGCGGGATTGATGAAATGATGATTCGGCAGCCGCTGGGCGTCACGGCGGCGATTGTGCCGTTCAATTTTCCAGGCATGATCGCGTTCTGGTTCCTTCCCTACGCGATTGCGACCGGGAATACGTTTGTGATCAAGCCATCGGAGCGCGTACCGTTGACGATGCAGCGCACGTTTGAATTGCTGGAAAAATCGGGCCTGCCGAAGGGCGTCGTCAATCTGGTCAATGGCGGCAAGACGGCGGTGGACACGTTGCTGGATCATCCGAAAGTACGCGCGATCAGTTTTGTCGGCTCGACGCCCGTGGCGAAATACATTTATTCGCGCGCGGCGGCGAGCGGCAAGCGCGCGCAGTGCCAGGGCGGGGCAAAAAATCCCGTGATCGTGCTTCCCGACGCGGATATGGACATGGCCACGCAGATCATCAGCGACAGTGCGTTCGGCTGCGCGGGGCAGCGCTGCCTGGCGGTTTCCGTCGCCATCTCGATTGGCGAAGCGCAGAAAACATTTCGCGATTCTATGGCCGAAGCAGCGTCGAAAATTCGCGTGGGCAACGGGTTGGACGCAGGAGTGCAGATGGGGCCCGTTATCACGCCGCAAAGCAAGGCGCGCATCGAAACGCTGATCGGACAGGGCGAGAAAGAAGGCGCGAAAGTCCTTGTGGACGGACGGAACACGAAAGTCGCGGGCTACGAATCAGGCAATTTCGTGAAGCCGACGATCCTGGACGGCATCGCGCCGCAAAGCGAGTTGGCGCACACGGAAATCTTTGGGCCCGTTTTGAGCATGGTGCACGCTGACAGCATGGACGAGGCGCTGGCTTTCCTCGAAAAGAATCCTTATGGCAATCAGGCTTCGCTATTTACGTCAAGCGGTGCGGCTGCTCGGCGCTTCCGCTATGAGGCGCCTGCCGGCAACATTGGCATCAACATCGGCGTCGCCGCGCCCATGGCGTATTTCCCGTTCACCGGATGGAAAGACAGCTTTTTCGGCGATTTGCACGGCCAGGGCCGCGATTCCGTCGAGTTCTACACCGACAAGAAAGTTGTCGTCGAGCGCTGGGCCAAGGAACATTCCCGCAAGTTCTAACGGGCTGCTCAAAAAAGGTTCCTGGGACCCATCCGTAAAACATCGAGGAATGGTGATGCAGCAAATCCTCCGTGCGATCTCGGTCCGACACTCGGCCAAGTTCGGGATCTATCTTGTGGTCGCCCTCCTCGCCTCAACTATCATGCCGACGGGTACCGGGGCTAACAAGAGTGACTCCAAAGCAGAGAATCTGCTGGAGAAGGCAGAACGACTCACGGACATCCGCTCACCCGGCAGTAGTTCGTTTCATCTCACGGCAACTCTCAAGTTGTACGACGACAAGGGCGTCGCGACGGATGGAACTTACGACCTGCTCTGGAAGTTGCCCACCCTTTGGCGGGATGAAATAAGGCTCCCCGGATTTTCTCAAACGCGCGTCGCCGCGACCGACAGGATCTATATCATGCGTAATCCACGCTGGCTCCCGCTTGAGATCTATAACCTCCGCAAGCTTCTCGAGTTTCCGCGTTCGATTCGTTGGTCTTCGGATGCGGCGGGACGAAAGTTGAAGGAGAAAAAAACCGAAACATCGCGAGAGAAAAGCATCGAGATATCCGTGGATGGTAACCCTTGGAAGAAGCTGTACCTCGACTGGACTTCTGGGATCCCGACCCGTGTCGAGTACGTTGGAGGCCACACCGAACAGCGATTCCAGGACTACGCGGAGTTTGCCGGGCATCAATTTCCGCGCGTACTGGCGGAATTTAACTCGAATAAGCCGACAATGGAAGTTCGCGTAACACAATTGGATCCAGCGAACCCCCAGGATTCTGTTTTTGTCCATGCTGATGGCGCAGGATGGATGCATTGGTGCTCGAATCCCGTTCCGGCCAAGCTTACTGCTATGGATCAAGGCTTTGCTCTTCCGCCTTCAATACCATCAAGCCTATGGAGGCGCCCTTTCATCGTTGATGGGATCATCGGTACCGATGGCCAGTGGCAGAACCTCGTGATTGTCAAATCAGCGGACAAGGAAGTTGATGCCTTATGGCTTGCCGTGCTGCGCAGACAGCGATACCTTCCGGCCAGATGTGGCAGCACGCCTATCGAGGAAGAGAGGGTCCAAGAACTCCGTTTGCGTTAGTCTCAAATCGGTCTCTAGCGCTTTGAGGCGCGAGGTGGGGTAATCTTCGTTTCGCTGTGCCCAAAGCCTCAAAATCCTTCGCTCTGAAGTCTGCCGCCGCAAAAGCCGGCATCTTCTCGTTCGTCTTCGTGATGTATTCCTACACGACGGGCGGGCCGTTCGGCCTCGAAGAACAAGTCACGACTTCCGGCCCGGGCATGACGCTGCTGTTCGATCTTCTGATTCCACTTTTTTGGTGCATTCCGATCTCGTTCATCGTCGCGGAGTTGACCACAGCAATGCCCGTGCAAGGCGGATTTTACCGCTGGGTGCGCGCAGGCTACGGCGATTTCTGGGGATTCTTGGCAGGCTGGTGGAACTGGTCCGCGTCGTTTCTGCTCGGCGGCGCGTATGCCGTGCTCTTCACGGACTATCTCGCCGCGTACTTCCCCGCTCTTCATGGCTGGCGGCACTACGCGGTATGCCTCGCGTTCATCGCGCTGATCATTTACGTCAACGTGCGCGGCATCAAGCTGGTCGGCAAAGTTTCCGGGGCGATGGAGATCTTCGTGCTCCTGCCCGTGCTGGTGATGATCGTGATCGGCCTCCTGCACTGGCATCACAATCCTTTCGTGCCGCTCACTCCGCCGCACAAACCGTTCATTCAGGTTTTTGGCGTCGGGCTGGCGCTCGGCATCTGGCTTTATTCCGGCTACGAACAGCTCTCTACTGTGGCTGAGGAAGTGGAGAATCCGCGGCGCAATTATCCGCTGGCGCTCGCGATCGTCGTGCCGCTTTCGATTGCGACCTACTTTCTTCCAACTTTCGCCTCGCTCGCGACGCTGAACAACTGGCAGGACTGGAACTCCGGATATTTCTCTACCGCCGCGAAGCTGATCGGCGGGCCGTGGCTTGGCGTCTGGATGACGCTTGCCGCCATGATCACGAACGCTTCGCTTTTGAACGCCACAGTCCTTGCAACCACTCGCATGCCCTTCGCCATGGCCGAAGACGGATTTCTTCCGCGTAGCCTGACGCGGTTGCATCCGCGTTACGGGACGCCGGCCGTCGCCATCATTGTTTCCGGAATCATCTACGCGCTTCTCGCGATTCACACCCTCACGGAGTTGATCGCGGTTTACGCGTGGTTGCGCGTCGCCACCACGATCATGACGGCGCTTTCCGGTTGGCGATTGCGGAAGACGCATCCTGATTTGAAGCGGCCGTTCGTGATTCCAGGTGGGCGTGGTGGGCTCTTTTACTCCGTTACTGCGCCGGTTGTGATGGCAGCCATTGCTATTTTGGGGAGCGTCGCCAGCGGCGACAGATTCGTCCTGATCCTCGGGCCTGCGGCACTTCTGCTTGGTCCGATTGCTTATGTTTTCGCCAAGCGGCACGTGCAAGCGGCCTGACGACTTGAGACGCTTCAACTGATCCAATCAAGAAACTTGTACCAAGCGCCTGCGAAAGGCAGAAACCACGGCTTGCCGCTATACAATCCGAGAGGCGCGCCGGGAAATGGAATCCCGGCAAAGGGGTTTTCGTCAGAACCAGTAAGAATGGATTCCGCCATCTTTGATCCCAGATAGGTTGCCATCGCGACGCCGTGGCCCGCGTAGCCTACCGAGAAGTGCATGCCATCGAGTTTTCCGGCGTGCGGCATAATGTCAAACGCAAAATCCAGCGTTCCGCCCCAGACATATTCCACATTCGTTTTGCGAAGCTGGGGATAAACCTGCAGCATGCCGCGGCGCAGAATTTCCGCGCTTTCGCGCACCGTATTTTCGCTTTCTGGGAAGAACGCCGCGCGCCCACCGAAGAGCATCCGGCGGTCGGGGGTCAGCCGGTAGTAATACAGATAATTCTTGGAATCGTAGATCATGCGGTTTCGCGGGCTGAGTTCGCGCGCCGAAGCTTCCGGAAGAACCTCCGTCACGATGATGAACGACCCGATGGGAATGATTTTCCTTTGCAGCGCTTGCGTAACGGAACTTGTGTACCCGCTCGTCGCGACAAGAATCTCGCGAGCCCACAGTGAGCCCCGAGAAGTCTCGATTTTCCAGCCTGGCGCGCTACCCCGGGATCCCCTGCCCAGTTTTGCGACGCGCGTATTCTCGCAAATCTCCGCGCCTGCGCCGAACGCTGCGCGCGCCAGTTCCGCCACGTACCGCGCCGGATTCACACCCGCGCTTGTTTCATCCACAAGGCCGCCATGGTAAATCGCCGAGCCGATCTCACTCTGCAAGTCCTTCTTCTCGACGATCCCCAGTTTGTGACCGAACTCGCGCGCGATCGTTTCTGCTCCCCGGCGAAATTCGCCAAAGTGTTTCGGCTTGCACGCGACTTCCAGATGGCCGCAACGCGTGAAATTGCAATCAATCTTTTCTTCGCGCACGATTTGCTCGACACAGTCAATCGAAGCTAGCGACGCAGCGTACATCCTCAGCGTAGCTTCCTTGCCATAGCGCGCGATCAATTTTGGAATGCCGAGCTTCAGTCCCGTGAGCACCATTCCGCCATTGCGTGAACTAGCGCCCCAGCCCACGCTCTGCGCCTCGAGTACGACGACTTTTGCGCCGCGCTTCGCCAGCGCACGCGCTGCGGAAAGCCCGGTAAATCCCGCACCGATCACGGCCACATCCGCTTTTTCCGGCAGGGGCCGCACCTCGAACTGCGGCATTTCCACGGTTTGCAGCCAATAGTTTTTTTCGCGGATCGCCATCGGATATTTTGCCGGACTCAGACCGTGGGCAGCTCGTTCACGGCGCGCCAGGCCTCGTCAATCGCCGCGTCGGTGTACGCGCGGGCCGCTGAATCCGAATTCGCGATGGTGATTCTGCCGAAGGGTGCGCGGGCAATCGTATTCGGCCTCGGCTTCCCGATGAGATTGTTGTCGGAATACCAATCATATTCATACGCGTAGCCGTGGGCCCAGCGGTTCACGGTGATGGCAGCAATGTCGCGCGCCGCTTCGAATCCCACCGGCGCGAACATTCTCTGCAATTGGTCGCGGATGTTTCGTTCGATGGTTTCAAACGGGGTACTTATCAGTTCGTAGCGGCCAGCGCGGTATTGGTCGCGGCGCGGCACACCGGGACTGCACGGGCTACGTAGAAGGAACAATGCCGCAGGCTCATCCGGCTTGCTCGGAAACTTGTATTCACCGATGCTCACTGGGAAATCCAGCGCAACAAACGAGTGGTAACTTCCCGGCGCCATGATCTGATGAATTCCCTGCTTGGCGAACGGCTCCCAGGTTTTGATCGCTACCCGCGAATAGAGAAACGGCGCCTTCACGCAATAATGCAGTGCTTCCTTCTGCTTTTCGGGAAGCTCAGGGCACAAGTACGGCACCATCGCGTTGTAACACGCCAGAACGCAATTCTTGGCCGTGACTTTTTCCAATTTCCCGTCACGCACGAAGGCCACTTCCACCTCTTTAGACGATCCGGGAGTGCCATCCTGCTTGGCGCGCACCACCGTGCTGCTCAGCCGGATGCGCACGGGGTTTTCCGGCCGATCCAGCTTGCTGTAATCCGCTATCGAAGTCACCACGTCTTCCATCGAATGGCCCGGCATTGCCTCCGGAATCAGCGCACGCACCAGCAGCCGCGCGATGGAAGCGTTGCCGTCGGGAAAATGAAAGATGTATGGCTCTTCCTTTTCGAGCGGGGGAAAACCGAGCCCATCGAAACCGGGATATTTGAACGAACCGTAGTCGTCGGGATTTTCGTAACACGCATAGGCGGAGATCGCGTCAATCCCCACGGCAAACAGGTCATGCGGAAATTTCTGAAAAAACGGCAGCGCCTCGGGGATGAGCGCGCAATGCTTCGTCAGATACTCCTTCATGCTGATACGCTTCAGCAGAGCGATCTTCTGCTCGATTGACATTCCCGCGAGGTAGTCTTTCTTGTCCGTATAGACGCGCGCGATGTCCCTCTGCACTTTTTCCGAGAGCGGCGATCTGCTGAGAAACTCCGGCCAAGGCGTCTGGCCCATTCCGGTGAGGAGGCGGTCCGCGCCAAACGTTTTCTTGTCCAAAAAACAGCCGGTACCCAGGTTCGCGTACAGTTTCTCATCGTAGGCTTTGTAGAACTTCTGCACGTCCACTCCGAGGTCGCGCAAGACTCCCTTAGCAACCGAACTGTATTCGCCGGGACTTTCGAGCGACTGCGTGCCGCCGTTCGCCAAGACCAGCCTGCCGCCAGCGTGGAATTCGTCGCGCCGCGCGTGCCCGCCAAAATCGTCGTGAGGATCCAAAAGCAGGATCTTCGCGTCCTTGCCCGCTTTTTTCTGATAGAAATGCGCGGCCGCCAGGCCGCTGATCCCCGCGCCGGCAATAACAAGGTCGTACGTTTCGCCGCTTTTTTCCGGAGTGCCGAGCGTCTCCCATTTCTTGCCGTCGCGCAGCTTGTGTGCATAGGTGTACACGCCCGCTTGATCTCCGCGCAGTCCCGTCAGCCCGGGAGGATAGTCCGGCGACTCATTTAAACCTTCATGTGATACGAATCCATCTCCGAACGCGTGCGCGCAGGAGACATTCATCGCCACAGCCGCGCCGCCGATGGCCAGCGCCACGCCATCCAGAAAATCGCGGCGCGTGATTTTGCGGCCCATGCCGAGTTCGCAATCTTGGGGTTCTTCGCTCATTGTTCCGGTCCACTCCCGCCTCGGGCAATTGCGGCCTTTTCCGTTCGGACAACGCATTCGCCGATTTGTAGCCTGGCATGCCTTTCCGTAGTGCTCAATCTTACAGAATTCTAGTAAAGTTTGTTCTACTCCTGAGGGAAAAATCTTTGAAGGCGGGAGTGGCGGCTTTTGCCCGTTTCCGCTATCTTTGCAAAGAGTTTATTCTCGGCGTACGGAAATGTTTACCGGCATCATCGAGCATCTCGGCACAATCAGCGCCCTCTCGGCCGGCACGACGGGCGGGCGAGTCACCATTCATGTGCCCACGCTCAGCGGCCAGCTGAAGGTTTCGGACAGCATCGCCGTGAATGGTTGTTGCCTTACCGTCGTTTCCGTTGACGGCGACCAGTTCTCCGCTGATCTTTCCGGCGAAACGCTCAACAAAACCTCATTCTTCGAACTGAAGGCAAGCTCGCGCGTCAATCTCGAGCAGCCGATGACCGCGGGAAAAGAGTTTGGCGGCCACTTTGTCCTCGGCCACGTGGACGGCGTGGGCCGCGTCACGCATCTCACCCCGGAAGGCGAAAACTGGTGGTACGGCGTCGAGATTCCCCCCGGAATCGCGCCGTACATCGTACTGAAAGGCTCTCTCGCGATTGACGGCATCAGCCTTACCGTCGCGCGCTGGCGGAATCTCACCGCGGAAATTGCCATCATTCCGCTTACCTATGAGCGAACCAACATTCGCGATCGCAAGCCGGGCGATCCGGTAAACCTCGAAGGCGATATCCTGGGAAAATATATCGAACGCTATCTGAGCGCGCGGCAGGGAGGAGCGGCCGACTCTTCCCTTTCCATCGAGGAATTGATAGAGCAGGGCTTCGGCGCAGAGACCTTGGCGAACCGCGGAAGCTAAACTCAAGCTCTGCCGGTCTCGCGGCCCTTGGCCCGCGCGCCCCGCCAATACAGAGAGAGGCCGATTGCGATCGTCACCACGGTTGCGCTAACAATCTTCAGCTCGAAGGCAACTTTGTTTTCCGTTTCCCCTGGCGGAATCAGGGAAAAGAAAATGCTTGCGAGAGTAACCACAAACGCGAGCCCTCCGGCGATCCACACGCCAATCTTGCCTCCAGGAATGAGCACGGCGCTCTTGTTTTCCGCGCGATCCTTGCGTCCGGCAAGCTTCATCGCCGCGCCGTACATGTACAAAAACGGAATGAAATAGAGAATGACGGCCACGGCCACCAGGCCTTGATAGGCACCGATGGTTGTCTCGTTGATCTGACTCGCCAGCAGCACGGCTCCCGAAATGAGCGCCTGCACCAGAATGGAGATGTACGGCGTCTTCCACTTGGGATGAATCTTGCCGAAGGCCCTGGGCATGTAGCGATCAATGCCCACGACAAACGGGACACGCGCAATGCCCGCCACGGTGCTGCCCACTCCCCCCGCGTTTCCCACGGAGACCAGCAATGCGGCGAGCACTCCGAGAAATCCAATGCCCAAAATTGCCGAGCCCGAGGTGATGGCCTGGAAAACGCCGCTCTGTGGATTCACCTGGTCGCCCGGCAACATGGCGAGCACCGCGAATGTGCCGACCACATAAATAAAGGCGATCATCGCGCCCGAGGCATAGACGGCCCGGGGCAGCGTTTTCCGCGGATCACGAATTTCTTCGCTCATCGCGGACACTAGTTCCAATCCGGTAAACGCAAAAGCAATTTGCGACCAGAAATTCACCGTGTCCCAGTTCCAGTGGGGCAGCATGTTGTTCCAGGTAAAATGCGTGACGGATCCGTGCCGGAGCCAAAGCATTCCGCCGATCGCCGCGAGAATCAGCAACGGAATGTATGTCGAAACTCCGCCGGCGTTCTGCAACCATTTGCCGATATTCAAGCCGATGATATTCAGGATGACGGCGACCGCCAGCAGCGCAAGAGAGATCCAGATCTGAAACTCCCGGCTATTCGCAAGCGTCTCGCCCCGCGCACCCAACACATAAGCGCTCATGGACGCGCTGGCGAGTAGCAATCCCGGAAAATAAAAAACTGTGTAGATCCAGTAGCACCACCCCGCGACGAAGCCGTGAAAATCACCGAAGGCTTCCTTCGACCATACGTAAAGCCCGCCTTCATTCGGAAAACGCGAAGAAAGTTCGTTAATCACCAGCGCGCTGGGAACAAAAAAAAGCACCGCCGCAAGTACCCACAGGCTGATGGAAGAAGTTCCATTGTGCGCGGCGGCGGCAATCCACCGCGGCCCCAGGACGGTCGCGATGTTAAAAAACAGCACGTCCCAAAAACCCATCGCTCGGCGAAGCTGGCTTCGGGGATCGGAAGAACTTCCGGCGGCAGAACTCACAAAGTCACGTCCAGGGCGGGAATCAGCGCATCCTGCATGCGGAAATTGTGCAAAAACGGATCTTTCGAATCTTCAAACTCTTCCCAGGGCCCGAAGAACGTCACTCTGCCGTCCTGGAGAAAAACGATGTTGTCCGCCAGACGCTTTGCAAGGTGCGTGTCGTGAGTGACGACGATGGAAGTGCGGTGAAATTTTTCTTTCAAGCGCAGGATCAGGTCGCCCATGTGTCCGGCCATGATCGGATCAACCATCGTCGTCGGCTCATCGTAGAGAATTGCGTCGGGATTCTGCGCCAGTGCCCGCGCAATGGCTACGGCACGCTTCATTCCGGTGGAAAGTTCGCTCGGCAGCTTGTCCAGAACCTCTTCGACTTCGAGCTCTCGCGCGAGCTTTGCAACGTAGGACTCGATATCCTCCGCCGTCAAACCCGGTTGCTCGGTCAGCGGAAAAGCGATGTTTTCGCCGACGGTCAGCGAATCGAAGAGTGCGCCCGATTGAAATACCATCGTGACTTTGCGTCGCACTTCGCTGAATTCTTTTTCGCTCAGATGGGTGACGTCTTGCCCCGCGACGATCACTTGCCCCGAATCGGCCTTGAGAAATCCCATGATGTGCTTCAGGGTGACCGATTTCCCCACCCCGCTTCGCCCCATGATCACGCAGGTCTCGCCGCGCTTTACGGTGAAGCTTACATGGTCCAGCACCGGCCGGTCGCTGAATGCTTTGGATACGCCGCGAAACTCAAAATAATTCTCCGGTTCCTGCGGTGCCCCGGCGCTCCGTACGGCATTGTCCGTTGCTCCGCCGCTCATGCCCGGATTGTCTAGAAAATGGTCGCTCACGATTTGTGCGCATCCCAAGCCTTGCGGATTTCCTCGAAATCCGCAGGCGTATTCATGTTCCAGAAAAGCCGCCCTGCCGTATCAAACCGTTTCCATTCGGGCTCGTCAAGCACTTCCATGCGCACGCGTTGCAGGGCTTCACCGATTTTTCGGACTCCCGCTCCGAAAGCTGTCTGTAATTGCTCCGTGGACGCAATCCGCCAGCAGGCGCACAGCGGCTCCAGACCACTGTCCGAGCGCGGCACGATGGCGTCCGCATCGCTCTTCTCCGCCAGCTCAACAATATGCTTCAGCCACGCGGTGGTCAGAAAAGGCATGTCACAACTCACGATGAGCGCCCATTCGCCGCGCTGCGACTGCTGCTTGGCGTCTTCGAGTGCCGTAATGATGCCGCCGAGCGGCCCTTCGCCCGGCCAGCGGTCCTCGATATGACGGGCTGTTGGGAATTCGTATCTCACCGCGCCCACTACAATCGTCGCGTTCCCAATGGCCTCTTGCAGGAGAGCGCAAGACCTTTCGAGCATGGTCTGGCCACCAAGTTTCACCAAAGCTTTGTCTTGTCCAAAGCGCGTGCTTGCGCCGCCTGCCTGCACGTACCCAAGCGCCTTCATTTGCTCATCAATTCCATTTGTGTCGCGAACACCCCACTCCAAACTATCTTCTTGGGAGCTTACACCTCTCCGTCCAGAGCTTCTTTCCCCGGCCGGCGAATCCCGAGTTCGCGCAATTTTTCCTGCAAACTCTGGCGATGCAATCCGATCGTCGCCGCAGTTCGCGATACGTTCCAACGGTGTCCTACAAGCTGCTTCGTCAGCCAGGCGATTTCGAACTTGCGTTTCGCCTCGCGAAAGTCGCGTTCGCTCATACCAGAATTGGGCCCATCCTCCGATTGCCGGTATGTGAGCGGCTCCCCGCTCGTCACTTCTTGCGGCAGATCGCTTGCCTCAATCTCTTCACCACGGCTCAGCACCAGACTGCGCTCCAGGGCGTTCTTCAATTCGCGTACATTGCCCGGCCAATCATAACGCTCGATCGCCGAAAGGGCTTCCCGGCTGAGACGCCCTGCTCGTCCAAGGCGAGATGCGTGTATTTTCAAAAAGGCCTCCCCGAGGACGGGAATGTCTTCCTTGTGCGCGCGCAATGGGGGCAGTTCGATCGTCACCACGCGCAGCCGGTAAAACAAATCCTCGCGGAATTTTCCTGCGCGGATTTCGGCCGGCAGATCCCGGTGCGTCGCGCTGATCACTCTGACATCCACGGGAATCGCTTGCGTTCCTCCGAGCCGCTCAATGGTGCGATTTTCCAATGCGCGCAGGACTTTCGCTTGCATCACTGGGTTCATGTCGCCGATTTCATCGAGGAATAAAGTGCCTCCACTGGCTAGTTCGAGTTTTCCTTTTTTCTGCTGCGCCGCGCCCGTGAAAGCGCCACGCTCGTATCCGAAAAGCTCCGATTCAATCAGCGTCTCCGGAAGTGCTGCGCAATTCACCGCGACGAATGGCTTTCCGGCGCGTCGCGAGCGGGCATGAATTTCCTGCGCCAATAGATCCTTGCCTGTGCCGCTTTCACCGAGGATTAACACCGTCGAGTCAGCTGGCGCCACCCGGTCCGCCATTTCGAATGCGCGCCGCATCTCCGCCGACCGCCCGATCATCTGTCCAAATTGGCCCTCTGTCGCCAGACGGCTGCGCAGCGCTTCGTTCTCTTTTTCAAGTGAAGCCAGCTTCAGCAGATTGGCCACGCGCTGGCGCAATTCGTCCAGCTCGAATCCCTTCACCAGGTAATCGGAAGCCCCGAATCGAAGCGCGTCTACAGCTGTCTTTGCATTATCCAGAGCTGAAATCATCAGGACAGGTGCGTCGTTCCCCTGCTCACGCATCCACTTCAAAAAAGAAAGTCCATCTTGCCCCGGCAAAACGACATCCAGAAGAATCAGATCGGGCTTTTCCGTTTCCAACGCACTGCGTGCGGCTTCCGCCGAATCCGCTTCAGCGATGCGATACTTGGCTTCCAGCGCGCGCCGCAGGCCGTAGCGAGCCGCGGGCTCGTCATCCACGATCAGGATCGTCTTCATCGCTTCTTGTCTCCCAAGGGCAGTGTCACTACAAATCGCGTTCCCCGTCCATTTCTCGCCGGACTGACGAATTCCACGCTTCCCCCCACTTCCGAAGCGCGGCGCGCGACAATCGCGAGGCCCAATCCCGTCCCGTGCGTTTTCGTCGTGAAAAACGGCTGCAGGATTTTCTCGCTCAGCTCCTGCGGAATTCCCGGCCCATCGTCCTCTACCGCCAGCAAGCATCCGTCTTCATTTCGCGAAACACTTACGCGCACGCTTCCCCCGCGCGGCGCCGCCTCCAGCGCATTCATCACCAGGTTGGAGAGGATGTCGCTCACCGCTTCATTGCTGGCCTGGACGCATGCTGGCATCGCGGACTCCCCGAACAGCAATGCGACCCCTTTTCGATCCGCTTCGTGCCGCAAGACTTCTGTCACTTCCCTTGCTACAACTGCCGCATCGCTTGTGGAGGAGTCTTTCTCCCCAGTAATCGTCGGCCTGCTGAATTGCAGTAGTTGATTCAATTTCGAGGAAAGTCTTCCGATCTCCTCCAATATGAGCTGCGTCTCGCCGCGAATCGTCTTCGGCAACTCCGGGTTTTCTAGCTGCACCTGCAATATTGTCTTGATGGATCCCAGCGGATTTTTCAGGTTGTGCGAAATG